>CAYXUE010000007.1:31709-63777 GCA_964467885.1 uncultured bacterium | reverse complement strand
GGGCACCATCACCAACAACGTGGGTAGCGGGCTGCCGCTGGCGTTCGGAACGGTGGCATCAGACGGAACGAAGCTTGGTGGAACCACGAACTGGGACGTGGAATACCATGGTCCGTCCCAGCACTACCGCATCACCATTAACGGCGTTCCGTATGACCACAACAAACACACGCTCATTGCGACTTCGCGTAGCACCAACGCTCCGATGATCGCCGTCAACGCCATCGGAAACCCTGCAGTGGACGGGACGGCGGTGGTCGTGCCGCACAACTCGACCGGCAGCCGCGTCCAGGCGCCTTTCCATTTCGTCATCTACGACATAGTCGATTAGGCATCAGTAAGTTTGCGCTTGGATGGATTCCGGGGTAGCTGGCCAGCCGCCAGCTACCCCCTCCTCACCTCCGGAGGGGCCATATGACCCGTGGTGCGTATCTCAGCATCCTGTCGGTATCCGTGTTGCTACTGCTAACACCGCCCGCGCTGAACCTGTATGAGTCGGTGGCCCTCAACGACTGGCGGGCCAGCCCCCGCTTCGATGGGCAGGCCTATATCTTGTCGACATCTATCTCGTCCTCGGTAGACCCAGCTCCCGCGCATGAGGATGCCACCGGCGTCGCCGCCGTGCTATCTACGCTGTCCAACTGGAACGGCGCGCAGACCACCCCGGCAGAAGTCATCGAGCGGATGAGCACCTCGAGCTTCGCCGGGCGACTCTCAGATGTCACCCAACTAAGCGCCAGTTACGGGCTCGATGGCCAATGGCTCAAAGCCGAGCCCGCCGCCCTCTCCCATATCAAGACGCCCTTCGTGGCCCACATGAAAGACGACGGCGGGCGCTTCGTCATCGTGCGCGACGTGCGCGGCGGCTACGTCTACGCCGCCGACCCTACGCGCGGCCAGGTGCTCTATCCGTTCGAGAACTTCACCGCCGCTTGGGCTGGCCACATCCTCGCCTTCTCCGACCCGCCCGCCCAACCGGAGGAGTGGCGGTGACGCGCCTCCTCGCTCTCTCCCTCGCGAGCGCGGCACTCGTCAGCGCTGCACACCGCCCCTGGGGTCCCGGCTACCTCGCTTGGATCGCGCTCGTTCCGCTGCTGGCGGCGCTGGACGGAGAGCGGCGCCGGTGGCGCGGGGCGCTCGCGGGCGCGCTCGCGTCGCTAGGCACGGGTCTCGTGGCCTTCGAGGGCGTGGCGCCAGCCGAGTTGTGGGCGTACCCCGCGCTCGTCGTGGTGGCAGCCGTGCCCTGGGCCATCGCGGGTGCGCTCTTCGTGGCCTTCGCTAAGAGGTTCGGTGGCCAGGCGCTCTGGCTCTTCCCGGCTCTCCTGGTAGCTGCTGAGTTCGTGCCGGCGCAACGCGCCCTGTTCGGCGACTTCGCGAACGGCATGAGCGCTTTCGGCTACACCCAGTTCGACACGCCCCTGCTCGCGGCGGCGGGCTGGAGCGGCGTCAGCAGCGTAAGCCTGCTCGTCATCGGCTTGAACCTCGCCCTATTCCTCGCCTGGCGGCGCCGTTGGCTGCCGGTGTCGGGGCTAGTCGTGCTTGCAACCGTGTTCGTGCTAACGCCCGTGCCGGGCGGGAACGCCCCCAGAGAGGGTGCAGCTCCACTCCGGGTGGCGGTGGTGCAGGGAGCGGTGAGCAGCGTCGACACGCTCATGGCGCGCTTCGACCGCGAGGCGGCCATGCGGATGGTCGAGCCGTACGCCGACATCACGGCGCAGGCCGCCGCGCACGGCGCCGACCTCGTCGTGTGGGGCGAAACGGCGGTGCCGCAGGCGGTCCGGCCCGGGCACGTGCCCGACTACCTGGCGGAGGCGCTCGCGAGCGCGCCCGTGGCACTGGTGGGCGGGGTGGCGTTCACCGACGGGAACTCGTACAACTCCATCTTCCACTGGGGCGACGGGGCGCTTACCGAGGTCTACCGCAAGCGCGCCCTCGTGCCCATCAACGAGCGGCACTACACCCCGGGGCCGGCCATGCCGCCCCTGGGGGTGAACGGCGTGAGGCTCGGGCTGGGCGTCTGCCTCGACAGCGTCTTCGGCTCGCTCGCGCGCGAGTCGGTGCGCGCCGGCGCAGAGGCGCTGGTGTACGTGACCGAGGACAGTTTCGCCGTTCGCACCGTTACTCCCGAGTTACACATGCGGGTCACGGCGTTCCGCGCAGCGGAAACTGGTCGCTACACGGTGTTCGCCAACCAGTCCGGCCCTAGCGCGGTGTTCGACAACCACGGGCGCGTGCTGCAGCGCTTGGAACACGGGGAAGCTGCCGGGACGGTCTCCACCCTGCGCGCCTTCCACGGTGTGACGCCCTTCGTGCGCCTCGGCGACTTCGTGGGGCTACTATCCACCCTGGCCGTGCTCGCAGCCACGGTCGTAAGCGTGCCGCTGGGCGCGCGGCGAACGGCCGTGGCCGCCCAGCCGACGACCTGAACACGGAGCCACGACCGAACACCTGGACCACGGCACGGCTGCCGCCTCAGTTGATGCCGTGTACTTCCGGCATGCTCCGGGCAACGAAGAATCCTGCGATGCCGAGCAACGCCAGGAACAGAAGCGCAACCTCGGTGCCGAGTAGTGCCAGCGCGGCATTGACCGCTCCCGTTACCAGCAGCAGCACCCCCATCACCGTGTTGGACACGGCGACGTAATCGGTGACCTGCTCCGGTTCGGCCATGTCGATAACGTAGGTCTTGCGCCCCACCCTCACGCCCGTGTGGATCAGCGCCAGGAGGAAGAAGGCGCCGCTGTACAGCCAGACGGAGCCGGCCGGCCCCGGGATCCTGTCCAGGAGCAGGACACCGAGGATGAGGAGCGACGCGGTCAGGGCGCCCCAGGCCATAAGCTGCCGGCTGGAGCGGTCCGCCTGCCGTCCGAACGCGCGGCCACCTATCAGCCTGGCCACGCCTTGCGCCACGACGAAGAGGCCGAGGCCGCTGAGGCCCACGCCGCTTCCGGCCGCCAATCCTACGAGGAAGGGTGGGCTCAGGGCCGAGACCAGCAGCAGCGTCCTCATGATCACGAACCTGCGGAACGGCCCGTCGGTGACCAGAAGTTGCCAGGAGTTCTGAAGCCAGCGGTTGCTTCCTTCCCCCGTGGTTCGGGCTTCGGGCTCTTTCACGTTCGCGTATACCGCCATGGCGGCCACCCACGTCAGCGCCGCGCCCAGGAGCAGCCACGCGAGCAGGGCCGAGTTGAACTCGTGGCCTCCCAGGTAGCGGATGCCCAGGCCGATCGTCACCGCCACGAGCCCCGAGACGAGTGTGGAGATGCCGTTGATCTGCCCGCGCTGTCCCTTGGGGATCGTGCGGGCCATGACGTCCTTGGAGGCGATGGAGCTGAGGGACCTGCCGAGAGCGAACACGGCCAGTGCGATCAGGATGAGAACTCCCGCCATCGCCCCGGTCAGGGTGGCCGCCACGAGCGACATGACTGCTGCGCTCGCGGCTTGTACCGCTGCCCCGGCGACCCAGACCCACTTACGGTGTGAGCGCCGCTGTATGCGGGGCGCCAGCATGGCCTGCGGCAGGAGGGAGCCGGACTCGCGGATGGGCACCAGCAGGCCGACGAGCCCTATCGGGGCTCCGAGCGTCGACAGTAACCAGGGAAGCACGGTGCCTGCGCTGACGACCTGGTCGCCGATGTTCTGCAGCGCCGAGGCGCCGATGATCCTTACGCCGTTATGCGCGGTGTCCGGGTCGTGCTCGGTTCCGCGGTCCGTGCGGACCAGCCGGGAGTAGAGCCGCTCGGTGCTCAGTGGTGGTGCTCGGCCGCGTCCGCTTCGGCTTTGGTCGCGTGGACCGTGCCGTGGTCGTGCTCGGGCGGCGTGTAGATGGAGTAGATCTTCAGGGGCCGGCTTCCGATGTTGGTGATGTTGTGCCACTTGCCGGCAGGCACCAGCACGACCCAGTCATCGGTGATTTCCTGGTCGAAATCGAGGTTGTCCTTGCTGGAGCCCATCTGAACGCGGCCGGTGCCCTGCTCCAGGCGCAGGAACTGGTCGAGCTCATCGTGCTTCTCGAGCCCGATCTCGCCGCCCTCGGGGATGCTCATGAGCGTCATCTGCAGGTGCTTACCGGTCCAGAGCGCGGTGCGGAAGTTGGCGTTCTGCACCGTGGCCTCCTCGATGTTGACCGCGTACGGTTCCGGGCCATGATCCTTCAACTCGATGTCAGGCATCCTTGACTCCTTCTCGCAGGAACCCGCCGCACTTCGTCGGCGGGGGCACCGCAGCGCCTTAAGGGCATGGTAGCGGGCCGATGCCGGATCTTCCGGGCGAGTGCATCGGGGCGCGACAACGTGGCGTCGTTCCGGCGTCGCTGGGCGCCGCTTCAGAAGTGGGGCGAGTGGCCCTCGATGCCGTACTCGTGGGTGATCGGGTCAACGAACACGTCGGGGTCGGCTGGCGGCCTGAGGGTGAAGCGCCAGAACGCTCCGAGGATGCCGAGCAGGTAGGGCACGGAGAGCGCGATCGTAACGCCGTCCGCCTGCAGTTGCTGGAGCAGCTGCACGAAGATGAACTGCGCGAGCACGATGACCACACCGAACACGGCGATATCGACCCAGAGGATGTTGCGCTTAGTGAAGTACTTGTAGAGCCACACGATGCCGATCATCGAGATAGGCAGGGAGTAGATGGCGACGGTGGCGGCGGGGATGAACGCAGAGTAGCGGTGGCCGCCCATGAAGAACAGGACGATCTGCAGAACCAGAACCGGCCATACGGCGATCTTGATGTGCTCCCAGTAGCTCTCGTTGACGGCGCCCAGGACCGCCGCCCAGCGCTTCTCGCCGGTCCAGTCGTAGAGGAAGTGCAGGAGCGAACCGACGATGGTCAGCGGCAGGATCATCCACCAGCTGACGGAGACGATCTCCGACATGTCCATGCTGAGAGTGTACGCCTGGCTCGGGCATTGGCGCCCCTGCTAGGGGCCCTTCGGCGCCGTGTATGGTGCGCCCATGGAAGACGACTTCGCTCGCTTGAGAAGCGACGTGCGGGAGTTCGTGCGGGCACGCGGCTGGGAACGCTTCCACGCGCCCAAGAACCTGGCCATGGCGCTCGCTGTGGAGGCGGCCGAACTGCTCGAGCAGTTCCAGTGGCTCACAACTGAGGAGTCGGACGAACTCGACGAGGCCACCAAGGGCGCGGTGGCCGACGAGCTAGCGGACGTGCAGATCTACCTGATCCAGTTGTCCGAGCGCCTGGGGATAGACCTGCTGCGGTCGGTGCGGGAGAAGATGGCTAAGAACGCCAGGAAGTACCCGGCGCCCGGACCGCAGTAGCCCTCCGGGTCCCCAAAAAGATGTGCGCCCGCCCCCCGAGCCGGGGACGGGCGCAGAAAGGGGAGTGGTGGCCTACCCTGCGCGCGTGCTTAGGCGCCGGAAGGCCGTGACGAGGTTGCGCCGCGCGGCGGAGAAGCCTTCGCCTTGAGGCGCGCCCAGCCAGGGGAGGACCCAGCGGTCGAGGCCGTAGTAGCCGGCCACGCGCCAGGCGAGCACCAGCCAGGTGGCCAGTACGAACATCAGCGGGTTGCTGGAGAGGGTGCCGGCGAAGAGGAAGGCCACGTTCATGAGGCCGCCCAGCAGGGCGCTGACGCCGGTGAGGAGCCCGAGGAGCAGGGCCGCCCCTACCAGAACCTCGCCGATGGACACCAGGTTGGTGAAGAGCGTGGTGTTGGGCAGGAAGACGTGCTCTATCAGCCAGCCGTACCAGGCCGCCACGGTGGGGGCGTCACCCGTCGACTTGGCGAGGGCGCCATTGAGGAACCCGCCGGCCGCATTGGCGTTGGGACCGATCCAGGCGGGGTTGAAGCCGCCGTCCACCCAGACCTTGTGCCACCCGGCGGTTAGCCACTGCCACCCCAGGTATACGCGCACGACCGTCCAGATGGGGGCCATCCACTTACTGGCGAAGAGGAACTTGCTGACTTTCGGCTCCGGGTAGTACGTGTGGTGCGACATCATCGTCACCTTGCCCTTTCGAGACCAGTCTCCGAGAAATGGCGTCGACCAACCAGGGACGAAACCACCGGTAACAATGTCCCGGACGGGCTTCAGCATCACCGCAGCACTGTCTCGCGGAGCCTCGCAGGGGCGCCTGGCAGGGTGGTGCCGGTAACCGGAACGGGGTGCGCGCGCGTCTACCCGCTCGAGACGCCCAGGAGTCTCCGCAGCACGGTTACGACGCCGTGCTCGTCGTTGGAAGGCGCCAGGTAGCGGGCGCGCCGCTTCACGTCCGGGTGCGCGTTCGCCATGGCGAAAGACCAGTGCGCCTGGTCCAGCATCTCCAGGTCGTTCAGGTAGTCGGCGAACGCAGCCGTGCGCTCCGGGGTGACGTCGAGCGCCGCCTGCAGCGCCTTCACGGCGCGGCCCTTGTTCACGTGGCGGTGCATGATGTCGATCCAGTTGGAGCCGGACACCACCACCTGGTACTCCTCGGCCAGGGGCGCGAAGGTCGTGGCCGCCAGCTCCTCCGCCTCACCGCGGAGGAACAGTGCAACCTTGAGGATCTCGTCGTGCACGGCCGTGAGGTCGTCTACGACCTCTAGACGGGCGTAGTACTTCTCGGTCTCGTTCACGAAAGTAGGGTCGCGCCGCTGGATGTAGGCACTCTCCACGCCGCACACCACCACGCCCAGATCGGTCCCGGCCCCGTGCCCCCGCAGCAGATCGACGACCTGCTCGACCAGGCGCATGTCCACGGTGGTCTTGGAGACCACCTCGCCGCCCTGCACCACCACGCTGCCGTTCTCGGCTACGTAGGATATGTCACCGGGTGCGCCCTCGAACGAACGCGCAAGCGTGGCGTACTGGCGCCCGCTGGCCGGCACGAAGGCTGCTCCCCGCTCGTGCAGTATCCGCAGGAGCGGCCAGAGCGGGTCCGGGACCTCGTCGTCGCTGGTTAGCAGGGTGCCGTCCATGTCGCAGACCACGAGTCCAAGGTCGTGGGGACCGGGCGGGATGTCGTTCCAGGGGAGGGGCACCGCTCAAGCCACCCCGCCGCGGCCTGATGCCCCAGCCTGCAGCACGCTCGGATGATAGGGGCCGCGCAGCCCGCAGATTGAGCGGCAGGAGAAGAAACCTGCTCCTATCGGACTCAGTCGCCTTGCTCCCGCCGCACGACCAGTCGTACGGTGATGCCCCAGGGGTCGGTAGCCTTGGCGGCGTCGCGGGCCTGTTCGACCTCGTAGCCGTTGGCCCTCAGGTTGGCGATCACGGCCTCCACGTCCTCCTGGCTGGGTAGCGCGATCTCCCAGGCCAACAGGCGCGCGTTGGTTTCGGTAGCCTGCGGGCTGCCCGCAGCCCAGGTGTTCAGGCCCACGTGGTGGTGGTAACCGCCGGCGGAGAGGAACAGCGCGCCGGGATAGCTCCACACCACGCGGTCGAAGCCCAGACCCTGGTGGTAGAAGGCGTCGGCGGCGTCGATATCGCCTATGTGCAGGTGCACGTGGCCCATCTTCGTACCGGCGGGCATGCCGCTCCAGCGGGTGCCGGCGGCGGCGTTCAGCAGGTCCTGCGCGTCGACGGCCAACGTGTCCATGCGGATCTCGCGGTTGGCCACCGCCCACTGCTCGCGGGGGCGGTCGGCGTAGATCTCTATGCCGAGCCCGTCGGGGTCCTGCAGGTAGAGCGCTTCGCTGACAAGGTGGTCGCCGGCGCCGACCTGCACGCCCAGGCTGGCCACGTGCTGGAGGAACGCGCCGAGCGAGGGTCGGTCGGGTAGGAGGAGCGCGTAGTGGTAGAGGCCGAGCCGTCCGCGCCGCGGCACGGGTGCCGCGCGAGGATGCTCGACCAGTTCCACGAGAGGGGCATCGGTGCCCTGCGCCGCCAGGGTCACGCGGCCCGGTGCGCTCTCCACGGCGCGGAGGCCCAGCACCGTCTCGTACCAGTCGCGCGAGCGCTTGAGGTCGGCTACCTGCAGGCGCACGCGCCCCAGGCTGGTGGCGGCGGGGAGGCGGTTGCCGCTTGGGGCGATGCCCGCAGCTAGGCTGCTGGCGGTATCGACGGGCGGTTGGGGGATGGTGGCGTTATCGGTCATGGGGACTCCTCGGTAACTAGACTCGGGATCGGTAGTTTTGGTGTGTACATCAGAGGGGCGGCGCGGTCAGCTGCCTGCAGCCGTGCGGCTACTTCTCGGATGCTTCTTCGAGCAGGGAAAGCAGCGACCGTAGTTTGGCCTTACCCAGGTGCCCCAACTGCCGGGTGTGCATCTGGGCTACGGGCTGATCCAGTTGCTCCAGGAGCTCGAGGCCCTTATCGGTGATGCGCGTCTTAACAACGCGGCGGTCTCGCTCGCCGCGTGCCCGGAGCACCAGGCCCTGCTTCTCGAGTCGGTCCAGTAGGCGCGTAACGTCGGACTCGCGGCTGATCATGCGCTCGCCGACCTCGCCGCAGGAGAGCGGCTCGCCCTGGGCGCCCCGCAGGATGCGGAGGGCGTTGTACTGGGTCCAAGTGATGCCGTGGGCCCGCAACAGTTCGGCCTGTTCGGCATTGAGGTCGTTGACCAGGCGTGTGAGGGTGAGGGAGACCTCCTGTTCGAGGCTCCCGAACGGACGTGTCTGCTTGATGACGCTCTGAAGCTTCGGTGTCATGCAGCTCCCACCCGCCGCTGTCGGCTGTCATAACAATAGTCGTTATAACGACTAATATCAAGCCCTCGTGAACCTGGGCGCCTCGCGCCGGCACCATCCCAGTAACGGTATAAGTGACGGGTTCGGAAGTCGTCCGGCTCGCTAGCCGCCAGCCGTCAGTCTCCGGATGGGTGATGCCCGCCGGACACCTGGTCAGTGCCGGACGTAGCATGACGTCTGCGTGGCAGGTAAGGAGAACCCGTGTGACGCTCTCGACGCGCGACCGCAACTTCACACTGTTCGGCATTCTGCTGGCGCTCTTCCTTGGCGCCATCGACCAGACCATCGTTTCGACCGCGCTGCCGAGCATCGTTGACGACCTGGGGGGCCTCAGCCGTTACGCTTGGGTGTTCACCGCATACCTGGTGGCCTCCACCGCGCTCGTGCCTATCTACGGCAAGCTCGCCGACATGTACAGCCGCAAGACCATCGAGCTCTGGGCCATCAGCATCTTCCTGACCGGCTCGTTCCTCTGCGGCCTGGCCGGCGAGTTCGGTCCCCTGCCGCTCATCGGCGACGGGATGAACCAGCTCATCCTCTTCCGCGCCATTCAGGGCCTAGGCGGTGCTGGGCTTTTCAGCCTGGCCTTCATCATCATCGCCGACCTCTTCCCGCCCAAGGTGCGCGGCAAGTACCAGGGCCTGGTCGGCGCCGTGTTCGGCATCGCCAGCGTGCTGGGACCCCTCATCGGCGGACTGCTGACCGACCACGCTGGCGGCATCATCCCGGGAGTGGCCGGTTGGCGCTGGGTGTTCTATGTCAACCTCCCCTTCGGCGCGGCCGCCCTCTGGTTCGTCGCGTCGCGCATGCCGCCCCTGAAGCCTCTGGGGGAGAAGGGGCGCCTAGACCTGGTGGCTGCAGCCCTCCTCATCCTCGGCCTGGCGCCGCTGGTGATAGCCCTGCAACTCGACCGCACCGCCTACCCCTGGAGCTCACCCGTGACCATAGGCATGTTGGCCTTCTCGGCAGTAATGTTGGCCGCCTTCGTGCTGCGGTCTCTGGCCAGCCGCAACCCGATCCTCGACCTGCGCCTCTTCGGCAACGCCGTCTTCCGCGTGTCCAACCTGGCTCTCTTCTTCCAGGGCGCCGCCTTCCTGGCCACCGTGGCGTTCCTGCCGCTCTTCATGGTCAACGTGGTGGGCGTCTCGGCCACGGGCGCTGGCCTGACGCTCGTACCCCTGTCGATGGGGGTGGTGCTCGGCTCCATGGTGGCCGGCCAACTCGTGTCCTACATCGGCCGCTACCGACTGCTGATCCTGGTGGGCGGCGCCGTCATGTTCGTGGGCGTGTACCTCCTCACGCGCCTGACGCCCGATGCCACCCTGCTGCAGGTGACGCTCTACATGGCCATCGTGGGCATCGGTGTCGGGCCGTCCATGCCGCTGTACACCTTGGCGATCCAGAACGCCGTCGACCCGCGCAAGATCGGCCAAGCCACCAGCGCCAGCCAGTTCTTCCGCCAGATCGGTGGCGCCGTGGGTACCGCGGTGCTGGGGACCGTGCTGAGCGTTACGCTAGCCACGGCTCTCGCTGAGAACCTCGCCGGCAGCCCCGTAGGCCCTCCTCCCGGGGCGACGGGCGGGAGTAGCGCTCCCGCCAGCTCCGAGGACGTGCAGGGCGCGGTGCGCGCGGCCATGGCGGCGCAACTAGCGGAACTGGAGACGGCGCTCAGCGCCGGCGCAGAGGAGAGGGTGCGGGCGACCCTCGAGCAAGCTGGTGTGCCCGCGCCGGCGCAAGCGCAGATCCTGCAGGGGTACGAGGCGTCGGCCGATTCGCCGGAGGCGAGGGCGCAGTTCCTCACTGAGCTACGTGCGCAGTTCGAGCAGCAAGCCGAACGGGTCCTGGCGGAGGCGGAGGCCGGTGTGCGGGCCTCCTTCACGGCCGCCATCACCCGCGTCTTCACCTACGTGCTGTTCATCGTGGCCATAGCCTGGCTGGTCACGGTGTTCGTGCCGGTGCTGCCGCTACGCGAGACCATGGACTCGGCGTCGTTGGGGACCGAGGGCACTGCGGCATCCTGACGCCGCCTATCCACCCACGCGGCGAAAGCTTCGGCCCCATCGACCACCGCCGAGAACCGCAGCGAGTGGAACAGATCGAACGAGTGCTGCGCCCCCGGCAGCTCGGCGTACACCACGGGTTCGCGCGACCCTTCACGCAGATGCTCGACGAACCTGCGGGCCGTCTCGACCGTGGCCAGTGAGTCGTTCACTCCGTGCGCGATGAAGAAGGGTGGCGCCTCGCGGGAGTCGTGCCCCAGCGGCCCGACCTCCGAGCCGGCGCCACCCATGCCGTAATAACCCCCGTACCAGCCGTAGAGGCTCATCACGCCGGTCACCGACGTGTCGGCCTCCTCGAAACCGGGTTGGTAGCGAGGGTCGTTCTGGGTCAGGGCCGCTATGGACGACATGTGTCCTCCGGCGGAACTCCCGGACAGATACAAGGTGGAGGTGTCGGCGCCGTACTCCTGACCATGCTCCCTCACCCAAGCGATCACCCGCTTGGCGTCGGCGAGGTGGTCGAAGAAGTCGGCATCGGGGCGGAGCCGGTAGTTCGCGCTGACCGTGACCCAACCCTGACTGGCCAGCCGGAACAGCAGGGCCCTGGCCTCGAAGCTCTTCCGCCCGCTGCGGTAACCGCCGCCGTGGAAGTAGACGAGGACCGGTGCGCCCTCGGGTCGAGAAGCGTGGCGGTAGAGGTCCAAGAGGTGGGCGCGCCCGGCCGGGCCGTAGCTGATGTTCGCCACGCGCTCCACGTTGCGTGGGCGCAGCACGAACGGCCAGAAGAGGACGTTGGCCAGGGGTGGACCGTTGCGCAGGCGTGAAGCCGTCTCCGGGTCGAGCTCCTGCCGCCAATCTCTGCCTAGTCCTTCCTCGAGCGCTTGCTCCACGAGGGGTCGCGCCCGGGCGCCGCGCCAGACGATGAGGACCAGTCCGGCCATCACCAGGATGCCGAGTGAAAGCGCGACCCGGTCCGCCGCGCTGTTGAACGACCCTTCCGCCAGTGTCTGGATCGTGCTGGCGAGTAGCAGGTAGAGGAAGAGGAAGGGAACCTCGTTGTAGGCGGCCGCGACCCTGTACCCTAGGTGGGCCAACGAACGGGGCCGCCGGGGTGCCGTCAGCGTGAGCAGGACGAGCGCCCCGTGGAGCAGCACGCCGATCAAATAGCCGTAGTTCATGGTGGAACCTCAGTAGCCGGCGTTGCTAGCCAGTGGCCGGCCTGCCGGCCTTCCTGATGGAACCCCTCAGCCTGAAGCGCGCTGTCACCTAGCGCAACGCCGCCGATTCCTCCGGGCTTACGGGACCGAACTCGTTGCCCCACGAGTTGCGGATGTAGGTGGCGACGGCGGCGATCTCCTCGTCGTCGAGGGTGCCCGCGAAGGCCGGCATGAACCCTCGACCCTTATGGATGAAGGTCAGTACTAGCTGCGTGTCGGCCAGGTCCTCGTTGCCGGCGTGACGCACCCCGGCTCCACCCTCGCCCCTTGCCCCGTGGCAGCCTGCGCAGCGTTCCGTGTAGATCGTTTGCCCCTCGGCCATCAGTGCTTCAACGTCCAGCTCTGCGTCATCAGTGGCGGGAGCGGCGTTAGCCGCTCCCGTGTCGTCGCTTCCGTCCTGGCCGTCGTTGTCGTCGCCAGGGGGTGCGGGCTCCTCGTCACCCGGCGCGGCGGGCGCCTCGTTGGGCTCCTCGTCCTCCGGTGCTTCCTCTTCAGGCGCCTCGGGTTGGCCCTCCTGCCCTTGGGCGGGTTCCCCCGCGGGGCCGTCGGCACCTTCGCGCTGGGTGCCTTGGGGGCCGGTTACGGGGCCAGTGTCGCCCGAGGGGAAGTCGGCCTCCCCGGCTGGCGCGTCCTCGCCCAGGTAGGTGAAGACGAGGATGGCGCCCTGGTTGGTCAACTCGTCCGCCATGCCGCCGCCCAGCGCCGCGGCCCCGCCACTGTTGTCGGTGGCCACGTAGATGGTTCGGCCGTCGGGCGAGATGGCCAGGTCGCGGTAGCGGTTCTGCGTGTTGAAGTACATGAGCGGCTCGCCTTCGACCGCCTGGCCGTCCTCGGTGAGGGCCACGCGGTAGATGGCGCCGTGCTTGAGGGTAGTTATCAGCAGCGAGTTGTCCCAGGCTCCGATGCCGCCGTCGCCCGCCTCGTAGTAGTCCACGCTGGAAGGAGCGATGGTGGGCCAGCACACGAAGCCGCAGCCCGCGGTGAAGTCGTAATCGTTACCCACCGTCCAGAAGGTCTGGATGGGCTCGACTATCTCCTCTTCGAACTCGCTCTCCTGATACACGGGCACGCTCTCGGGGACGTTCTCGTCGTCATGGACCAGGCCCTCGGGTACCTCGGGAATCTCGCTCCAGTTGGCGTACTCGTAACCTTGGTCGTCCTGATAACCGGCCACGTTCGGCCAGCCGTAGTTGCCGCCGGCCTGGATGATGTTCAGCTCGTCGTCTACGCGGGGCCCGTGCTCCACCGAGTAGAGGGTGCCGTCGGGCCCGAAGGTCAGACCCTGCGGGTTGCGGTGACCGTACGAGTAGACGTGGGTGACCACGCCGTTCAGCTCGGGGTTGTCCTCAGGGATCGAGCCGTCGGGGTTGATGCGCAGGATCTTGCCCTCGTAGGCGGCCGGGCTCACCTGCGGGGCGGTTGGCAGCATCTGGGCGTTTATGGGCCGCAGGAAGTTGCCGAACTGGTTCCCGCCCTGCTCGCCGGTGGAGAAGTAGAGCTTGTCGTCAGGACCCCAGGCCAGGCGGCCGGCGTTGTGGTCGTCCCAGGCGTCGAGGTCCGTGAGGATGTCCACGGGTTCGATCAGTTGCTGCGCCTCCTCGTCCCAGGTGTAGCGGCGGATCTTCATGCGCCTGTCGATCTCGTGCGCGCTGCCCACGTTGTAGGTGTAGGCCACGTAGACGAAATCGTTGCCCGTGCCCTGCAGCAGCTCGGGGTGGAGCGCCATGCCCAGCACGCCCTCGTGCTGTGGCCCGATGTGGACGTCGTCGTCGATCTCCACGGCCACGGCCGTCGTCCCGTCTGCTGGGTTCACCCGCGTTATGCGCGCGCCCTGGCGCTCCGTGACCCAGAGCCAGTCGTCCGGTCCGTAGGTCACTTCCCAGGGGGACTCGAGGCCTTCGACCAGGACCTCCATGGCGAAGGGCTCCTGGCCCTCCTCGATGGGTATGGGGGTCTCTTGGCCTAGCGCCAGGGTGAGGAGGGCGAGCGCAGAGATCAGCGCTAGGAAGGCGGGGGCGCGACGTTTCGGGCGGGCGGTGGTTACGCGGGTGACGCGGCCCGTGTGCGCCTCCGCTTGAGGTTGCTTCTCGGAAGGTAGCTGTTCCATATGGCGTCCCTTCTTTGAGCGACCGGGGGGATCGTCGTACTGCAGGACGCGTGCTGCGATGGCGGCGAGCCGCCCGGATTGTCATGAGCCCACGATGGGCTGCAGGCGCACCATAGAGTTAACCGGGTTGGAATCGCCCTGCAGGTCTCACAGCCCGGCCCTCAGACCGCAGCGACCTGGGAGACGCTCCCGCGTCTGGCCCCCCTCATGTGCGCCAGCACGTCCGCCACGATCTTCAGCATCACGAACAGCAGGAGAA
This sequence comes from uncultured bacterium, assembly GCA_964467885.1. Lineage (GTDB taxonomy): Bacteria > Deinococcota > Deinococci > Deinococcales > Trueperaceae > JAAYYF01. The sequence continues at coordinate 49,571 of CAYXUE010000007.1, read as the reverse complement.
CCATGCGTGACTGGCCCGCGGCCAGGACCAGGAAGGCGCCGACGATTATGGTGATGTGCAGCACGAAGACGCGGGCGTAGGGCTGCATCATCAACCGTTGCGGCGCGCTGCGACGGTTCTCGCCTGTTACGAGGTAGCCGCTTACGAAATCCACGCCGTGCGAGAGCAGCATGAGGGCCAGCGGCCAGGCGAACAGCGCGGCCTCGGATAGGCTGTAGTTGATGGGCAGGAACAGCAGGGTGTTAAGCCCGTTCACGGCGGGGATGGCGTCACGCGCGAAGAGGATGACGAGGAACACGCCGTGCACCAGCCAGAAAAGCCCGTAGTGGAAGAGGAAGAACGGCACCGTCACCATCTTGACGCCCACCTGCGCCAGCAGCGGTTGGCCCTCCTGGTGCGCCGTGATCATCCGCAGGACGGTGAAGACGCCTATGACGGCGCTCTCGAGCCAGTAGAGCATCAGCAGTTCCGTGAGGCTCCAGCCCCAGAGGTACACGCCCGCCACCGGCCATAGGTTGGCGAGCAACAACGAGAGCAGGGCCCAAACTTGAGCGGGCTTGCGGTCAGCTGGCGGCGTCACCTGGGCATGCTAGTTCGGGTCCGGTGTTCGCGTACGTGGGGTACTCCTCAGTTCTCCCACTGGTGGGACGGTGGTACGCCGAGATGCTACGACGTCCCGATCTACCGGCCCAACTAGATCCGAGCCGTCTGCTGGCCGGGTTGCGGCCCTATAGGCTTCAGCTGACCGCGGCCTCGAGGCTGTCGATGCTGCCCGCCGCAGGATCGACCCTCACGCGGCAGCCCAGCGGAACCACGACGTGCGGGCTCGTGTGCCCCGTATCCAGCCCCGTCACGAGCGGCAGGTCCTCCCTGCCGAAATCGGCCAGCACGTCCAGCATCAGCCGCTCCACCTCCTCCTTCTGCTCCGCCGAGTAACCCATGGGCCGCGCGAATAGAACGGCCGCCAGTTGACCGAGGATCCCCTGATGACCGTAGTTCCTCAGGCGCCTCTCGACCGCCGTCGGAGGCGGCACCTCCTCGCTCGTCTCCAGCAGCAGGACGGCGCCTTCCCACAGCGCGGGCCGCGGCCACCAGTGCGTGCCCTTGAGGAACTCGAGCACCTCCACGTTGCCGCCCACCACGTGCCCCTCCACCGGCCGTTCACCCTGCCGCCAGCGCCAACCGGGGTTAGGGACGAACTTCCGGGCGCGCTCCTGGTTGCTGGGGTCGCTCCAGTCGAGGAACTCCTCGGTCCATGCGGGCGCGGGCTGCCAGGGCGCGGGCTGGGCATCCATGAGGGTGGCTCGGATGCTGTGCTCCACCGCGGGCACGATGCCGCCGTTCTCCGCCAGGTCCGTCATGAAGGCGGGGCCGTGGAAGGCCACCACGCCCGCGTTCAGGAAGGCGGTGAGCGAGATGGTGGTGTCGGAGAAGCCCATCAACACCTTGGGGTTGGCGCGGATGAGGTCATGGTCCAGGTGGGGGAGGAGGCGCACCGAGTCGTCACCGCCGATGGTGCTGATCATCCCCTTGACGTCCCGGTTCGTCAGCGCCCAGTGCAGGTCGTCGGCGCGCGCCTCCGGGTTGCGCCGCAGCCACTCGTCGCTCCGCAACGCGTTGGGCGCCTCTACCACCGTCATACCGAAGGTGCGCTCGAACTGCTCCTTGCCCGCCCGGTAACGGTGGGGGAACTCCGCCGCCAGGCCGCTCGAGAGCGAGAGGGCGGCGACGGTGTCGCCGGGCTCCAGGCGAGGCGGCTTGATGAAGTGGGGCGGGGCACTCGGCTGGCTCATGCCGCGATGATGTCACGGTTGCGGCGCCGGGCTGCTCAGTCGCTGCTCACCTGCAATACCCGCCCGCTCGTACAGAGCACCAGCAACCCTTGGCGCGCGCCGGTGAGGTGCAGGTAGGCGCGGATCTGCTCGCGGTAATGCTCCAGCAGCTCGTCGTTCGGGTTCCGGTCGCTCTTCCAGTCGATGACGGTCTCCACCTGCCCATGTTCGTCCAGCGCCACGGCGTCCGCGATGCCACCCCAGTAGATCTGCCCCGCGGGGTCCTCCGGGTCTGGGTCCACGCCGGCTACCTCGACCTCCGCCTGTAGGCGGTCATGCAGAGCAGCTACCTCGGGTAGGTGCCAGGTGCGGTACGCCAGCTCGCCCACCTCCGTGGCATCGAACTCTTCGGCGTCTATCTCGAGGTAGCCGGCCAGGTCCCCGGCGCGCGACGTTAGGGCCGGCGCGGTGGCTACCGTCTCGCCGTTGATGAGTTCCTCCATCAGCTTGTGAAGCAGTATGCCGCGCGCAGGGCCGATGTGCAGCCGGTGCTCCGTCTGCGGGTCCCCGCCCGCACGTTCATCTATGGCCGAGAGGAGCTTCGCGGCGCCCTCCTCATCCAGCAACTTCCGTTCCGACCCCTCCTGCGCCTCCCCGCCGTCGGCCGCCAGCGCGCTCAGCGACTGGTCGTCGCGCCGGCTGGGAGCACGGCGTTCGATGCGGACGCTACCGGCCTCGACGATCCTGAGTTCTTCCAGGAACTGCTCGCGGGTCTGCGCGGTGTGCATCTGGGCGTCGGTGGTGCGGCGTCCGCGCTCCCTGACCTCCACCTCCACCACGGGCGCGTCGCCCGGCAGCCACTCGACGAGGTTGCACCACGCCTTCGCGCCCTGCCCGGAGGTGTACTGCGGCACCACGAGCAGTTCGCTCGCGCGGGTAGCGGCCACGTACCAGAGCCGCAGGCGTTCCGCTGCCTGCTCTTGCTCCTCCAGTTCCCGCAACTCCTGGTAGCCGGAACATGGGTGACCCAGCACGGACATGGCTAGTGCGCCGGTGCGGCGATCGTGAAGCACGCCCGAGACGCCCTGCGGAGTTGAGGCCGTGTTGACGGGGATGACCACGGGCCATTCGAGGCCTTTGGCGGAATGGATGGTGATCAGCGTGACCGCCTCGGAACCGGAGTCGGCTCGCCCTTCCAACTCGTTCTCGTTGTCCGCCCACGCGGCCCACACGTGACGGGCGAAGGCGATGAGCCCCCGCTGGTCGAAGGCGCGGCTGTGCTCCAGGAAGCGGTCCACGTTGGCCAGAGCCCGGTCGGCGTGCTCGCCGTGGCGGTGTTGCAGCACAGCGCGCACGTCCAGCGCCTCCAGCGCCCGTGAGAGCAGCTCGTGCGGCGTGGTGCCGAAGCGTTGCAGCACCAAGGGCTTCAGCCGCTCCAGTGTTCTGCGGACGGGTCCTTCGAGCAGGAGCTCCGTATCGGTCAGGACGTTGAGGTAACGGTCGTCGTTCTCCAGGTGGCTCAGAAGGTCGGTGGCGTCCAGCAGCTCCTCGTCCGTGGCGCCGACCAGGGGCCCCTTGAGTAGCGCTCCGAGCGCGAGCCGGTCGCGCGGATCGGCCAGCACGCGCGTTAGCGCCACCAGGTCCTGCACCTCCTGCCGGCGGTAGAAGCCTTTGCCGGCCTGGCTGGCCACGTTGAGCCCGAGGGCGTCCAGTGCCCGCTCATAGACGTCGAGGCCCGTGCCGGAGGGCGCCAGCAGTGCTATGTGGCCTGGCGGCACGGGCTGCGGCAGGAGGTCGCTAGCGCCGTCCACCAGGTCGCGCACCAGGGCGGCCACCGTCTCGGCCTCGACGGCCCGGACGGCGCCGATGTTGTCGGCCGCCAGCGTCTCCATCGGGTCGGGTACGAGCAGGCGAGCCACGCCGGGCGCTGCAGCAGGACCGTGCCAGGCGTTGAGTGGGCGGTAGCCAGGTTGGCCTTCCGCCTCGAGCGGCTCCGCGAACGTCTCGTTCACCGCGTGCAGGATGGGCGCACGCGAGCGGAAGTTGGTGTTCAGTTCCAGGGTGCGCGAGTTGGCATCCGCGCGCAGGCTGTCGGTCAAGGCTGCGTACGTGCCGGCGTCCGCCCCGCGGAAGCGGTAGATGGATTGCTTCGGGTCGCCCACCACGAAGCGGGAGCCGGTGCGGGAGGGCCAGGTGTGCCAGTCGTCGCCGCTCGGTACGCCGGTGAGGCGCCAGTAGATCTCGGCCTGCAACGGGTCCGTGTCCTGGAACTCGTCTATGAGCACGTGCTGGTACTTGGCGGCCAGTTGCTCGCGCACGGCCGGGTGGTTCCGCAGAAGCTCGAGCGCGGTCCTTATGAGGTCGTCGAAGTCGAGGACGGCGGCCGCGCGTTTGCGCTCCTGGTAGCGGTGGCCGACCTCCTTCAACTCCTCGCAGAGGCCGGCCAGAACCGAGTCGGCAGCAGCCGTGGACACCGCCTGGAGCGCCTCGTCGAGCTCGGAATGGATGGCCTCGGCGCCTTGGTAGGCGTCCTCCGCCTCGCTCTTGCTCTGCCCCGCTTCGCGGCCGGCGGCTACCCATCTGCCCTTGGCCCGCAGCTTGCGCAAGCCGCCGCTCTGGGTGAAGAGTGGCGTGGGCCGCTCCATGGTCAGCAGGCGGAAGGCGTCCTCGCCTTCGGCCCCCCAGCCGCTGAACGCCTGCGCCAGTTGCGGTACCTGCTCTAGGAGAGGCCCCACGACCTCCGCCGCGCCGGGATGGCCGTGAACGTACTGGTGGAAGTCGTGGCAGAGCATGACTACGCGTTCCGCCAGGTGGCCCATGTCGGGGGCTGCCGCCGGCCTCAGGTCCGGGTGCTGGTGCAGCAACCTGGCGAGCGCCTCCAGGGTCTCGCGCTTGTTCTTGTCGTCGGCGATCACGAAGCGGGCCACGGTGCTGATGCCCGCAGGGGAGACCGCCTCCAGGTCGCTCTGGGCGGCGTCCCCGGTGCCGGCGGGCCTCTCGCCCAGCGCCTCGCGCAGCCAGCCTTCGAAGACGTCGGCGAACAGGAGAGCCTGCTCGTCGGCGTCCATGACGGCCGCGCCCGGGTCCATGTCGGCCTCCACGGGGTAGGGGCGCACCAGCTCACGGGCGAAGCCGTGGATGGTGGAGCAGGTGAGTTCGTCCAAGCTGGTGCGGGCGGCGGCCAGGTTCCGGTGTTGCTCATGGGACGGGCCGCCCCCCGCGAAGGCGGCCGCCATGGTGACGGGCACGGTGCCGGCAGCCAGGGCGTCCACGTACTCGCCTATGCGCGTGGCCAGCTCGGCGGCGGCCAGTTCGGTGAAGGTGATGGCGGCGATGGAGGCGGGCGCCACGCCGTCGGCCAGGAGTAGGGCCACGCGGCCCGCTAGGATGGCGGTTTTGCCGGATCCGGCGCCCGCCTCCACCACCAGCCCGAGGCGGCGCTCGGTCAGGGCGGCCCTGCGCGCGTCCTGGTCAAGGAGCTTCCCGCTGGCAGGGGTGGTCGTTATGGTCATGCCTGCGCCCCCTCTCCGTCCAGGTCGCCTCTAAGCAGCATGTCGAGCGTGCGGCGCGGCGCCTCCAGCGCCTCGCGCTTGACCTGGTAGTAGTAGCCGGGTCCCGCAGCGGGGTAGGCCAGCACGGCCTCCTCGTAGCCGTCGGTGATGGCCGGGCCGGGCGCCACCAGCCCCTCCTCCAGTAATCGCGCGGCTTCCCGCACCGCGCTGGTGAGCTGCTCCACGCTGGCGGCGGGATCCTCCAGCGCCACCATCTCCGTGGCGCCGGCGAACAGCAGGCCCGCCTCCACCGAGTACTCCTCGCCCAGGAGCTGCTTCACGGCCACCGTATATAGGGTGCGCTGCAGCTCCTCACCTTGGTCCAGGCCGCCGCCCACCTTGCGCGGTTTGCCGGTCTTGTAGTCGATGACCCGCACCAGCTTGCGTTCGGGGTCGAGGTCGAGCCGGTCGATTATGCCCCGCAGGCGCAACTCCGTGCCGGGCAGCTTGACGTCGGCTCCTGCCCACCAGGGGTAGCCGTTGGGCGGATCAGCTTCGTGGGCCGCGTAACCGAACTTGACCTCCGCGTAACTTCGCATACCATCGGCGTCACCGCTGGAGAACGACAGCATCTCCAGTGCCATGTCCGCCGCGCGCCGCAGTTCGAACTGCCAAGCGACCTTCGGCGGCACGGGGCGGGTCAGCTCCCACTGGGTAGCGATGTCATGCATGGCCTCGGCCACGATGCGCTCCAGTTCCGCCGGGGACACGTCGGAGAACCCGCCCCTATGTTGCACGGCCGTGAGGCTGGCCTCCAGCACCTCGTGGATGAGGGAGCCGCGGCTGGCGGCGTCCAGATCCAGGACGTCTACCTCGGGCTGCGGCTCCTCCCAGCCCAGCCCGTACCTGGCGATGAAACCGTGCGGGTTCAGGAGCAGTTTCCTCAGCGAAGTGGCCGAGTGCCGGCGCCCGAGGGCGCGCCTCACCACCGGGTGCCCTGCCCGCACCACGCCGTCGTGCGGCGTGAGGCTGGCATCGTGATAATGCGCGCGGAACGCCTGGCGCGCGCGGCGTAGGGCGGGATCCTGTTGGAGTTCCGTCAGGTTGGAGGCGCGGCGGTCGGCCTCGGTGAGCGCGTGCTCCGTACCCTCGCGGGGCAGGTGTTCGAACGTGGGCGTGTCCGCAGGCAGGTCCCTCAGGAGGGGGCTGATGCTCTGCTTCCGGCCGTCACTGCCGCGGCGCGGGCGGCTGAGCACCACCTTGTTGGCGGTCTGGGAGACGAGGGCGAAGAAACGGTCGGTGTCGCGCCTGGCGGTGGTGCGGTCCTGCAGCGTCTGCGAACCCAGAAGGCGCTGAGGCAGGAGCGGGTCCTCGTCGCTGCTGCGCCGCGGCCAGGAGCGGGCGGACAGCCCGAGCAGCCGCACGTGGGCGCGGGGCCAGGCGAGCAGGCTGGCGGCGGGTGCCCAGATGACGCTGCTGGCGGGGTCAGCGTCGTCGGTCAGGCGCATGCGCTGCAACGAGTTGGGTAGCGCCTCGGCCGGGCCCTCGGCCAACGCCACACGCCAAGCTTCCTGAGCTTTGCCCGTCAGCCAGCTCTCGGCCACGGTGGCGGCGTGGGCCGGTCCCGCGGCCAGGTCGGTAACGAGACGAAGCACCAACTCGGCCGTGCGAGGCGCCTTCTCTCTGAGCTTCCCGAGTGCCCGCGACCAGTGGCCGATGCTTCCCAGGGCAGCGTCGGGCGCCAGGTCCTCGCACCATTCCGGGGGCAAGGCGCCGAGCTGCGGGTCCTCCGCACCGTAGGCGCAGGAGATCAGGCGCCGGACGCGCTGCTGGTCGGGCCCGTTGAGGAGCGCGTCGGCCATGGCCGCGCTGAACTGCCCGGCGGGCGTGCTGACGAACGAGATGCCGTTGGCGAAGTGGATGGGCAGCCGCGAACTGGCGGCCAGGTTCTGCATGTGGTCGTCGTAAACGACGGTGTTGATGGCGGCCACGGCGATCTGCTCGGCCGGAACGCCGTCGACCAGCAGGCGCCGCACCCACCTGAGCGCCACCAGTACTTCGTGCGCGGGGTCGGCGCACGACTCCACCGAGAGTTCGGGCTGAGCCGCCGGGGTCTCGAGGAACCGTATGGAGGTGCCCGTGGCCCACTCGGCTTGCGCCCTGGCCGGGAGCCGCCACGTGGTGGACACCACGTCGGCTAGGCTGGCCAGCAGCGGCCGGTAGAGTGGTGGCACCTCGTCGAGCAGTTCGAGCTGCACGTGGCCTAGCAGGCGCGGAGCCATGTGCAGCCGCGCCATGGCGGCGGCCACCAGTTCCGGCGGTAGCAGCGCGCCGCGGGGAGCGGCGGCGCGCACATGCTCCTGCAACGCCGCCAGTTCCGACCAGCGGACGTCGGCACCCGGAGCGGCTGCGCGAGCCTCCACGTCTATGCCCGCATGCCAAACCGCGCTTAGGGTTGCGCTGGCGGCTTGAGCGAAGCCCGGCAGATCGGCTATACGCGCCAGGTCATGCAGTCTAGCCATGGGCGGCTGGCGCAGAGCCCGCCGTACCTGGCCGGCGCTGACGCTGCCTACGAAACCGCCAGCCAGGCGCGCAGTCAGCCCGGCCAGGGTGAGAACCCGGTGCCCCAGCAGGCGTTCTCGGGCTACCTCGTCGCGGACGCGACGAACTGCCAAGCGATCGGAGACGACGTATGTAGTGCGGCGCATTCAGGCCCCCAAAGCCGTAAGTGTGATGCGAGTGTACGACCTGCCTGCGGCAGTAGGTGACGTAGGAGGGCAGTAGCCTACCGTGTGTGGGCTATTCATATGGCATGTGCTGGATGTACCGGTCACCCCCGCTACACTTCGGGCGTGTTAGTCACCAACCCGGTGCTCACATGTGGGCACCCTCACATTCATACCTTATTATCTAAGGTATGGTGCCTGCATGATGATCACGGCGCTCAGCATCACGCTCCTCTTCGCAGGCTTGGGTCTCCTCACGGCGCTGTTCGTGGCCGTTCACGACGCTGTGGAAGCTTGGCTCGAGCGCCGTTCCCTCAGGTCCATCCACAATGGGGGAGGAGGCGGCATGCCGTTGGCGTCCACCTCTCCGCGCCGCAGCGGCGCGCGCCCGCGCCCAGCACCGCTCCCCGTCATCAGCAAGCAGGTGCCGGTGGCGGACCCGGTCTCCCGGCCCGCCTGGCTCGAGAACGCCCAACGAGACATAGCCCACCGCTAGCTGCCGGCCTGCCCCCTCGTCAGCGCGCCCCTCACCCGCGCGAGAGAGGCCTCGGCCCGCTCCGAACTCCGCGTACTATGACGTCATGAGCAAGTCGCCAGGCGTAGTCGACCAGATCGAGCAGTTGCGCGAGCAACTTCATCATCACAACTACCGCTACCACGTCCTCGACAGCCCGGAGATATCGGACGCCGAGTACGACGACCTCATGCGGCAACTGCGCCAACTGGAGGAAGCCAACCCCGAGCTCATCACGCCCGACTCCCCCTCGCAGAGGGTCGGCGGTGCCCCGCTTGAAGGGTTCGAGACCGCCACGCACCTAAGCCCCATGCTCAGCCTCGACTCCAGCGCCCGTGAGGAGGACCTCCGCGCCTTCGACCAGCGTCTCAGGCGCGCCGTGGCCGCTGTCGACGAGGAGGCCGCCGTCAGCTACTCGCTTGAGCCCAAGATCGACGGCCTCAGCGTGGAACTGGTCTACGAGGACGGCCTCCTGGTCAGGGCCGTGACCCGCGGCGACGGCGAGCAGGGCGAGGTCATCACGGCCAACGTGCGCACCATCCGTTCGGTGCCGCTGCGGCTGCGCACCTCCGGGGCAGCCGTTCCTCCGCTGCTGGGCATCCGTGGCGAGATCTTCCTGCCCATCCACTCCTTCGACGACGTCAACGCCGAACTGATAAACCAGGGCAAGCAGCCGTTCGCCAACCCGCGCAACGCGGCGGCCGGCAGCGTTCGGCAGCTCGATCCCAGCCTCACCGCCTCCCGGCCCCTCACCCTCTACTGCTACGACGTACTGGCCGGCGGCGACTTCGCCACGCACTCGGACATGTTGCAAGCCATGGCCGAGTGGGGGCTGCCCATCAACCCCGACAACGACGTCGCCGACGACGTGGAGGGCATACTCGCCTACTTCAACAAGATGGTGGAGGAGCGCGACGAGCTGTGGTACGAGGTCGACGGCGTGGTCGTGAAACTGCAGGACCTGGCCGTCCGCGAGCGCTTGGGCAGCACCGCCCACCACCCGCGCTGGGCCTACGCTGTCAAGTTCCAGCCTCGCAAGGAAGTCAGCGAGCTGCTCAGCATCGTCCCCAGCGTTGGCCGCACCGGGGTCGTCACGCCCATCGCCATGCTGAGGCCCGTGAACATCGGCGGCGTAACCGTCAGCCGCGCCAACCTGCACAACATCGACGACATCCAGCGCAAGGACATCCGCGAAGGCGACACCGTGCGCGTGGAGCGCGCCGGTGACGTCATCCCCCAGGTGGTCGAGGTGGTTGAGACGGGCGCCGAGCGTGGTCAGCCGTTCGCCATGCCCACCCACTGCCCCAGCTGCGGCACCGAGCTCGGTCGCCGCGGGCCTTACACCGTCTGCCCCAACTCATTCGACTGCCCTGCCCAGCTCGTGGGTCGCCTAACGCACTACGGCAGTCGCGGCGGCCTCGACATAGAAGGCTTGGGAGAACGCACCGTGCACCAGCTGGTGGAGCGCGGGCTGGTCACGCGCTTCCACGAGCTCTACGACCTGACGCCGGAGAAGATCGAACCGCTCGAGGGCTTCGCCGAACGCTCGGCCACCAAGCTCTGGGAGGCCATCGAGGCCTCGCGCTCACCCGCCCTGCCACGCTTCCTCTACGGGCTGGGCATACCCGAGGTCGGCGCCTCCGTCGCCCGGCTCCTGGCCAGCACGTACGGCAGCTTCGAGAAGCTGCGTAGCACCACAGTCGAGGAGCTACAGAGCATCGACGGCATCGGTCAGGTCATGGCCGAGCAGATCCACGGCTTCTTCAACGAGCCGCACAACATGGAGGTGCTGGACGAGCTGTTGGCCCGGGTCACCCCTCAGGAGGAGGCCGTGCAGGAGGCGTCCGGCTCGGACGTGCTGGAGGGCCTCACGTTCGTGTTCACCGGGAGCCTGGAGCGCATGACGCGCCAGGACGCCGAGGCGCTGGTGCAGAGCCTCGGGGCCAGAGCCTCGGGCTCCGTCAGTAAGAAGACGTCCTTCCTCGTGGCGGGCGAGAACGCAGGCAGCAAGCTCACCCGGGCCGAGGAGTTAGGTGTGGCCGTACTCAGCGAGGACGACTTCCACGCCATGCTGGTCGAGCGGGGCGTCGAGGTCGCCGCGGAGGAAGGGTAGGTGGCAACGTGACGAACGCCGAACTGGCCAGGCACCTAGACCTGTTCGCGGACCTACAGGAGCTGGCGGGCGAGAACCGCTTCCGCATCCGCGCCTACCGCACCGCCGCGGCCAACATCCTGGAACTCTCGGATCAGGTCGAGTCGCTCATCGCCGGCGGCGCGGACCTCGAGGAGATCCCCGGCGTGGGCAAGGACATAGCGGAGAAGCTGGAGGTCATGGTCCGGACGGGCGAGCTGCCCCAGCTGACCGAGCTGAGCCAGAAGATCCCCCTCGGCCTCACAGAGGTCATGCGCGTCAAGGGCATCGGACCCAAGCTGGCCTCGGCCGCCTGGACGGAGCTCGGGGTGGACAGCGTGGACGCCCTCGAGAAGGCGGCCCAGGAGGGGCGCCTCAGCGAACTCCCAGGCTTCGGGCCCAAGCGCCAAGCTTCCATCCTCAAGAGCATCGAGGCGCACCGCCGCAACGTGGAGCGCGCCCGCCTGGGCGAGATCGACCCCATAGTCCGGCCGTTAGTGGAAAGCCTGCGGCAGGTGCCCGGCGCCGAACGGGTGGAGGTAGCAGGCTCTTACCGGCGCCGGCGCGAGACGGTGGGCGACATCGACCTGCTGGCCATCGCCGATAGCGACAAGGCCGCCGCGGCCATCAGCCAGGCCTTCACCACTTACCCGGACGTGGACGAGGTGCTCGGCAGCGGCGATACCCGCTCCAGCGTGCGCCTCAAGAACGGGCTCGAGGTCGACCTGCGGGTCATGGAGGCCGAATCGTTCGGCGCCGCCCTGCTCTATTTCACCGGCTCCAAGTCCCACAACGTGGAGTTGCGGCAGCTGGCGCTCGACAAGGGCTGGCACCTCACCGAGTACGGGCTGTTCGAGGGAACCGGTGAGGAGGGCGAGAGCCCCCTCTCCAGCGGCAAGCGCCTGGCCAGCAAGACGGAAGAGGACATCTACGCCAAGCTGGGCCTGCCCTACATCGAACCCGAGATGAGGGAGGGCAGAGGTGAGATCAAGGCCGCCCAGGAAGGCGAACTGCCAGTTCTGGTGGAGCTGGCGGACATCCGCGGCGACCTGCACATGCACAGCACCTGGTCGGACGGCCGCGCCTCTATAGAGGACATGATGCGCGCGTGCATGGAGCGCGGCTACGAGTACATGGCCCTCACGGATCACTCCAAGGCGCTGGCCATGACCGGCGGCCTGGACGAGGAGAAGCTGGCTCGGCAATGGGAGGAGCTGGACGAGATCACCGCCGCCAACCCCGGGATAACCCTACTGCGCGGACTGGAGGTCGACATCCTCAAGGACGGCACCCTCGACCTGTCGGATGAGTGGCTGGAGAAGCTAGACATCGTGCTGGTCAGCGTGCACTCCCACTTCTCCCTCCCCATCGAGGAGCAGACCGCCCGCATGGTCAAGGCCGTCTCCCATCCCCAGGTCAACATCCTGTGCCACCCGACCGGCCGCATCCTGGGCGCGCGCGAGGGGTACGCGGTGGACCTAGCGGAGGTGTTCGAGGCCTGCCGGGAGAACCAGGTGGCCGTGGAACTCAACGCTTCGTACCAGCGTCTCGACCTATCGGACGTCAACCTCATTGCCGCGCGCAAGCGGGGCCTCATGGTCAGCATCGGCACGGACGCCCATAACGAGAAGGAGCTCGCCGGCATGGAGCTCGGGGTGCAGCAGGCGCGCAGGGCCTGGCTCAGCAAGGAACAGGTGCTCAACGCTCGTGAGCTGGCTGAAGTTCGCAAGTTCCTGGCCAAGAAGTAGCTTGCGGCTCCGCTGCAGACTATAGTTCGAGAAGCCCGCTCATAACGGGCTGAACGGCAAGGGATAGACCGGTAAGTCTAGGCTTTTCGGCCGGTTTCCCGCCCACGATCGCGGCGGTTACACCTCCCCGAGCCGCTACTCAGTCCCCACCGCGCAACCGCTCGAGCTCCTCAGGTTCCAGGATCATCAACTTCAACCTGCCGGTCGCCACCCACCCCTTGCGGCGCCAGGCCGCCAGGATGCGGTTGACCGTCTCTAGGGTGGTGCCCACCAGCGCCGCCAGGTCCTCCTGACTTAGGGGCGCCCCCAGGGTGCGGCCCTCCCCTGTGTCCGCACCGAAGCGTGCGCTGAGCGTTAGCAGGGTAGAGGCCAGTCGTGCCTCCACCGGCGCGGAGGTGGCTTCCTGCAGGCGCGCCTGCACGCTGCGGAGCCGGCCGCTGACGTCCTCCAGCACCGCCACAGCCACGCTGGGGAACTTCGTCACCAGCGAACCGAACTGTTCGGTGCCCGTCACCAGCACGCAGCCGCCGGTTATGGCCTCCACGCGCTGCTCGTTGGCGGTTTGCCCCAGGAGCGGCAACGCACCGAAGTAGTCGCCGGGCCCCAGTACGTCGACCACCAGCTCATCACCGCTGGGCCCGTCGGCCACCAGCTTCACGCGCCCACTTACGATCACGTATAGCGTCTCCGCTGGATCACCGGCCGCCACCAGGGAGTCTCCCGCCAGCATGTGACGCGCCTTGAAGGTCCCGTGGACCTCCTCCAACTCGGCTTCCTCGAGCCCCGTGAAGTAGGGAACCAGGGTCAGGACGTGGCGCCTGAGCTCCGGGCTGCACTGTTGGGGCGTAAGGTCGTCAGGGGGCCAGTCGACCGCCCGTGAAGGTGAGAGCATTTTTCCCGTCCCTTCATCCACGCTCCATACGCTACTACCGATGGCCTGAACGCGGGGGCGGGGATGTATCGTAAGAAAACTGCGCCGGGGCGGGCCACCGCGAGCCTCTCCTGCCGGCTTCAGTCTTCAGCGGATCATCACTAGGAGGTAACGAAATGAAGCGACTACTCAAGATTCTCGCACCGGCGGTGCTATGCCTGATAGTGGCAATCCCGCTCGTGGCTGCCCAAGGGACGCCCATCGGCGAAGTCGACACGGCCGCCGGCGAGTCCGTGTACTCCACCACTTGTGTGGCGTGCCACATGCAGAACGGCGCAGGTGTGCCCTCCGCCTTCCCGCCGCTGGCCGGTCACTTCCCTGACCTGGTAGCCGCCGAGGGCGGACGTGATTACGTCATCAACGTAGTGCTGCACGGCCTGGCCGGCCCCATCGAGGTCGACGGGACTCCTTACAACAGCGTGATGACCCCGCAGATGCTGGACGATCAGCAGGTGGCCGACGTGCTGAACTACGTTTCGGTGGCCTGGGAGAACGCCGGTGCGCTGCCCGAGGGCTTCGAGGCCTTCACCGCCGACGAGGTGACCCCGCACCGCGACAACGGACTGACCAGCCAGCAGGTCCACGAACTCCGTCAGGCCCTGGCGCTCGAGTAAGACCAGGCGTCAGCCAACCTGAGTTCAAGGGCCCACCGGCCCTTAAGCGCGGGGCCGCACCCGTCACGGGAAGTGGCCCCGCGCTTCGTTAGGCTTTGCCCATGACCACGACGATGCCGGTGCCGGTGGACCTGATACTCCTGGCGTTCGAGCGCAACAGCCGCGTGAACGCCGCCATGCTGGCCGGCATCGGCGACGACGACCTCCGGTTCGAGGCCGGCGGCGGCTGGAGCATCGGCAAGCACCTGTGCCACCTGGCTTCCTTCAGGTACGGCTGGCTCTCGGTCGTCTCACCGGAGCACGCCAACGGTCTGAAGCCGGTGGTCGAGTACGGCGAGACGGAGGACGACCTCATACCCCTGGTCCGCACCGTCGACGAGATCTCCACCGCCTTCCGAGAGGGCGACATGGCAGCGCTGGACGCCGTCAACCTGGCGGTCGCAGAGGGCCGGCGGTTCCGGGACGCCTACCGCAGCCACCCCACCGACCTCCTGATGCACATCCTCATCCACGACGCGCATCACCGCGGGCAGGTCATGAGCCTCCTGCGGCAGAGCGGGAGGACGCGCGGCGAGATGGAGAAGCTCGAGGACGCCAGCTGGTCCGTGTGGCGGGAGTAGGCGTTCGCCCGTGACGCGACCAGGAAGCGGCCAACGGTCTAGGCCAGGCCCACACGGTGCCGTTCATCGTTGCGCCCGGCCGGCTAAGCGATCACTTCTGAGCCGCTATTGCGCGCGCAATAACGGCATGGCGCCTAACGCCGCTGCGCGTCGGCCGGCACCGAGGTGGGCACGCGGACCGAGTACCTCTCGCGCGCGGTGACGCGGTAGAAGGGCAGCTGCACCCGGCGGTTGTACACGTTGGCGGAGAGCCACTCCACCTCCGCGGCGAGCTCCTCCTCCGGGATCTCCGTCCACCACACCTTGGCCGACGGGTTCCAGCGGTAGCGCCGCTCCCGCAGCGCGTCCTTGCTCTCGAACGGCGAGTTCTCGGCCCACAGTAGTACGGTGTTGAGCAGCGCGCTCTCGCGCAGCAGGGCCATGGCAGTGCGGCCCGAGCCGTTCTCCGCGCTGGCCAGTATGCGCACGCCGGCGTGGCTGTCGATGAGGGCCCGGTGGCCCTCGAAGAAGAAGCCGTGGCGGTACGCCAGGTAATCCATGCTGGAACTCGAGAAGCCCATGTCGCGCCAGCCGATGTCCGACACCGAGCAGGCCCAAGGCAGCTCCGCGAAGCGAGGGAACCGCCGCTCGGCGAACGGCCGGTCGAAGCCCGCGTTGTGGGCGATTACCAGCCGCACGTCCCGCAGGAAGTCGTCGACCGCCTCGTCCGCGATCCGCTGGCCCGCCACCTCCTCGTCGGTGATGCCCGTGAGGTTCACGATCTCGGGCGGGATGGGCGCGCCCGGGTCCTCCACCTCGCTGAAGGAGCGCAGCACGCGGTAGACGTTGCCCTGCAGGTCGTACTCGAACGCCACCATGGCGAGCTCGATGATCTTGTCCCTGCCTGGCTCGAAGCCGGTGGTCTCGGTATCAAGGAACACCGCCACGTGCTTGGGCTCATCGTTGGGCGGAGTGAACTCGGGCACCGGGCGTAGCCGGCTCAGCACGCGGTACTCGCCCGTTGCCTCCAGCTGCCGCTTCAGCGCTTCCATGTCCGGGGTGTGAGGGTCCGGGGTCGCCATGTCCTGCGTCCCGCCAGCGTCGGCGGTCATCTCGTCGGGCATCCTTCACTCTACCCAAGGCCACGGGTCGGCCGTAGGCGGACCCGGCTTCCGCCCAGACGGGGTGGGCCCGGGCCGCGCGCCCAACCACCAGGCCGCTACGGGCCGCCTGGGCTTCTCGTAACGCCAACCGACGGTTAATCCGTGCTCCGCAGGGGTGCGGTAAGCTCGGGGCGAGTAACCACCGACCTTCCAGGTACGTGGTGCCCCCGACACCATGAACAGAACCTTGCTCTCGCTACTTCTCTGCTGCTTACTCCAGTTCGCTCCCGGCGCGCTGGCGCGCGACACCATAGAAGCCAGTCCGTACGCCAACGTTTTTGAAGACCTGCTCGTTGCGTTCCACGCCGAAGACTCACCCTGCGAGGGCGGCGCCGGTGGCATGGCCGAGGCTTGCTTCAAGGCCCACCTGGTCAGCGCCAGCTACCTAGCGGAGCGCCTAACCGAGATCGTCGAGTCGTATGAGTCCGTGGGCCTGAAGAGCGGAGGCTGGCGCTCGGCCAACGGTGTCTGGACGGTGGCCCTCACCTTCCCCAACAGTAGCTACGGCCAGCTGGAGATCTATCTGGCGGAGGGCCAGGACAAGCTGGTCAAGGGCATGTTCCGCCTGGTCGACCCCCGCTGAAGACCTGACGGCCCGGCAACTCACGCGGCCTTGGGCACGTCTGGAACGGCAGGCAGAGACGCCACCTCTTCCGGTACCCGGCGGAAGAGCCGCGCGCCCACCCAGAGCGACACCGCCGCCAGCACGGCGGCCATGAACATGGAGGCGCCCGGCAGCTCGGTTGGAGCGGTCGGAGCGGTGAAGTAGGCGAAGAGGGCGGTGCTGGCCAGGGGCGCCACCACACCCGTGAGGCTCATCAGGCTGGCCAGGGCGCCCTGCACTTCGCCCTGCGCGTCGGCGCTGACCGCCTTGGAGATGAGTGCCTGCGCCGCCGGGCCCGCAAGGCCACCCAGGCCGCCGATGGCCATTACCAGGTACATCATCCAGCCCGCCGTGGTGAAGCCGTAGAGGGCGAACGCCATTGTGGCCGAGCCCAGGCCTATCAGGATGGCCCGGCGCTCCCCGACCCGCGGCACCACCAGCCTGACGAGCCAGCCCTGCACCACCGCGGACAGCACGCCCACGAAGGTGAGCGAGAGACCGTTCATGAAGGGCGTCCACTCGAAGCGGTAGGTGGTGTAGAGCACCCACACGCTGTGCACCGAGTTCTGCGCCAGCCCCACGCACACGTACACGAAGGCCAGGCCGCTCACCAGCGCGCTCTTGCGCAGCGCCGACAGCGAGCCCAAGGGGTTGGCCCGGCGCCACGAGTAGGCCCGTCTGTGCTCCGGCTTGAGCGACTCGGGCAGCACGAACGCGCCGTAGAGCCAGTTGATGAGAGACATGCCTGCCGCCGCGTAGAAGGGGGCGCGCAGGTCGATGCCCGCCAACAGCCCGCCCAGAGCGGGCCCGAGGATGAAGCCGATGCCGAAGGCGGCGCCCAGCAGTCCGAAGTTCTTGGCGCGCTCGTGCGGCGCGCTCACGTCAGCTATGTACGCGTTGGCGGCCGTGATGTTGGCACCCGTGATGCCTGAAATCACCCGCCCGATGAACAGGATGGTGAGGTTGGGCGCCAGCGCCATCACCAGGTAGTCGAGTCCACCGCCGAGCAGCGAGACGAGCAGCACCGGCCGGCGGCCGAAACGGTCGGACAGACCGCCCAGCACCGGCGCGAACAGGAACTGCATGGCGGCGTACACGGCGATGAACCAGCCGTAGTAGGAAGAACCGCGGCTCAGGTCGCCGCCGGCCAGCTCCGTGACCAGCTCAGGCAGCACGGGGATCAGCAGGCCGATCCCCAGCACGTCGATGACGATAGTCACCAGTATGAAAGGCAACGCCGCGTTGCGTCGTCTCACTTCGGTACTCCTCTTGTACGAAAAGCTTCGTGGTGGGCGCGGTTTCCGGCTCCCGAGCGACTGCTGGGGAACGACGGGCGCCCAGGGGCAGGAGGGAACTATACGTCCATGACCCCACGGTCGACAATCCTCCTTAGGTATCAGACGCCTAAGGCGCAGGGGCTGCGCGGGCCACCCGGATCGCCGCCATCAGTGGCTAGCATGAAGCCACTGGCCGATGGCGCACCGACGCGCCGCCGCCGAGCCCATCAGAACGATCCCGGAGGTAAGCGATGGAGCAGGAGAGCAGTGGCGCTAGCGAATTAGGACTGGC
>CAYXUE010000007.1:0-31609 GCA_964467885.1 uncultured bacterium | reverse complement strand
CCCGGAGGTAAGCGATGGAGCAGGAGAGCAGTGGCGCTAGCGAATTAGGACTGGCCGACCTGACCCGTCCTTTCGAAGTGGGTCTGTACTCGTTCGTAGAGCTGACGCCCAACCAGGTCACCGGCGAACTGCTCGACCCCCGGCAGCGGATCGCGAACCTCCTGGAGGAGGTGGAGCTGGCGGATCAGGTGGGGCTGGACGTCTTCGGGGTGGGCGAGCACCACCGGCCCGACTACGTGTCATCGGCGCCGGCCGTCATACTCGCCGCCGCGGCCACGCGCACGAAGAGGATCCGGCTCACCAGCGCCGTCACCGTGCTCTCGTCCGACGATCCCGTGCGCGTGTTCCAGCAGTTCTCAAGCCTGGACCTGGTGTCCGGCGGGCGTGCCGAGATCATGGCGGGGCGCGGTTCGTTCATCGAGTCGTTCCCGCTCTTCGGCTACGACCTGGAGGATTACGACTCGCTCTTCGAGGAGAAGCTCGAGCTGCTCCTCAAGCTGCGTGACGCGGAGGTCGTCAGTTGGCAGGGGAGGCACCGCCCGGCCATCGACGGACTGGGCGTCTACCCTCGGCCGGCGCAGGACCCCCTGCCCGTGTGGATCGCGGTGGGCGGCACCCCGCAGTCCACCGTGCGCGCCGCCAGCCTGGGTCTGCCCATGGCCCTGGGCATCATCGGCGGGAACCCCGCACAGTTCGCGCCCTACGCCGACCTCTACCGGCGCGCGGCAGCGGAGCTGGACGTCGACCCCTCCAACCTGGGCATCTCGCTCAACATGCACGGCTACGTCGCCGAGGACACCCGGCAGGCCATAACGGACTACTACCCGGCCTACTCGCTGATGATGAACCGGCTCGGCCGTGAACGCGGCTGGCCGCCCCTGAGCCTCGAGCGGTTCGAAGCCTCCCGTAGCCTGCAGGGCGCCACGCTGGTAGGCACCCCGGAAGAGGTCATAGAGCGCGCGCTGCTCCATCACGAGATATTCGGGCACCAGCGCTTCCTGCTGCAGATCAGCGTGGGCACCTTGCCGCACGCGCAGGTACTCAAGGCCATCGAACTGTTCGGTACAGAGGTGGCGCCCGTGTTGCGGCGCGAGATCGCCAGCCGTCAGGCGTCCTGAGCGTATCTGCGCGCCGAGCTTCGGTACACCCAGGCGCGGATGTGCGTGTTGGACGGCATTAGCGGGCCATTCCCAGCTGCCAGGAGAGGCCCGGTCTCGCACCTAACCGTTCTTGCATAACTCTCATGAGCCGGGTGGGAGAGCTGCGGATAGCAGAAGAAGCCGCTACAACCGGGTGAAGTCCACCACACACCAGCGGAAATGTGGCAAAGTTAGGGGCATGGTCGGCGAGGGAAGTATGAATAACCGCGAAACGCGGTCCGCGGCAGGTCCGGGGGCAGCAGAGACCTTCGTAGTCGACCTCACCACCGTGTGTCTTAGAAGCGGCACGGTTCGGTTGCCGCTGAGCCTGATCGGAAGGTTCAGCGAGGGGCAGCATAAGGTCACGGCCGGTGGGGAAGAGCTGATGATCGAGTTCGAGGCGCCGCGGACCCTACAAGGGCTGGCGCCCTTCTTCGAGCGCGCGGAGCTGAAAGCCAACGACCGCGTGCTGTTCGTTTTCGACGGGCAGAGGCTGGAGCTCAGCGCGCAGAAGCGCGAGAGGTCCCGCGGTTCGGCCCGCACAGGCAACGCTCTCCAGGTCAACCAGGGGGGTCAGCCCGGCCCGCAGGAGCCCGCTCAGGCGCAGGGCCGCAACGAGGGCAGGCTCACGGCGCGCGGACTGTTCCCCGCACCAGCCGAACTGGTGGAACCCGCCGGCCCTGCCGGACAGGCCGAAGGCGAACAGGCTGAGGCCGAGGCGCCGGCGGACGGCGAGCAGTGGCGCGGCGCCAGCGTGAACGCCGTCAGGCGGGTGCGCATCGAGGGTGGCGTGGCGCCCAGGACGGACACCGTCCCGCCCCGCCCGCGTGACCGCGCTTCCGCCCATGACGTCTGGGCCCGCAGGCAACAGGCCTCCTGGCGCTCACTGGACACCATGGTCGCCGGCCCCGTGGTGCCGCCCGAGGAGGCGGCCGACGCCTTCTCCGAGACCACGGTCCGCGTAGTGCGCCGTTCCAAAGGCACCTCCACGCCGCTCGACGTCGAGGCGCCGCCTCTACGCAAGCCCGAACCGCAGGAGACCGCCGGGACCCGGCGTCCCGAGTCCTACTCCATGAGCTGGCCCCTCCCGGAATCCCCCCGCAATACGCCGCCCGCGAGACCCGCGGACGGGCCACCGTCGCGGTCCCCAGGTTCCGAGGACCGGCGTCAGCAGCCCGAACAGCGCCCGGCGCCCCAGCCCGCTAGCGCCAGGGCCAGGGCCGCTCTGGACCCCTACCTGGACGCGCCGATAGATGCGGACAGGGAAGCGGATTACGTACCCCCCACCATCCTCGAGTCCGACCTGCTCTCCATCCCCTCCGGGCCGTGGCGCGCGGAGAGCGAAGAGGCCTACCAGAAGTACCAGGAGGCGCAGGTGGCAGCTGCCGACACCGTCGCGACGCCTGCGGAAAGGCGGCCCGGTATACTCGGCCGCTTGGGATTAGGGCGCGGCGCGAAGGGCGGCTCGAGTTCCGATGCCGGCTCGCAGGGCACTGGTTCCGAGCAGGCTAGGCGGCCGACAGCGCCCGCCGATCGCCCCGCGGCTGGTGACCGGTCCGGCGAGAGCGCAGGTCCAACCCGGTCCATCCGGGTGGAGACCGCAGCGGAGGTGCCCGCACCCACGCCACGGCGCCGTTCTGACGACCTCGAGGCTGCAGCAACGCCGATCGCCGAGGCGCAGCAACCGGCGAAACAACCGCCAACGGCGGTGATCGTGGACGAGTCCGTGTACGACGTGGATTTCGACACCGAGGTCCAGCCGCATCTCCGAACCACCGACGAGGCTCACAGCGTAGAGTCCGACATGGCCGAACTCCGGGCGTACCTGCACCAGCCGGACGTGCCCGCCATCGTGCGCTGTGAAGACCTGGCGGAGAAGCTGGGCATCAGTCACGAGCGCGTCTCCAGTGCCATGCTGCGACTGGCCGAGGACCGAGAGCGCTACACGCCCTTGCGGGGCGACGCGTACATGGTCCGCCGGGTGCGCTGACCAGCGACTACTATCGGCGGGGCGGTAGCCCTGCGGCCTGGGCGGCAGATGCCGTCGAGATCTTACGATTCAGGAGGCCAGTGCCGAGGTTCGGCCGTTGGCGTCCGATCGGCCGAAGCTACCGGGCTCCACAGCCTCCAGCGCCTTGGTGAGCGTGTTCAGGTGAAGCTCCATGGCGCCGCGAGCTGCTTCCGGCTCGCCTACCGCGATGGCCTCGACTATGGCCGCCCGCTGCTCGACTGCCAACTGGCGGAAAGCAGGGGGGAGGTGCTCCGTGAGGGAGGGCCTCAGGAGCTCCGTGGCCAGGTTGACCAGCGTGCCCAGCAAGGAAGGTCCGGCCGCCGTTATCATCAGCGCTTCCAGTGAACGCCGGGCCGCCTGACGGCGTCCGGGGCGACGCTTCTCGCCCTGGCGCACCAGCTCCGAGCGCTCCTGCTGCACGGCGCCCCTCAGGGCCGCCACGTCTTCATCCGTGGCGTTACGCGCGGCGGCAGCAGCGAGCTCGGGCTCTAGAAGCCGCTTGAGTGCGAGGAGCTCTCCGGGCGCCTCGGGGTTGTACTCGAGAAGAGACCTGAACGGCAGGGCCAGCTGGGAGGCGTCGGGCGAGCGCACGTAGGTGCCGTCGCCGTGACGCACCTCGAGCAGGCCTAGCAGGGCCAGCCTGCTGACCCCATCACGCAGCGTGGTCCTGGAGACCCCCAACTTCTGGGCCAATTCGCGCTCCGGAGGGAGCTTGCTCCCTTCGGGGGCGTTGCGCACGAACGCTGCCAGGGCGTCGCGTGCCTGATCGACAACGCGGCTTCCAGAACTTACCTGCGTCACAGCCGACTCTCCTTCCAGCTCCACTGAGCGAGTAGCCGGATTGTAGCAGAAGAGGTCCGACCTATGCCACTGTGGTCCGACCACTGGAAGCGAGATGTGACGGATCATGCACTTGCACCGCTGGAGACGCGGCTCTAGTGGTCCAACCACTTTCAAGGGCAACCGTAGCCGGCCGGAGCTTGGGGCCGCCGGGGCCTGGCTGGAGTGAGGTTCGGCCGCTGCGACGAAGCTGGAGCGGCTGTTCCGAGGTGGTCGACCTACCGGCGGGAAGCCGCCCGGTTGGGCATCGCCTAGCGCCAGCAGCGGATTATCAAATGCCGCGGATCTGTAGTGCTATGTCCCAGGTGCCTGTGCAGCCACAGGTAGTTGGAGAACGCACCGCTGTAGCATGGGGCGCCGGCAGCTGATATCGGGAAACTGAAAGGCTCGAGCCAGGTGGGTCCGTACGCGGGAGGCTGCAGCGACCAAGGATGCATATCCGCTCTTAGATGGCAGTTCAAGTAATCGGCGCTAGGTTGGCGGTGAGTGCATATGTGAGAAAAGCATATACGATTTGATAACTGCTCTTATCAAATATCCTCCGTGGGCGAGGATCCTCGCCAGTTCGCCCGTGCATCCATCGGGAGAACCGGTAACGAACACCGGGACCGCAAAGAAAGCCCCGGCCGCGGGGCCGGGGCTCGTTCGATCACCGGTGAGGTTCAGTCCTCGTCTCAGTCCTCGTCTCAGTCTTCGTCGTCGTCCTGCTCTCCGAGGTCGTCCTCGTCATCCCAGTCGTCTTCGTCGTCCCAGTCCTCGTCGAGGTCATCTTCGTCGAGGTCGTCTTCATCATCCCAGTCATCGTCTCCGTCGTCGCCCAGCTCGCTGGCGTCACCGTCAGCCGTGGCGTCGATGACGCTCTGGCCCTTCTCGGAGAGCACGTACTCCTCGGCTCGCACGTTGGTGTTCAACTCCTCGTCGAACCACTCGTTCTCGTCGAGCACGGGGCCGTCCTCGCTCAGGGCGAGGAAGCCCTCGCCGATCAGCAGCCGCGCCGTGTCCAGCGGGATCTCGGCCACCTCGGCCACGGCCTCGCCTTCCTCGAATCGGACCTCCATGATGGCGTGCGCGTACGGGTCCTCGTCCTCGCGCTCCGGGTACTCGATGACAAGGCTATGGCCTTCGTAGATGGTCCAGAGAGCGTCGAGTTCGAGTTCAGTCAGGTTCTGGGCGGGGTCGGTGGGCATGGCTCCTCCAAGCAGGGTCGCAAGACCTGTGGGTCGTGCCGTTGATGCCTAAGAGTACCCTGCTACGCGACAGGAAGCGGCGACGCGTCACGCATGCCGGAAGATGGCGCAGGCCGCCGGACTGGCCGCCTAGCGCCCGCTGCATGCCGCGCGGCACCCCTTACGTATACTTACGCTCGTGACAGCAGGCACTCACCGACGTGACCGACCCGCCCTCCTCTCTTGGCTACGGCTAGTCGTCCTGGCCCTGGTGGCGGGCGCCGTCCTCGTTCTCCCGTCCGGGGCCGATGCGCAACCGGCCCAGCAGGAACGGCTCCTCGAGATCGTGGTGAGCATCAATCCGTACCAGGACCTGGTGGAACG
This sequence comes from uncultured bacterium, assembly GCA_964467885.1. Classification (GTDB taxonomy): domain Bacteria; phylum Deinococcota; class Deinococci; order Deinococcales; family Trueperaceae; genus JAAYYF01. Next base: position 26,069 of record CAYXUE010000007.1, on the reverse strand, counting down.
CGTGGCCGGAGGCAGGGCACGGGTGAGCACCATCCTGCCGCCAGGCGCCTCGCCGCACGCCTTCGATCCCACACCGTCGCGGGCGACCACGCTGGCCCGCGCCGACCTGGTGGTCATGAACGGCGGCCTGGACCTCTGGCTGGTCCGGCTCATCGAGGCTGCCGCACCCGACACGCCGGTTCTGGTGGTCATGGATTCCTTGGAGTTCAGCCCGCTGGAAGCCCAAGAACATGACGAACACGGGGACGAACCTGGCGGCCACGCAGACCACGCCCACGACCACGGGGCGACCAACTCCCACATCTGGCTGGATCCCGTCCTGATGATCCAGGCCGTCGACGCGCTGGCGGGCGCCTTGAGCGAGCTTGACCCCGAGGGCGCACCCTCCTATCAGGCCAACGCGGCGCGCCTCCAGGAGGAGCTGAGGACGTTGGATCAGGAACTGCAATCGCTCCTCGCCCCAGTGGCGGGCGCGCCCTTCGTGCCGTTCCACGACGCCTGGGTCTACTTCGCGCAGCGCTACGATCTGCAGCTGGTCATCATGCTCGAGCCCTTCCCGGGCCGGGAGCCCAGCCCGCGCTACGTGGCTGAGGCCGTGCGCGACGTCATGGCGTCGGGCGCCAAGGCCATCTTCGCTGAGCGGCAGCTGGGCACGCGCTCGGCCGAGGTGGTGGCGCAGAGCGCGGACGTGGCCGTGGCGGTGCTCGACCCCCTCGGGGGTGCGCCCGGCCCGGAAACCTACGACGAGTTGCTGCTGGTGAACGCCCGCGTCATCCTGGAGGCCCTGGCCGACTGAGCCTTGACCAAGTGCCCTGTGCCTACGGCCGCCCTACGGCGTCGTAGAGCTTGCGCATGGTGATCACCTGGCCCGCGTGAGCGTGGCCGTGCTCCAGCAGGTGCTGCACGATGATCGTGGTACGCACGGGGATCCGCTTGCGCCCCACCTCCCGCACGAGCGCATGCTCGTCGGGTGACAGCGCCTTCAGGCCGGCGCGCACTGTGGCCAGACGCTCCAGGCACTCCGCCAGCAACTCCCTGCCCGGCGCCCCCGACGGCACGAAGTCCGTGGCGCCCTCCTCGCGGAGTTCGTCCGAGGGCATCCGACCCTGCGCGTAGTGCAGCAGACGCAGGCTGGCCCCGCCGATGTGCCGCACCAGGCTGCCTATCGGGTTGACAGCCTCGCTGGGCACCCACCAGTAGCCCTCCTGGTCCAGGTCCGTCACCCAGTTCTGCAGGTTCTCCTCGAGATGCTGTAGGCCCCGCAGCCAAGCGCTGGTCTGGGGGTCAACTCCGTCCACGTCGCCGTACAGGAAGGGGTCCATGCTCAAGGTTACTCGCCGAGGGTCACGCCACAGGTCGGTGGTGGACCGTCGTGGCACCTCTAAGAACTGGCTGCAGGCGACCCCTCAGCCTTACGACCGTGGTTTCACGCCCCGGGACTCGTACATGCGTGCGTCTGCGACCTCGAGGAGACCGCTCAGCGAGTCGGAGTCCTCCGGGTAGATGGCGGCGCCTACGCTGAGGTTCAGAGGCCCCGCTTCGGACTCGAGCTGCCTGACCACTTCGGAGAAACGCGCGCCCACCTGCTCCGCTTCCTCCCTCTCCACGTTGCGCAGTAGGGCTGCGAACTCGTCGCCACCCCAGCGGTAGACCACGTCACCGCCGCGCGGAACTGCGTTCAGCGCCGCTGCCACCTCCTGCAGCACCCTGTCGCCCACCTTGTGCCCGTACTTGTCGTTCACGGCCTTGAAGCCGGACATGTCCATGATGAGCAGCGCCATGCTCGTGCCGTACCGCTCAGCGGCAGCGAGCGCGTGGGCCGCCTGCTCGTCGAAAGCACGTCTGTTCGGCAATCCCGTGAGGGCGTCGGTGGTGGCGGTAACCGCCAGACGGCGCCTCAGTTCGGCATCCCGCAGCACGAAGGCTATGAGGGGCTGGAATGCGGCTATGACCTCGAAGGCGTCGTGGCCGAAAGCGTGGGCGTCGTGGAAGGCGTCGAGGTTCAGCACGGCCACCACCTCGCCGCCGTCCACCACCGGCAGGCAGAGGTCGGCCAGGAGGGCGCCGCGTTGGGCCACCAACTCCACGACCTTCCGGGGCGCGTACTCGTCGACCAACCCCACGTGATCCGTAGCCACGGCCAGGCGCGGCTCGCCGCGCAAGAAGGGGCCTCTCCCCTGGCCGTACCACTGCAGCATCTCCTCCTCGGTGAACTCCAGGTCGTCCAGCTCCGGCAGGGCCGCGCCGTGCACCGCGGCGAAGCGGAACACCGGTCCCTCGCGCACGAGGAGGCTACCGGCTTCGGCCCCGGGCACCATCCGCACCGCCGCGTCGAGCAGCTTCTCGGGCAGTTGCTCCAGCTCGGTCACCACCAACTCGCGCTCCAGCTGCATCACGGCCGCCAGTCTCTCCTCGGACGTGCGCTGCCTGACCAGCAGGCGCAGCACCTGGCGGAAACGCTCGATCAGTTCGCGGTCGTGCGGCGTCCAACGCTTGGGGTCGGTCCCACCTACGGCGAGGAGCCGGCGGCTACCAGCGCGCGGCTCCAGCGGCACCAGAGCGATGGCCTTGAGCCCTTGGTCCAGCAGTTCTTCCATGGCTGCGGGATGGTGGCTGTACTCCTCGAGGAAGACCGCCTCGCCCGTGCGGTAGACGTCCCAGGTAAGGCCTTCGCCGGCGGGGAACCCTTCCATGAGGTACTCGCGCAGTTCGGCGGGTACCTTGCCCGCTATGACCTCGGGCTTGAAGACCCCGCGGTCGTAGCGGAAGAGTGCGGTGAGGAGGCCTTCGGTGGCGCCGGCCAGGAGGTCTATGGCCACCTGCACCACCTGAGCCACGTTGCCCGCGTTGTCCACGGCGTCCACCAGTTCCCTCAGTACCGCACTGCGGCGCTGTTCCAGCATGTGCTCCAGCGACTCTCCCACCAGACGGCTGAGCATGGAGGCCAGGCTGATCTCCTGGGGCGAGAAGGCTCGCGTCCGGAAGAAGGTGAAGCCGACCATCGGTTCGCCCGGCTGCCCCATGACTGCGGCTAGCCCGAAGCGCTTCGGGCCGGTGTCCGGTCGCGCCCTGCCCAGGTGGATGGGCTCTTGTGAACTCATGGCGTCCGCCAGAAGGCGTTCGTGCTTGGAGAGGATCACGTCTTCTGTGGAGGTCAGCACGGCGGGCGCCTGCCCCAGCAGGTCCCAGACCACCAGGTTGCCTACGCCCCCGTTGCGCGCCGTTAGTGGCCCGAGCTTCAGTGGGAGCCCATCCGAGATGGCGGCCTCCCTTATGTGGCTCTGGAGGTCGTTCAACAACCTGACGGTGGCAGACTCCCGTACCTTGGCTGCCCGGACTACGAGGAGCGTCGCTACCAGCGCTGCAGCCAGTCCGCCGACGAGCAACCACCAAGCCGGGTTAGTAGGCACGACTCATGATAGGCGGCGCGTCGTGCACGGCTGTGACGGACCGAGAGCATTTGATAATGCGGCTTAACTCACCGACTCTCCCCCGTTCCGCTCTTAGACTCGGGTCATGAGCGAGTCCGCGCCCATCACCTCCCTGGAGCTCTCCGGGGCAACTACCCTCCAGCGCGTGGCGCGCCTGCAGGGCCTGTCCGAGGCGGCCCTGCGCCGCTTCGCTGTCACAGCGGCCAACGAACGTGACGAGGAAGCCCTCTGGGAGCTGATGCAGGCCCACCTGACGCTGCGTGGTCTCAGTGGGGTGACCACAAGCGCGCACACCCTGCGGGCCTACCGGCGCGGGCTGCACGAGCTGCTGGTCATGTGGCAGGGCGAGAACCTGCTGCGTCCCTCCCGCGACGCCGGGCCGCTCTACGTGCAGCGCCTGCGGGCGGGCGACCGCTCGGCTGTGCTGCAGGCTGAGCCGTCCGGCACGCGCCGTGGACGCTCCGTCAAGAAAGGTCCCCTCTCGCACGCCACCGTGAGCCTGCGCGTGGCCGCCGGCCGCGCCCTTTACGACGCCCTGGCCTGGGCGGGGGCCACCGAGGCCGACCCGTTCCGCGACGTGCGCATGGGCCGCTCCACCACGCGGGCCGAGGACAACGAGAGCACCCGCGTCTACACGGAGTTCGAGCTCATCGAGCTGCTGGCAGCGGCCAAGGACCAGCAGGAGCGTGTGATCCTCCTGCTGGGCAGCCACGGCGGCCTGCGGGTGAGCGAGATGCTGAGCCTCACCTGGGACGACGTGGACCTGAAGGGTGGGGAGCTGCGGGTGGTGGAGGGGAAGGGCGCCAAGACCGCGCGCGTGGCGGTGAGTCCCAAGCTAGCCGAGGGGCTGCACGTCTACAAGCGGGCCATGGAGGCCAGCGGCGAAGCGCGCGAGACCGTACTGGAACTGAGGAGCCAGTTCGGCATCTACAACCGCCTGCGCCGGCTGTGCGACCGCGCGGAGGTGACGTTCAAGGGGGTGCATGCCCTGCGGCACGCTGCGGGTACGCGCCTCTACCGCCAGACGGGCGACCTGGGCCAGGTGCAGGACCACCTCCGGCACTCCACGCTCGATATGGCGCGGCATTACGCCAAGGCGGACCGCCGGCGGCTGCGGGCCAGCCTGGACAGCTGGGATTAGCCGGTCAGCTTCCGGAGCGCGAAGCTCAGGCGCCCACGGCGTCCATGGCCCGCGTCAGCGCCGCGCCGAGCCGCGCCACGCCGTCTCGGACGACGTCGGGCCCGGCATGGGTGAAGTTGAGGCGCATGGTGTTCTCGCCCCCGCCGTTGGGGTGGAACGGCGCGCCCGACACGTAAGCCACGCTCTCCTCCTCCACCACGCGGGGAAGCAGCGCGGCCGTGTCGACACCCGCGGGCAGCTCGACCCAGACGAACATGCCGCCCGTGGGCACGGTCCAAGTGGTGCCCTTGGGGAAGTGCTGCTCGATGGCCTGGAGCATGGCCGCGCAACGCTCCCCGTAGGAGTCGCAGATGCGCCCGATGTGCTCGTCTATGGCCCCGGAGCGCATGACCTCCAGCGCCACGTACTGCGAGAGGCTCGAGGTGTGCAGATCGGCCGACTGTTTGATCTGCGCCAGGCGCGCCACCCAGGACTTGGGTCCGATGACCCAGCCTAGACGCAGGCCGGGCGCGAGGATCTTGGAGAAGGTGCCCAGGTGCAGCGTGACCTCCGGCGCCAACGACCTGAGAGTGCTGCCGCTACGTGGCCCGAACGTCAGCGAGCCGTACGGGTCGTCCTCCACCAGCGGCACCCGGTGCTTCTCGAAGAGGCTGGCCACGTCTTCGCGGCGTGCCTGGTCCATGCTGCGGCCGGTGGGGTTCTGGAAGGTGGGCAGGATGTAGGCGAACTTGGGCGAGCGCGCCAGCAGCGGTTCCAGCTCGCTGGGGATGGCACCGTCGTCGTCCATGTCCACCGTCCAGTAGGTGGCCTGGAAGAGGCGGAACGCCTGCAGCGCGCCCAAGTAGCTGGGGTTCTCGGTGACGATGGGGTCGCCCGGATCGATGAGGGCCTTGGCCAGCAGGTCCAGCGCCTGCTGCGAGCCGGTGGTCACCAGGACCTGCTCCGGGTCCACCGGCTCCGCGTCCGGGTCGGCGGCTGAGGCGCGCTCCGCTATCAGGGCGCGCAGATCGGCCACGCCCTCCGTGGGGCCGTACTGCAGCGCGCGCTGGCCCACCCGCTCCAGCACACGGTCCGAGGCCGCCCGGATCTCGTCCAAGGGGAACAGTTCGGGCGCGGGCAGGCCGCCAGCGAAGGAGATGACGTCCGGCTTGGAGGCCAGCTTGAGGATCTCGCGGATGGCGGACGACTTCAGGTTCTGCATCCTACCGGCAAGGCGATCTACGAAGGGGTCCTGCATGGCTTCCTCCAAGCCCGGCGCGAGCTGCACGCCGGTAACGGCTCCGCGTCGAACCACAGTGCTGGCGGCTTCACGGCGTACGCGAGTCGCGCTGACAGTTCGGCTACGCCGGAATGTTACCGCAGGCAAGGGCAGCCGTTGAGGGGGTCATCCGCCTGGCTACCACCGCGCCCCTGAGGGTAGGCTCGGCTACGTGACGCACAGCCGACGAGCAGCGGGGCAAGCGGCTGAACTGACGCGGGTGGAGTTCGCGCTGAAGCCGCCTCAGCCGTTCCGCCTCGACCTGACGGCCTTGGCCCTGGTACGCCGCCCCAACAACCGCCTGGACACGTGGCGTGAGGGTGTCTACCGCCGCTGGGTGCCCGTGCGCGAGCCGTACGGACCGGAGCCGGTGGAGCAGTTCCTTCTCGAGGTGGCGGACGGTGGCGCAGCCGCCGCGCAGCCGTCCACCGGAGCACGGACGGGGTCGCTGCTTGTGCGCGCTTCAGGCCGCTTACCCGAGCAGCTGCTGGCTACCGCGGCGGAGCGCGCGGTGACGCACATGTTCGGCTTCGAGGCGGACCTAGCGCCCTTCCGGCTACTGGCCGCCTCCGACGAGCGCCTGGCCCCTCTGGTCACTCGGCTGGAGGGCTTGCGGCCGCCGCGTTACCCGGGAGTGTTCCAGGCGCTACTTAACGCCGTGCCGTGCCAGCAGGTGACGCTGGTACTGGGCTTGCGGCTCCTGGAGGCCCTGGCCCGCGCCTACGGTCCGAGCATCCACGCTGAGCTCCAGGATTCGGGTCAGGCGGCTCCACTGCCCCTGCCCGACGCGACCGCGCTGGCTGCGCGTGAACCAGCGGAGCTCACGGCCTTGGGGCTGAGCGGCGCCAAGGCACGCACCCTGATCGAGTTGGCCCAGGAGTGCGTCGACGGCGTCCTCGATTTGACCGAGCTGCCGTCCGCCACCAACGAGGTCGCCGCGGAGCGGTTGCAGAGGCTCTTCGGCGTAGGACGCTGGACGTCCGATTACGTGCTGTTGCGGGGCCTGGGGCGACTCGACGTCTTCCCCTACGGCGACTCGGGGGCGCGGAACGGATTGGCGCGTTTCATGGGCGTGGCGGGCAAACCGAGCTACGAGTGGGTAGCCGAGACGGTGCGGCCCTGGCAGCCGTACGCCGGCTTCGTCTACCTCCACCTGCTGGTGGCGGGCATGGTCGACTCCGGAGCCTACGGCGTGTCGTAGCCGGTGTGAGCGGCAACATCGCGTTTATACCGACCGGTACATATAATGGGTCCATGAGTGATGATGCGACTCCATCCGCTGCGGAGCGGCTGCTCGATGCTGCCTCTCGGCTCTTCTACACGCGCGGGGTACCCAACGTAGGGATCAACGAGATCATCGCGCGTGCGGGAGTGGCGCGGATGACCTTCTACCATCACTACCCCAGTAAGGACGACCTGATCAAGGCCGTTCTGGAGCGCAGGAAGGAGGAGCGGGCGGCCTGGTTGACGCGCGCCACGGAGATGAGCTCCACGCCGCGCGGCCAGATCCTGGCGGTGTTCGACCTGCTGCAGGAGTGGTTCGCGGCGCCGGACTACCGCGGCTGCCCGCTGCTGGCCGCCACCTTCGAGCTTGGCGGTCAGCTGAACGCGGCCCGGCCCTACGCCAGGGCGCACCACGAAGCTGTCAGGGCCTACTTCCGTGAGCGCCTTTCGGAGGCAGGAGTAGCCGAGCCCGGCCAGCTGGCCCTGCAGCTCCACCTCCTGCTGGAGGGCGCCAGCGTGGCCGCGCTCATCCAGCAGGGCGACGAGGCCGCTGAGGCGGCGCGCAACGCCGCCGAGCGGCTTCTGCCGCTATGAGTTCCTGAGGTGGGAGTAGGGGTCGGTGGAAGGGAAGCGCCCCAACCGTGGGGGGCCGGTTGGGGCGCATGTGTGGTCCGGCTTTCGGCATCGGCCTGACCGCGAAGGAGGATAGCATGCGACGCCGCCCTTGGGGAGGGTTGGCAGTGGAGTATAGGAGAACACCTATGCTCGGGCACATGCCTTCCGACCCGTCCTGGACAGCGTATCTGCTCCCAAGGGCTCGAGAAAGATGGGGCCCGCCGCGAACTGGCGCGGCGGGCTCTACCTGCGGTCTCACTGGGCCGGGTGGCTACCTTAGGCGGCTACCTCTTCCTGCTTGACGAGTTGAACGTTGAGGGTGAAGCGCACGTCCTCGCTCACGAGCAGCGAGCCGGCCTCCAACACCTGGTTCCATTTGAGGCCCCAATCGGTGCGGTTGATCTTGCCGGTAGCTTCGGCCGCCAGGCGCGGGTTGCCCCAGGGGTCCTTCACGAAGTCGGAGACCTCGGCCTCGAAGGAGGCGGGCTTCGTGACACCACGCATGGTGAGATCGCCTTCGATCACGTACTTGTCGCCACGGCGCTCGATGGAAGTGGACTCGAAGGTGATGCTCGGGTAGTTCTCCACGTCGAAGAAGTCGGCGCTGCGCAGGTGCGCGTCACGGTCCGCCGTGCCGGTGTTGATGCTGGCGGCGTCGATGACGGCCTTCACGCGGGTCGGTTCGCCCTGCTCGTTGACCTCCGCGTCGACGGTGAAGTCCTCGAAGCGGCCGCGCACGGTGGCGAGGCCCATGTGACGCACGGAGAACTCGACGCTGCTGTGGGTGGTGTCAAGGTTCAAGCTCATGAACAACTCCTTCTTGTGATGTTCCGGGGATGAGTCGGGCGTTCCGCCCGCTGCTCCTACAGAACGTAGCATCAAGCGCTCTATTATGTCAAGCACTGCATTATCAGGTGCGGTCCATGTGATATACTGCCGCCATGGCGAACGGAGCCGACGAAGCCGCGGTGAGCTACTGCCCCGTATACGACTCGATCGACCTGCTGCAGGAGAAGTGGGTGCTGCACATCGTGCGCGCCCTGCTCGAAGGCCCTCACGGTTTCAACGAGCTGAGCAGGGCGGTCGGCGGGGTCAACACCACCACCCTCTCCCAGCGCCTGGAGCACCTGGAGCGCCTCGGGCTGGTGAGCAAGACCATCGAATCGACCATGCCGCCCCGGACGCGCTACGAGCTGACGGAATCCGGCAGGGAACTGCAGGGCATCATCGACGCCATCGACAAGTGGGCGCGCACCTACATGCCCAAGTGCAAGGCGCACGAGTCGGAAGGCGACGCGGCCTGAGGTTCACCGCCGGCGTACGCCAGGCGGGACCACCAACGACGAGCTACCTAAGAACGGAAGGGCCCGGCATCTCAGCCGGGCCCTCGCACTTGCTGGTATCCGAACGGGGAGGGCGCGGGCCCTCACCGGATCCATGAAACGCTTACTTCTCTGCTTACTTCTCTACGCGCTCCTTGAGGCCCTTGCCCACGCGGAACGTGGCGTAGTGCTTGCCGGGGATGGTGATGGCTTCGCCCGTGCCGGGGTTGACGCCCTTGCGCTCACCGCGCCAAACCGTCTCGAACGTGCCGAAGCCGGTGATCTGCACCTTGCGGCCGGCGTCGAGCTCGATGGCGATGATGCCCTTGCGGTCAGCGGTCGAGAAGATGGCGTCTACTACTTCTTTGGCCTTGGCAACGCTCAGATCGGTGGTCTTGGCCAGCTTTTCGGCGAGTTGGGTTTTGTTCATGTTGTAGTTTCTACCACGCCCAGAGCGGCGTGTGGAGCCCTTTCTCTCGGCCACCACGGGACAACGGGCCCGCCACCTCTCGGGAATGCGTGCCTGACGGCAGTCAAGTAAGGTCGGAGTTATCCGGGCGAGTGTACTGAAGACACCCTCAGCCCGTGCTGGCCGCGAGGAACGGTGCCTTCACCGCGCGCCGTGACACCGCCGTGCGCGGAGCATGAGACAGGGTGGCAGGATGGAAGTCGAGGGGAGCGGAACAGCGACGGCACGATGGGAGTCCCCAACTGGGATCGAGCCGCCTGGGAATAGCCACCCCCTCCCCTCTTGGGGCGATGCTATCGGAACGCACCCCCGTTGGGGTGCGAACTAAGCCTCACCTATGGCCAGAGTCAGGCCGAACCGGTAAGGGTACGGTCAGAGAACTTCGTAGACGTAGCGGTCGGCGGCGGCATCCAGGGCCGACGGCACCACGGAGTAGTTGCCGCGGTGACCGTCCAGTACCTGGGCCTCCTTCAGCTCACCCAGCACGCGGGTGGCCGTGACGCGCGCGCAACCCGCCAGTAGGGCCACGTCGTCGTGGGTGAGGCTGAACGGCAGGTGGCGCCACTCCGTGGTCGGCGGCTCACCCTCTGCGCTCTCGATCTCGACCTTCTCGCCCAGGCGCTCCGCCACGCGGGCCAGGATGCGGCATATGCGCGCACCCATCGGCAGTCCCAGGTCGTCCGCCATCTCCCGGCTGCGGTTCAGCTGCCTGACAAGCGCGGCAGCCAGGTCCTGGCGCCCCCTGACGCGCGCCAGGGTGGCGTGGACGTCTATGGGCAGCACCACGGCGTCCGCGGCGGCTACGACGCTCTCCGCCGCTGGGCTGGCATCGAAGACCGAGGTGGCCAGCACATCGCCTGGCCCCGCCAGGTCGGCCAGTCGTTCGCGGCCGGTGGCTGCCGTAACCATCACGCGCAGCACTCCGCTCAGCACCAGGTAGGGCACGGAGGGGCGTTCGCCCTCCTCGTAGAGGGTCTCCCCCCTCTTGAGCTGCAACTGCGAGGTGGTGACGATGGCGCCCGCCACGCGAGGCGCCTGCCGGCGCGTCGGGCTCGTTGCGGGCAGCAAGGCTGCGCTGCCCTGCTGCGCGGTGTAGAAGGAGCTAATCATCGGTGGGTAACCTCCCCATGAGGTCCGTATGCGAGAGGGGCTTCTGCGCTTCGATGAGGTCGCGGGCGGCGTCGACCTGCCCCCATGTGTTCCAGAGGAGCACGCCCCTGACGAGGCCGTCTTCCATGTAGTAGACGACCCCTTCCTTGCCCGGCACGCGCCAATCCTCGACTACCTCCAGGCGGCGGTCGAGCAGGCCTACGGCCTCGTAACCGTTGTCGAACAGGTCCGAGTAGAAGAACGGCAGGTGGCTGTAGCTGCCCTCACCGGTAGCCGACCCTCTGGCTGCCGCAGCCATGGCGCGCCCGGCGGCCGAACCCATGCTGTACGCGTTGTCCTCGTGCTCTATGCGTAGGCGGCGGCCCAGCGCCGGCCATTCCATGTTGGCCACGTCGCCGGCGGCGAAGACGTTCTCCAGCGGGCCGTGGCTGTTCAGCGCGCGCAACGAGGCGTCGACCCAGATACCGTTCTCCGTCCTCAGGCCCGCCTGCTGCGCCAACTCGTGGTTGGGCACCGCGCCCACACCTACGATCACCAGGTCGGCGGCCAGCTCCGAGCCGTCGTCCAGCTCGAGCACCGCGCCGTCGCCCTGCGCGCGCGCCGACTTCACGGTGCGGCCGCTGCGCAAGGTGACCCCGCGAGCCGCGTAGTCTTCGTCCACCAGCGCGGCTACGGAGTCGGGGAAGCGGCCGCCGCCGATGCTGGGTTCGGGGAAGATCATCGTGACCTCCGCCCCGTTCGAGCTCAGCGCCGCAGCCATCTCGGAACCGATGAATCCGCCGCCGATTACGGCCACACGCGCGCCCTGCCGCGCGCGCTCCTTCACGAGCTGGTAATCGCTCCAGGTGCGGTAGGGCACTACGCTCTCGAGGCCCTCCAGGGCCGGCAGGCTCCGTGCCCGAGCGCCGGTGGCGAGGAGGAGGTAGTCGTAAGCGACGATGCTGCCGTCGTCCAGTTGGACGCTGGCGCCCTCCACATCGAGGGCCACGGCGCGCCTCCCTAACAAAAGGTTGGCGCCCGTGGCGTCTGTGCCGAGGCCCACCCTGTCCACGCTCTCGCCCTTCCAGAGCCCCTTCGAAAGCGGAGGCCGCTTGTAGGGCGCGCGGGTTTCGAGGCTGACGAGGGTCACCTCTCCCTCGGGGTCGGCCCTGCGGAGCGCTTTGACCGCTGCGTCTCCTGTCATGCCACCACCGACGACCAGATACCGAGTGCTCATGATCTCACCTGATGCAATTTAGCACGACCAGGAGCACTTTACCAAGCCTCGCCTTGTAAAAGGTTCCGGTAGCGATCCGGCTAGTCCGGCTCCCCTGGCGGGCCGGCACACTCCGCTGGCTCTCCAGCGCCCAGCTTTCCCTTTATCTAGACCGTGGTGCCGCCGATGTAGTCACTAAGCTGACTGATGAGGAACTCCTGTTCAGCCAGGACGGCCTTCATCACGTCTCCGATCGACAGCAGGCCTACCTGCTGGCCGCCCTCCATGACCGGCAGGTGCCTGATGCGCTTGTCGGTCATCAGCCGCATGCAGTCGCTCAGGTCCTGATCCGGGGTCACCGTGACCACGTTCTCGGTCATGATGGCGCGTACAGGCGTCTCCCGCGAGGCGTGGCCGTGCAGGATGACCTTACGGGCGTAATCCCTCTCCGAGAAGATGCCGACCAGCTGGCCATCCCTCATGACCGGAAGCGCCCCGACGTTCTTGTCGGCCATCAGCTGCAGCGCATCGAACACGCTGGCGTCGGGTTCCACCGTCCAGACCGCGGGCCCCTTCTCACGAAGCAGCTGCCTCACCGTGATGCGGATCTGCATGTGCCTCACCTCCGTAAGGTTGCTGCCATTGTAGATGCAGTTGTCTCGGCGGTATGCGAGATGCCCGTGTTCTATGGCTTCCCTCCGGGCTATGCGTCGGGCCGCGACCCCTAGCGGAAGACCCGCGGCAAGGTCATGAGCTGAGGATGAGAGCGCTTGTGACGAGCGCTCAGGCTCCAGGTGCAAGGTCGGCTTAAGGTTAGTGCCCAACCGGGCCTCCGGCAGCAGGTCCCGCGGAGGGACCGGCGCCGGCTCGGTAGACCCGGGGCACCCCAGCCCCGGCACCGCCGCCCGGTTCGGCGAACGAGGAGGACCGATGCGTCTGCCTAGCTTCAGCCCGACAGTCTTCTTCCCCACCCGCAGACTCGCGCGTAACGCCGCGCTCGTCGTGATCATCACTCTCGCGGCTGCACTACTGGCGGCCTGCGGGGAGCAGACGACCAGCGCCCTGGAGCCCGCGGCCCCTTCCACCACTCAGGAACTGTCTCAGGTCGAGGTGGAGGAGCTATTACGGACCATGCTGCAACCCGAGGGTCCGGACGCCATCACCGACTACCTGGTGGGCCTGCCGCCCGCCGCCACGGTCACCGAGGAGCAGGTACGTAACCGCCACCAACCGTGGGTGATGGACACCATCCAGACCCGCGACTACGGCACGGTGCAGTTGAAGGTTTACCTGCTCGGCGCCAGCGGTGAGGAGTTGCTCGCTAGCGTCCGAGTCAGCTCCCCCGGCGTCCGGTTCCACGGCCTAACGGTCGGCATGCCCGCGAACGCTACCCGCGCCGCACTGGGCGGAGCCCAACCCCTCCACACCGAGGTCGGCTCCGAGGCGCACCTCCTCACTGCGGACGGGGCACCCCCAGCGCAGGTGACGCTGGAGTTCGCCGGCGGCGAGCTGAGCGCGTACACCGTGCATGCGTACTTGGATTGACGCCCCGTACGGTTGCCAGCCCTAGCGCCAGCCAGCTGGGTACTCCGATCCCGGGCTGCAGGCCTCTCAGGCCCCAGCCGGTAGACTCACAGCGTGGAAGGCGACCTGCCCCGTTACACGGCTCGAGGCGACGCCCCGCGCGACCTGCGCACCGAGGACGAGCTCACCGCCAACGGCTACACGCGCCTGGGTGAACCGCAGGCCGAGCTCGTCCGGGAGGACGGCACTATCCTTCCCCTCTACAGCACCAGCGAGGCGAGGCGCCTGAAGCACGACCTGTGGCCTCGCGGTCGCAGCCTCCGGGGAGCGAGCCCGCCGGTAGCGGTGGAGCACCTTCCGTTCGGCCGCCCGCGCCGCGGCGGGAACCCGGGCGCCACGTCCGCGCCGGAACCGGGAGCTCCGCGCGGTGAGCTGAGCGGCCAGCTCCCCGTAGGCGGGGCGCTGGCTCACCCCCGTCCGGGCGACCCACGGAAGTGGCTCGCGGGGCTCTTCTCCGAAGGGTTCGTGGTGATCGACACGGAGACCACCGGCTTGGGTAGGCGCGCCGAGATCATAGAGATAGCAGCGTTGGCTCACAGCGGTGAGGTGCTGCTGGAGACGAAGGTGTGGCCCCGCGCCGGCCGGATACCGGCGGCCGCCAGCCGCGTCCACGGCATGACCATCAGCGATCTGGCTGGGGCACCCACCTGGCCGGAGGTGCTGCTCGAGCTCGAGCGTCAACTGGACGGCCGACGCGTGCTGGCGTGGAACGCGCCGTTCGACGAACGCATGGCGCTGCAGACCAGCCGACTCTGGAGCCTGGTGCCGCAGCTGCCCGCCTTCGAGTGCGCCATGCGCGGTTACGCGCAGGCCCGCGGCATCGGCAGCCTCAGCATGCGGCTCGAGCGCGCTGCGCAGGTGGAGCGCGTGCTGACGACGCCGCAGGAGCACCGCAGCCTGGGCGATGCACAGCTGGTGGTGGCCGTTCTGAAGAGCCTGACGGAGGCGCGCACGGTCCCAGCATGAAGGCAGGCGCCGCACCGAGGAAGATCGTGCACGTGGACATGGACGCGTTCTTCGCCTCCGTGGAGCAGCGCGACCATCCGCACCTCAAGGGCCTGCCCGTGGCGGTGGGTGGCCGCGGCGAGCGCGCCGTGGTGGCCGCCGCCAGCTACGAGGCCCGCAAGTTCGGCGTGCACTCCGCCCTGCCCATGCGCCGCGCACTGCGGCTCTGCCCCGAACTGGTGGTCATGCCCGCTCGCTTCGACGTCTACCGCCAGGTCTCGCAGCAAGTTAGGGGCATCTTCCAGCGCTACACGGACCTGGTAGAGCCACTGGCGCTGGACGAGGCGTACCTCGACGTGACCAAGCCCCATCTAGGACCGCCTTCGGCCACACTGGTGGCTCGCGCAATCAGAGCGGCCATCAGGCAGGAGACCGGGCTGACGGCCTCTGCGGGAGTGGCCTCCGGCAAGTTCCTGGCCAAGGTGGCGTCGGGCCTGCGCAAGCCGGACGGCCTCACCGTCATCCTCCCGCACGAGGCCGAAGCCTTCCTGGCCGCCCTCCCCGTTGGCGAGTTCTTCGGGGTGGGTCCAGCCACACGGGAGCGCATGCATGAACTCGGCCTCCGCACGGGCGCCGACCTGCGCGCCTACGGACCCGCGGCGCTGGAGCGGGAGTTCGGCAAGTCCGGGCGCTTCTTCTACGAGATCGCCTGCGGGCGCGACGACCGGCGGGTCGAGCCCAACCGCGAGCGCAAGTCCCTGGGCGCGGAAACCACCTTCGAGCGCGACAGAACCGGCCGCCAGGAGCTCGACCCCGTGCTCACGGAGCTGACCGACGAGGTGGCGCACCGCCTGGCTCGGGCAGGCATGCGCGGCCGAACCGTGACCGTGAAACTGCGCTTCAAGGACTTCACCACCATCACGCGCAGCCACACTTCCGCGAGCCCTCTCAGCGAGCTGGACGAACTTCTGGCGGTGGCGCGCAGGTTGACGTTCGACTCCGACAGGCCCGACGAGCCGGTGAGGCTGCTAGGAGTCACGGTCTCGCAGCTGCAGCCGGCCGGCAGCGTCTTCCAGCCGCGCATCGAGTTCGAGTGAACGGCCCGCTGCGTACGGACTGCTGAGCGGGTCCGCCCGAAGATGCGTGACCGTGGGGAACGCCTGCTCGGCGGGCACGACAGCGCACCGCCCCCCGGCGGCGTAATATTGGCCATCTCATGAGTCCACGACGATCTGCCAACGACGACGCGCCGCAGGGCACCTTGGCGCCGCCCGAGGACACCTCCTGGGCCTTGGCCCTGCTGGACTCACTGCCGGACGCCGTCATCATCACGGACGGAGCCCAGAAGGTGAGGGGCTGGAACCGGCGAGCCACGCACCTCTACGGCTACACGCCCGAGGCCACCCTCGGAGCCCACATCTTCTCCATCCCGCCGTTCGAGAGGCCGAGCACCCTCGCGGAGCACCTGGAGCAGCGCCTCGCCCTGGGCGAGAGCCGTGACCTGGGCGACTACGACTTCGACGACCTGGGCCGCGGCGTAGCGGCCGTCAGCCTCACAGCCGCCCCCCTCGAAGGCAACGAGGGGTCGGTCGAGCACCAGGGACTGCTGGTGGCCGTCCACGAACCCCTGCAGTCCGAGCTGGAGCTCGGTGAGCTGCGCGGCCGCGTGGAGCGCAAGCGGGCGCTGCTGGATACGCTGCTGGACCACCTGGCCATGGGGCTGCTGGTGGTGGAGGCGCCCAGCGGCGAGGTATTCATGCTGAACCGGACCGCCGAGGAGTTAGTGGAGGAGTTCGTCCATGCGGACATACGCGCCGTGGTGATGGAGGGGACGGGGGTGGAGCACCTCGACGGCTCGCCTTACTTCCGCGGCGACACCCCGGTCGCGCGGGCGCTGCGAGGCGAGTTCGTGAGGCAGGAGGAGCTGGTCCGACGCGACAGGAGCGGCAACCCCGTGCCCTTCTCGGTCAACGCCTCGCCAGTGAAGGACTCTAAGGGCCGCGTGGTCTACGCCGTGGCCACCTTCGAGGACATCAGCGAGCGCCGGGCACGCGAGCAGGTCCTGCGCGACAAGGAGGACGAGCTCTCGCGCCTGAACGCGCGCCTGCTCTACGACGCGCTGCACGACACGCTCACGGGCCTACCCAACCGGGCGCTGTTGCTGGACCGGCTGGAGCAGGTGCTGCAGCGTCGCCTGACCGAGCCCTCGCGCGACGCCGGCCTGCTGTTCATCGACTTCGACCGCTTCAAGCTGGTGAACGACTCGCTCGGTCACTCGGTGGGCGACGCCATGCTCGTCCGCATAGCCGACACGCTCTCCAAGATCATCCGGCCGGAGGACACCGTGGCGCGGCTGGGCGGCGACGAGTTCGTGATCCTCATGGACCACCTGGATAGCCCGGACCGCGCCATCGACTTGGCGGACCGCATCCGCAAGGCGTTCACCGAGCCGCTACTGGTGGACGAGCGCATCATCTTCACCAGCGCCAGCATCGGCATCGTGCCGTCACTGGTGGGCTACACGGATCCGGTCGAGGTGTTGCGGGACGCCGACACGGCCATGTACGCCGCGAAGGAGGCTGGCCGCGCGCGCTACCGCGTGTTCGACCAGCGCATGCGCCACGAGGTCATGGCCGCGCTGGAGCTTGAGAACGACCTGTGGCGCGCCTTCGCTCAGGAGGAGTTCGCGCCGCATTACTCCCCCATCCACAGGATGGAGGATGGTCAGGTCATCGGCCTCGAAGCGCTGGTTCGCTGGGAACACCCCACGCGGGGCGTGCTGCGACCCAAGGAGTTCCTCGCCCGAGCTACGGAGATGGGCATCGGCCGAGACATCGACGAGGCGATCTGGCGGCAGGCCTGCAGGGCCGCCAACGGCTGGCGCCAGCAGTACGACGACGACCTGCTGCTGCTCCTCCACTTCAACCCCCGCCACTTCCTCTCGTTCCAGCCGGAGCAGGCGCTGCTACGGGTCTTCGAGGAGGAGGGCACCGCCATGAAGTCCTCCGCCATCTCGCTGGGCGAGGGTGCACTCACCGAGGCCAGCGATGTGGCCGAATCCGCCATCCTCAAGATCGTGGCCAACGGCATCAGCCTGCACATAGACGACTTCGGCAGCGGGCACCACTCGCTCTACAACCTGCAGCGCTACAGGGTGGGCACCATCAAGATCGACGAGAACCTGGTCAGCCGCCTGCCGGACGACCCCAAGAGCCTCGAACTGGTCAGGGCCATGGTGGCCATGGCCACCAACCTCAACATCACGGTCACGGCCAAGGGGGTCCGCACGGCCGAGCAGCACAGCATGCTGCTCAAGCTGGGCTGCACGTACGGACAGGGGCCGTTCTACTCCCCGCCGCTGCCCGAGGCCACCGTGCCGCAGCTGCTGGCCACCGGCCGCTGAAGCCTACGGCAACCAGTTCAGCAGGGCGTCAGCCCTGCACACCCTCCGCGCGCACGTCGTCGCCGGTGGCGGCTTTGGAGCGCTGCAGCAGGCGCTCGTCCGTGAGGTCCAGCCGGATGGGCGTGAGCGAGACCATGTCGTGCTCCACCGCCCAGCGGTCGGTGCCCTCCTCCACCTGCTCGGTGGGCTCCTCCGCGAACCAGTAGTGCGTGCGGCCCAAAGGGTCCTCGCCCGAGATCACGTAGCCCTCGTAATGCCTGACCGACTGCCTGGTCCAGACCACGCCCTTGGGCACGGCGGGCAGGTTGGCGTTCAGCAGCAGCATGTCGGGCACCTGGAGGAACCGTTCTATGACGTCCTTGACGAACGGCTTGAGCTTCTCGTAGTCCACCTCTTCGCCCACACCGGGTGCGCTGAAGGCGATGGCGGGGATGCGGAGGAAGGCGGCCTGCTTGGCGGCCGCTACCGTGCCCGAGTGCCAGATGTTGTGGCCGATGTTGTACCCCAGGTTGATGCCGCTCAGGACCAGGTCGACCTCGTCCCAGTTGAAGGCGCCCAGCGCCACGCAGTCGGCGGGGGTACCGTCCACGCGGTAAGCCTCCAGTCCGTTGATGGTGGTCTTGGTGTAGTGCAGCGGACGCCGGATGGTGATGGCGTGACTCATGGCGGACTGTTCCACGTCGGGGGCCACCACCCGGACCTGCCCGAACTCGGAGGCGACCTGCGCCAGCGCCTTGATGCCGGGGCTGAAGACGCCGTCGTCGTTGCTAACTAGGATTCTCATTTCGCTCTCCAACTTCCTCTGACTCAGTGGGCAGGGAGCATACCGCAACGAAGCCGGCATGCGCGAACAGATCGGGTCACATGACGTCCGTCATACGTTCCTGCACGCGATTGGGCCTATCATGAGAGGAGTAGGGCGCCGTATACGCAAGCGAGGTGCGGCTGCCTTCCGTCCGGTCCGCTGAGCAGCTTGCAGTGCCTTCAGGAACGTAATCAGGGCTCATGTTCTGGTCACGTCGGACGGCTACAAAGGATCCGTTAAGTAAGCACGTACACGCACTTTCTCGTACGTGCGCCCCCTTGGAGGAATCAGATGCTGAACGACTTGAGGAAAGTTGGAGGGTACCGCCCCCTGACCGGCCTGCTGGTCGCGGGCTTCCTGGCGCTGTCGCTGGCCCTGTCCGGCGCCTTCGCGCAGTCCTCGCTGCCGGTCAACGCAGCCGAGTCCATCGAGCGCGGTGAGCAGCTCATGGCTGAGGCGCTGGCCACCTACGACGCGCAGTACCCCGACCGCCCGCTGTGGCAGCAGGCGTTCCGTGAGGGCCGCAACGCCGTGGAGCTGGCCCCCGGCCATCCCGAGCCACTAAGGTTCCTGGCCGAGGCCTACAGCCGCGCCAACTGGCCGGGTCCGGCCGTCAACACCTGGAACCAGTTCATCGCCGCGGGCGGCACCCTGGACGACGAGGCGCGCGAGCTCTACCTGCGCGACGCCAACGCCAACGCCTACTCGGCCTACGCGCAGGGCAACCTCGAGCTGGCCGCCGAGCGCTACCTGGCGGTAACCCGGGCCGTGCCCGACGACGTTGAAGCCCACCGCTGGCTCGGCCGCATCCTGCTCGAGGCGGGCATGCCGGACCAGGCCGCCGCAGCCTGGCAGACGGTCGTGGACCTCGACCCGTCCGACGCCGGGGCCCAGTACTTCCTCGACCTCTCGCGCGCTCAGGCGCGCTGGGGCGTGCAAGCCGCCACCGCCTTCTACAACGGCGTGGCCGAGTACGAGGCGGGCAACATGACCGCCGCGCGCAACGCCTTCGCCGAAGCCACCGCGCGCAACGCCGACTACGCCGAGGCTTGGGCCTGGCTGGGCCGCGTGGCCTTCGAGCAGGGCAACTACCAGGACGCCTACAACGCCTACTCGCGCGCCGCTAACCTGCAGCCCAGCAACTCCACATACAGCTGGTTCCGTCAGGAGGCCCAGCGTCTGCAGGGTGAGGACTGAGAACCCAAAGGAGCCGTCCAAGTAGCAGGCTCCGCTATGGTGGGAGGGCTCCAGCCCGCCCCGCTATCCGATAACGAGTTCCGCCGCCCGGGCCCGTCGGCTAGGGCGGCGGAACTCGCTCAAGTGTCCGGTTCAGGTGTGGGGTTCAGGCTTCCGGGCTAGCCGTGCGGCCCGCTCAGCTCTTGCCGGCCAGCCAGTTCTCGCCCACCGAAGCGTCAACCTTGAGGGGCACGCTCAGCGGCAGGGCGCTACTCATCACGTCCACCGTGGTGGTCAGCACGTCGGCCGCCTCGGGTGTGGGCGCCTCCAGCACCAGCTCGTCGTGCACCTGGATGAGCAGGCGCGCTTGGTCGTGCTCCTGACGCAGACGCTGCATGAGTTGCACCATGGCCACCTTGATCAGGTCGGCGGCGCTGCCCTGGATGACGGTGTTGATGGCCAGGCGTTCGCCCAGCTGCCGCAGGTTGCGGTTGCGTGAGCGGATGTCGTCTATGGCCCGGCGGCGGCCCAGGATGGTGGTCACGTAGCCCTTCTCCTCGGCCTCCTCTATGCAGGCCTGCAGGAAGCGGTCGAGGCCCGTGTAGCGCTCCTTGTAGGCGGCTATGAACGCGGCGGCCTCCCTCTGCGGGATGCGTAAGGTGCGCGCCAGTCCGAAAGCGGACTGGCCGTAGACGATGCCGAAGTTGACGGTCTTCGCCACCCGCCGCTGATCGGAGTCGACCTCCTCGATGGGGGTGTCGAAGATCTGCGAGGCCACGTAGGCGTGGATGTCGAGTCCCTCGTGGAACGCCTTGGCCAGCTCCTCGTCCTGGCTGAAGTGCGCCAGCATGCGCAGCTCCACCTGCGAGTAGTCGGCCATGATCAGGCTTCTCCCCTCGCCCGCGCGGAAGGCCCTGCGGATCTCGCGGCCCGTCTCCGTGCGGATGGGGATGTTCTGGATGTTGGGGTCCGAGGACGACAGGCGGCCGGTGGCGGCGCCCGTCTGGTGGAACGAGGCGTGCAGGCGGCCGGTGCTCTTGGCCAGGTAGGCCGGCAGCGGCTGCACGTAGGTGCCCAGCAGCTTGTTCAGCTCGCGGTACTCGAGCAGCAGCTGCGGCAGCGGGTGGTCCGACTCGGAGGCGAGCGTCTCCAGCACCTCGGCGTCCGTGGAGCGCCCGGTCTTGGTCTTCTTGATGACGGGCAGGCCCAGCCTGTCGAACAGCACCTCGCCCAGCTGCTTGGGCGAGTCCGGGTTGAACTCGGTGCCGGCGGCCTTGAACAGGTTCTGGCGCAGCTCGTCCAAGCGCACGGTGAGCGCCTGGGAGTACTCGACCAGCATGTCGGCGTCCAGCGTCACGCCCTCGCGCTCCATTGCGGCCAGCACGCGCACCAGCGGCATCTCCACGTTGTTGAAGAGGTGCTGCATGGCCTCGGGCTGGCTCTCCAGGCGCTCGGCCAGCTTCTCGTAGAGGCGCCAGGTGATGTCGGCGTCCTCGGCGGCGTAGGCGGCTACGTCGGGCAGGGGCACGTCCAGCATGGTGCGCTGCTTCTTGCCCTTACCGATGAGGTCGGTGATGGGCGTGGTCTTGAGGCCCAGCATGTCGCGGGCCAGGTCGTCCATGTTGTTGGTGCGGCGCTCGGGGTGCAGCAGAGCGGCGGCGACCATCGTGTCGAAGAGGTCGCCCTGCAGGTCGATGCCGGCGCGGGAAAGCACGTTCATGTCGTACTTGAGGTTCTGGCCCACCTTGAGGCTCTTGGGCTCCTCCAGAACCGGCTTGAGCTTGGCTGCCACCATGTCGGGGTCCAGGTAGGTCAGCTGCCTGCCGTCCGCTATCGGCTGGCCGGCGTCGTTGCCGCGCACGGGCACGTACCAGCCTTCACCGGCCCGCCAAGAGAAGGCGTAGCCGACCACCTCGGCGTCGACCGCCAGCAGCGAGGTGGTCTCGGTGTCGAGCGCGAATACGGGCTGCTGGGCCAGCTGCGCCACGAACTCGTCGAGCTGCTCCTCGCTGGTCACCACGTGGGCGGTGGTGTCCGCGTCCACGGCGCTCTCCGCTGCCAGGGCCGCGGCGGCCTCCTTGGGTGTGCCGTACAGTTCGGCGAACTGCTCGCCGAAGGTGCGGAAGCCGAGCTCGTCGAACAGCGTCAACAGCTTGGGCAGGTCCGGGGAGGGGGCCACGCACGCCGCCAGGTCGAACTCGAACGGCACGTCGCGGTCCAGAGTCACCAGTCGGCGCGTGAGGTCCATCTGCTCCGCGTGCTTGAGCACGTTCTCCTTCAGTTTGGGCGTGAGTTCGTCGGCGTGCGCCACGACTTCCTCGGCGGTACCGTAGGTGTTGATGAGGCGCACGGCGGTCTTCACGCCCACGCCGGCGGCGCCGGGGATGTTGTCGGTGGAGTCACCCACCAGGGTCTGGATCTCCACCGCCTGCTCGGGGCCATAGCCCTTCTCTATCCGCAGCAGTTCGTCGTCCAGGAGGTCGCCCTTGCTGGGGTCCCACAACTTCACGGTGGGCGTGAGGATCTGGTGCAGATCCTTGTCCTTGCTGGCTATGCGCAGCTCCACCGGCTGACCCGTGAGCTTCTCGGCGATTGTGGCTATCAGGTCATCCGCCTCGTAGCCCTCGACCTCGAAGGTGGGGATGCCGAGGGCCTGGATGACCTCGCGTACGCGCAGGAACTGCTGCTGCAGGTCCTCGGGGCTGCGGTCACGGTTGGCCTTGTACTCGGGGTACCAGCCCTTGCGGTGGGTGGTGGCGTCGCTCACGTCGAAGGCCACCGCCACGTAGTCCGGCTTCTCCGTGCGCAGGACGTTGAGCAGCATCTGCGTGAACACGTACACGGCCTTCACCGGCTCGCCGGTGGGGCTGGTGAGGTCACGGAACGGCGCGTAGTACGCCCGGAACAGCTGCGCGTGGCCATCGATCAGGTAGAACTTCTTCACGACAGGGAAGTGTAGCACCGGCTGGCACGCCCGCCGGTCATGCCCGGTAGGGCGTCCCGAGCTTCCGGCCCGCGGGCGCGTGAGCCACGCGCCGCCTGTAGCGACCAAGCGCGGGAGGCCAGTTTCCGCCCCCCTAACGCGTGAGCCACGCCGCTGCCGGCAGGCGGCCGTCGGAGGGGCGCGCTGGTTCCGGCTACAATCCAGGTGAACCGCTGTGACTCAGCGTGAGGGAGGCTCCGTGGACTTCGAGCAGCTTGGCGTCTTCTACCTTGGCCGCGAGGTCGACCCCGCAACCATGGAACGCACGGAGCAGCCGCTCCTGTACGACTCCAGCGACCTGACCACACACGCCGTCATCGTGGGCATGACCGGTAGCGGCAAGACCGGACTGGGGGTGGGCCTCATCGAGGAGGCCGCCATCGACGGCATCCCCGTGCTGGCCATCGACCCCAAGGGCGACCTGGGCAACCTGGCCCTCACCTTCCCTGAACTCAGGCCGCAGGACTTCGAGCCGTGGATCGACCCCAAGGAGGCCGAACGGTCGGGGGTGGAGCCGGCCGAGTACGCCGCCCAGCAGGCCCGGACCTGGCGCGAGGGACTGGCGTCCTGGGGGCAGGGTCCCGAGCGTATACAGCGCTTCCGGGACGCCGCCGAAGTGGTGGTCTACACGCCGGGTTCCAGTGCGGGCAGGCCCATCAGCGTGCTGCGCTCCTTCGCCGCGCCGCCACGCGCCGTGCTGGACGACGCGGACCTCCTGAGCGAGCGCCTGAGCACCACCGTCACGGGGCTGCTGACGCTGCTGGGTGAGAACGCCGATCCGCTCTCGCGCGAGCAGATCCTGCTCAGCAGCATCCTGGAGCACGCCTGGCGCGCAGGCCGCGACCTGTCCCTGGCGGACCTCATCCACGCCGTGCAGGACCCGCCCGTCAGGCGGCTGGGCGTCATGGACGTGGACACCGTCTTCCCCGCCAAGGACCGCATGAAGCTGGCGTTGGCCATCAACGCGCTGGTGGCGTCGCCCACCTTCGACCCGTGGACCCGAGGGGAAGCTCTGGACGTGCAGAGCCTGCTGTACGGGCCGGACGGGCGGGCGCGCGTGGCGGTCGTCTCGATCGCTCATCTCAGCGACGCGGAGCGCAGCTTCTTCCTCAGTCTGCTGCTCACCGAGGTGGTGGCGTGGACGCGCTCGCAGAGCGGCACCAGCAGCCTGCGGGCTCTGGTGTACATAGACGAGCTGTTCGGCTTCCTGCCGCCCGTGGCCGAGCCGCCCACCAAGAAGCCGCTCATGACCCTCCTGAAGCAGGCGCGGGCGCACGGTGTGGGACTGGCGCTTGCCACGCAGAACCCTGTGGACCTCGACTACAAGGCGCTGTCCAACGCCGGCACGTGGTTCGTGGGACGCCTGCAGACCGAGCGAGACAAGGCGCGGTTGCTGGAGGGCCTCACCGCCGCCGCACCGGGCGGGGCTTCGGCGGCGGAGCTGAACGACATCATCGGCCGCGTGGGCAGCCGCACGTTCCTGCTCCACAACGTGCACGACAAGGAACCCGCGGTGTTCCAGACGCGCTGGGTGCTCTCCTACCTGGCGGGTCCGCTGACGCGCGATCAGATCGTCAGGCTGGGTCAGGTGGGGCCGGCCGAGTCGGGGGGTGGAGCGAGTGCGCCATCAGCCCTGGCAGAGCAGCAGCCTACGGTTCCGCCCCTGGATCCTGAAACCGGGCACGGGCTGACTCCGCCGGTCAACGCAGCTTCGTCGGTAGCGGCCACTTCGGCGGCTGATTCCGCCCGGGGCGGCGGAGCGGCTGGCGCGGCGTCCAGCCCTGTGGTCGGTGCGTCGGCCGCCCGGCCCTTCCTGCCCCCCGGCGTTCCGCAGCTTCACGTGCCCCCCAGACGCTCGGATGGCGAGTTGGCCTACTTCCCGGTGGCGCTGGGGGTGGCGGACGTGCATTACGTCTCGAAGACCCACGGAGTGGACCACACGGAGCGGGTGACGCGCGTGGCGGAGCTGCGGGAGGGCGTGGTGGGGCTCGACTGGAACGACGGCGAGGCGGCTGGGTTCGCCCTGGAGGACCTGGCGCGTGAGCCGGAAGCCGGGGTGGCGTTCCAGCCGCTGCCGGCCGTGAAGCTGGACGCGGCGGCGGTGAAGGAGTGGACCTCGCTGCTGCAGCGCTGGCTGCGGGTGGACGGCGCCCTCACGCTGCACCGCTTCGCTCAACTCAAGCTGGTGGCTGCGCCGGGCGAGAGCGAGCAGGAGTTCCGGTTGCGCTGCGCCCAGGCCCTGCGCGAGCGGAGGGACGCGGAGAAGGAGAAGATCCGCAGCAAGTACGACAAGCGTGCCACCACGCTGGAGCGGCGGCTACTGCAGCGCCAGCAGGCTGTGGAGCGCGAGTCGCAGGTCGTGCAGCAGCGCCGGTTGGACGCCGCCGTGACGGTGGGTAGCACCATCCTGAGCGCGTTCCTCAACCGGCGCGCGCCCAGCGCCAGCAGCATCGGCACGGCCGTCAGGCGCACGTCGAACGTGGGCAAGGAGCAGGGTGACGTGGGCCGGGCGCGTGAGGCCTTGGCGCAGGTCGAAGGCGAGCTAGCGGCCCTGCAGGCGGAGCTGGAGCGTGAGCTTGCAGCACTGGCGGGCGAAGGTGTGCACGCGGAAGCGCTGGAACTGGAGACCATCAGCGTGCGGCCCACCTCGCGTGACGTGGCGCTGCGTTACGTGGGACTCCTCTGGGTGCCCTACGAGCTGGCACCTGACGGCCGGTGGACGGAAGCCTGGTAGTCGAGTTGCTGCGGCCGGATCAGGGGTGCGGGCATGAGGCGTAGACCGCCTGCCGGATGTCGAGCCCCGCCGTGCCGGTGCCCGGGACGTCAGGGTCCGGACCGCGCTCCCTGCAGGTCGAACGCGTCGGGGGCGGGCAGCGTCCGGAAGTTCCACTCGCCGTCGCGCCGGGGGGGCCAGATCACGGCGGTGGCCCGCCCGGCGATGGCGATGGAGTCTATGGGCCCGAAGTAACGCGAGTCCTCACTGCCGCCGCGCGAGCGGTTGTCGCCCATGACGAAGTAGCTGCGCTCGGGGACGGTGAAGTCCAGCACCACCGGCACGCCTTCGGGGGTGCCGGGCGGGACCTCGATGTTGCTGACCACGTTGCCGTAGAACAGCTGCACGCGCGGGTCGCTTACCGGCACGGGCCTGCGCGGCGAGTCGGTGATGGGCAGGTCCGGTACCGCCACCCCGGTCGGCGTGACGTTGAAGCCCATGATGAGGGACTCCACCTCGCCGTCCTGCACCACCACCATGGGGAACTCCACCTCGGAGACGCGGAAGTCGGCCTCGTCGGTGATGAAGCTCTGATCGATGGCCACGCCGTTCACGTAGACCTGGCCGCCTTCTATGCGGAGCCGGTCGCCGGGCAGGCCGACCACGCGCTTGATGAAGAAGTTGCGCTTGCCGAA
>CAYXUE010000006.1:59260-73801 GCA_964467885.1 uncultured bacterium | reverse complement strand
AGCGGCTGCTGGATGCTGATGGTGCCGTCGAAGGCGCGGGCGTCGCCCCACGTCTCGAGGAAGTGCGTCTGGGGCAGGCTCCAGGTGACTAGCTCCGAGGTCTCGTCGTGGTACTGACCGAGCTTGGCGGAGAACGGCACGCGGCCCAGGGCCTCGGCGAAACCGAAGTTCGCTGGCGCCGTGTATGCCGGGTTGGCGTCGAAGATGAGCAGTGCGCCGACTTCACCGTCGTTCATGGCCGTAACGAGCTCGCTGAGCTCGGCGGCATGGTTGGTGGGCCGCGCGGCGGCGGGCATGACGTAGCGCACCGTGGTGCCTACGTTGCCGAGAGCATCGTTGAGGGCATGGGCCAGCGCGTGCACCGCGGGAGGCTGATCCTCGCCCGCGATGACGATGCTGCTGCCCTGGTTGGCCCGAAGGTCGGCCACCATCGCGTCCCACACCTGCTGCGAGAACGCCTGCGGACGCGAGCCCGCGCCGCCGGCGCCGAACTCCGCGGCCAGCGCGGCTGCGGCAGCAGCGAGGTCACTGGGCTTGAGCGGTACGCGGTGATCCGCCAGTGTGCCCGTGACCGAGGGACTTGGCTCCAACTGGTAGAGGCGGTTCATGTCGTCCGCGTCGCGCACCGTGCGTAGGCGGCGCCTGTCGGCGAACGCCCGGGCGTAGGCCAGGCGGGCGGGGCCGCGGTCCATGAAGTCGGCGCCCAGCGATACGACCACGTCGGCTTGCGAGAAGTCGTAGATGGGGGTCACGTCGGCGCCGAAGGCGCTGCGCGCGCCCTCGAGCGCACCGTCGGAGTGCAGCGGGTCGTACTGGAACCAGCGGGCCTGAGGGTAGGCGTCCAGCACGGCCTGCAGTTGTGCCGCCATGGTAGGCGAGGTCACGTTCTCGGTGAGGATGGCGAGGCCGGCGCCCTGATCCAGGCCGCCTACAGCGTTCTGCAGGTCGTCGTAGAACGCCTCCCAGCTGCTGTCCTCACCGCCGTGCCGTACTTGCTGAGCGCGGTCGGGGTCGTACAGCGAGAGGACCAGCGCCTGCGTGGTCGCCGAGGTGGCGCCCAGGCTGGCGGGGTGGTCGGGGTTGCCCTCGAGCTTGGTGGGGCGTCCCTGATGCGATTCGGCCAGCACGCCTTCGGCGTAGCCGCCGTAGGTGACGGCCGTAGCGAAGAAGAGCGGGCGGCCGGGGGTTATGACGTCCGGCTGCTGCACGTAGGGCACGATCTTCTCGTGCGCCTGCGGCGGCCTGGCGCAGGCGGACAGGCCGGCCAGCGCCATGCTGGCGCCGAGCAGCTTGAGGAAGTCGCGCCTTTGGATACCGCTCTCGAGCGGCGCGGCCTGGCGCGGGAACTCGCGCTCCAGGAAGACTTGGAACTCGTCCGTCTCGGCGATCTCGTCGAGGCTACGCCAGAAGGCGGGGCCCTCCTTGTTGGCGAGGCGAGCGCGGATGTCGGTGAAGTCGGTCTTGACGTCTGTCATCGGTGGCAGGTGGAGCACTGAATGAGCTTGTCGGTGTCGATGTGGTAGGCCTCCACGAGCGTCTGCCCGAGCGTGGCCTGGGCGATCGGATCCGAGAGGGGCTTGTAGGACATGTTGAACACCTCGCTGACGGGCCGCAGTTGCGACGTGGGGTCGCGGTGGCACTCCAGGCACCAACCCATGGTCAACGGCTCGTTCTTCCACATCTGCGCCATCTGATCGACCCGGCCGTGGCAGCTGCTGCAACCAACACCGTTGTTCACGTGGGCGGAGTGATCGAAGAAGGCGTAGTCAGGCAGGTCGTGGACGCGGTTCCACTGGATGGGGGCGCCGCTCTCCCAGCTGGCCACGATGGCCTGCAGCTGAGGCGTGTCGACGCGCAGCTGCGAGTGGCAGGTCATGCACGTCTCGGTGGGGGGCACGGACGCGGTGTTGGAGGTCTCCACGGAGGTGTGGCAGTAGCGGCAGTCGAGGCCCATCTGGGCCACGTGGATGTTGTGCGGGAAATCGATGGGCTGCTCGACCGGGACGCCGACGGCGTTGTTTGTCATACGTGCGTATAGGGGCAGCGCCACGATCAGGAGGACGGCGAACACGCCGCCACCCCAGATCAACCATCTGACGAACGAGTTCGAGTTAGGCGGAAAATAGTTGGGCATCAGGCAGGCACCTCAGCGCACTCCCTTTCATGTTGCAGGCTGGGCGGTGGGAAGCTTTCAGACGAACCCGGGCAGGCCTCAAGGGCGAGCCACGATGGATAGACACAGATGACGCTCAGTTCGACCTCCTACTAGCGCGAGGGCACGGTGTTGGCCCCGTGCTGTACGCAACCGCGGGGTGCAGGCCCAATGTTGTTCTCGGCCTAATCTAGCACAAACGATTTTGTGCCCCCCGCAGGACGAATGTCCCGCCTTCCGTCACGCCCTCCGCGGCCCGAACTCCGCAAGGACCCCGCGACCGGAGTTCCGGTGCGGGGTCCATGCGGGTGTTCGTTGGTGGAGCCTGCCGGACTCGAACCGGCGACATTTCGCTTGCAAAGCGAACGCTCTCCCAGCTGAGCTAAGGCCCCGTGCGGGATAGCCCGAACATCATAGCAGCGCGGCGCGCCGGTTGCCCCTCCTGGGACGCCGGCCCACGCGGGCGGGCCGTGCGGGCGTCACGAGCTTAGTTGCAGTCGCTGAAGGAAGTCAAGACGTCTTCTCTTCGGCGGCCAGTTCCTGTTCCTCGGGCTTGGCGAAGATCATGCGGCCCATGTTGGTCTGCAGGCTGGAGGTGACGACCACTTCCAGGGTCTCGCCCACCGAGTCGCCGGCGCCCTCCACCACGACCATGGTGCCGTCCTCCAGGTAGGCCAGGCCCTGGCCCGCCTCGCGCCCCTGCCGAACTATGCCCAGCGCCAGGCGCTCGCCCGGCAGGTAGCTGGCCTTCACGGAGCTGGCGAGCTGGTGCAGGTTGAGGACCTTGACGCCCTGCAGCCCGGCCACGCGGCTGAGGTTGTAGTCCGTGGTCACGAGGGCCGCACCGCGCTCGACGCAGAGCTGCACCAGTCGGTCGTCCACGGGCCCTTTGGCGTTCTCCACGTGCACCACCTCGGTGGTGACCCTGTCGCTCTCCACCAGTTTGTCGAGCACCTCGAGCCCGCGCCGGCCGCGCTGGCGGCGCAGCTGGTCGTCCGAGTCGGCTATGCGTTGCAGCTCGGTCAGCACGTAGTGGGGGAGGATCAGCTTGCCCTCCAGGAAGTTGGTCTCGACCACTGCGGCAAGCCTGCCGTCGATGATGGCCGAGGTGTCGATCACCTTGTCCGTCACGCGCGCCACGCGGGGCGTGGGCTGCTCGGTCCGTTCCGCCGGGCGCAGGAAGGGGAGGAGCTTTCGGTTGGCCACGAAGAAGCCGCCCAGCCCCAGCACCAGGATGGCGGCGATGAGCTGCGACCAGTACCAGGTGAAGCCGGGCATGGCCGCCAGGACGTTGTTGAGCAGCACGGTGACCAGTAGGCCCAGGGTGGCGCCTGCCAGGGCGGCCAGCACGGCGTCCGGTGGCAGGTTGGTGAGCCGGTCGACCGCGCGGGCCCAGAAGCGGCCGAAGCGCCTCGCCAGCCGGCCCGACACCAGGTAGCCCACCATGACTCCCACCGCCGTCAGGTACAGGAGGTTGTTGGGCCCCGACAGCAGCGCGCCGTTGATGAGCAGCTGCGCCAGCAGGTAGCCGAGGAGGCCGCCCGCCAGGCTGATGAGGCCGCGGGCCAGGGCAGAGCCCAGTGCGGTGGCGTCCGCGCCGCCGTTCGGCTGGTCGCTTCGTTCCAGACGGTTCATCGGTCGCCCCAGAGTAACCCCAGGGCTTCACTCAAGGTTCTGACGCCGTCCGTGAGCTCGCGCGAGCGCGGGCCGATCAGGCGCGGGTGGTCAGCCCGCTTCGCCTCCTCCAGGCGCCGGCCCAGCTGCCCCACCGAGCGCAGTTCGCCCGCCAGGCCCACCTCGCCGACCAGCGCGGTGCGCTCCGGTAGTGGGCGGTTGGTGACAGCGGAGTAGACCGCGGCCGCCACGGCCAGGTCTGCGCCGGGGTCGGTGAGGCGCAGCCCACCGGCCACGTTGACGAAGATGTCGAGCGTGTCGAGCGGCAGCTGCAGCCGGCGCTCCAGCACGGCCAGCACCACGTCCACCCGTCGCTGATCCAGGCCCTGCACCACGCGCCTGGGCGCCGAGTAGGGGCTCTTGGAGGCCAGGGCCTGCACCTCCAGAAGCAGCGGCCTCTGCCCCTCCAGCGCGGCCACCACCACAGAACCAGGCGCGCCCTCCGGGCGCTCCGCCAGGAACGCCTCGGAGGGGTTCTTGACCGCCTGCATGCCGGTGGCGGTCATCTCGAACACGCCTACCTCGCCTGTGGCTCCGAAACGGTTCTTCAGCGAGCGCAGCACGCGCAGGCCGGCGGCTGACTCCAGGGCGAAGGTGGCGTCGACCACGTGCTCGATGATCTTGGGCCCGGCGATGGAGCCCTGCTTGGTGACGTGGCCTATGAGCACCAGCGTGGAGCCGGACTCCTTGGCGGCCTCCACGAGCACCGCCGTGGAGTCGCGCAGCTGCGAGACCGTGCCGGGTACGCCGCCCTCGTCCACCACCAGAGTCTGGATGGAGTCGACGATGACGAGGTCGGGCGCCCCGGAACGCAGGTGCTCGGCGATGACGCGCGCCTCGTTCTCGCGGGTGAGCTGCATGCCGCTGCCCAGACCCAGCCGGTCGGCCCGCATGCGTACCTGCGAGGGCGATTCCTCACCCGCCACGTACAGAACGGTGCGGCCCTGTTGCACGGTGTGCTGCGCCAGCTGCAGGAGCAGTGTGGACTTGCCTATGCCGGGTTCGCCCGCTATCAGTAGGGCGGAGCCCACCACCCAACCGCCGCCCAGCACGCGGTCTACCTCGGCGTCACCGCTGGAACGGCGTGTGAGTTCGCTGTCCAGCACGTCCTGCAGTCGCAACGACTCCAGGCGGCGACCGGGGGTGCTGGTGCCAGCGGACCGCGCGGACGCGCTGGTCTCGGCTTCCAGGCTGCCCCACTCGCCGCAGCGCGGGCAGCGGCCCAGGTAAGCCGGGCTTCTGCTACCGCACTCCGTGCAGACGTAGGTGGTGACACTTCTAGCCATCCTCGCGGAACCGCTCCTTCTTCACCCCGATGTGCATCTCCTACCCGCACAGCATAGGCGCGCCCGGCCCGATGTTCTGAGACTTGCCGAACATCTGACCGGGCGCGCTTATCAGACCAGCGGGACGGGCCTCGCGAAGATGGTGCGGCCATCCTCGATGGTGACGAGGAGCGGCTCCTCGGAGCCGTGCTCCAGGAGTTCGGTTGAGAGGGGGTCCTCGATGTGCTCGCGGATGATGCCCCGGAGCGGCCGCACGCTCTCGCCCTGCGGCAGCTGGTCCACCAGGAACGGGGCCACTTCGGGCGAGAAGGTGACCTGGATGTCGCGCGCCAGCAGCTCGCGGCGGATCTCCTCTAGCATCTGGTTGGTGATGAACACCACGTCGTCCCGTTCGTAGGTTTCGAACGTGATGACCTCGTCCAGACGATCGAGGAACTCGGGGCTGAAGATGCTGCGCAGCGGTATCTCCGCCGAGACCGGCGCGCCCGCCTGGAAGCCGATGTTGGCGCCCTGGCGGTTGAAGCCGGCGTTGCTGGTCATGATCAGGATGACGCGCCGGAAGTCGACCGTGCGGCCCAGGCCGTCCGTCAGGCGCCCGTCGTCCAGCACCTGCAGGAACGTGTTGTAGATGTCGGGGTGCGCCTTCTCGATCTCGTCGAGCAGAACCACGCTGAACGGCTGGCGCCTCACGGCCTCGGTGAGTCGGCCGCCCTGCTCGTGGCCCACGTAGCCCGGCGGGGCGCCTATCAGCTTGCTTATCGAGTGCGGCTCCTGGAACTCGCTCATATCCAGCCGTACCAGGGCGCGCTCGCTGCCGAAGAGCTGCACGGCCAACTGCTTGGCCAGGAAGGTCTTGCCGGTGCCCGAGGGGCCCACGAAGAGGAAGGAGGCCGAAACGCGGGTGCGGCCGCCTAGGCCCACGCGGGAACGCCTGAGAGCGGCGCCGAGCGAGCGGATGGCGTCGCGCTGGCCGATGACCACCTTCTGCAGGTGCTTCTCGATCTGCGCCAGCTTCTCGTGGTCCTGCTCGTCCACGTATATGCCGCCCCAGGAATCGACCACGGCCTCGAGGTCCTCGCGGCTGACGATGGGGGTGCCGTCCTCCTCCTCGAGCACGGGGAAGCCCAGCGACTTGTTGAGCCTCGTGCGAGAGGCGGCCTCGTCGATGAGGTCGATGGCCTTGTCGGGGAAGTTGCGGCCCGGCAGGGAGCGCTCGCCGAAGCGGACGGCCATCTCGAGCATCTCGGTGGGGATGACCACGCCGTGGTGCGACTCGTACTTGTCGCGCAGACCCACCAGGATCTCGAGGGACTCCTCGGGTGAGGGCTCCAGCACGATGACGGGCTGGAAGCGCCGCTCGAGAGCAGCGTCCTTCTCTATGTAGCGGTGGTACTCGCCCGTGGTGGTGGCGCCTATGACCTGCACCTCACCGCGCGAGAGGGGCGGCTTGAGGATGTTGGCGGCGTCGAGTGTGCCCTCAGCTCCGCCCGCGCCCACCAGCGTGTGCAGCTCGTCGATGAAGGCCACCACGCGGGCGTTGCGGAGCTCCTCGATGATCTGCCGCAGGCGCTCCTCGAACTCACCGCGGTACTTGGTGCCGGCCACCACGTTGCTGAGGTCGATGGACAGCACCCGCACGTTGAGCAGGTTGGGTGGCACCCGCCCCTCGGTGATGGCCTGCGCCAGGCCCTCCACGATGGCCGTCTTGCCCACGCCCGGCTCGCCTATGAGCACCGGGTTGTTCTTGGTGCGGCGGGAGAGGATCTGGATGACGCGGCGGATCTCTTCGGTGCGGCCGATGACGGGGTCGAGCTTCCCGTCCTGCGCCTCGGTGGTGAGGTCGCGGGCGTACTCGTCGAGGAACGGCGTGTTCACCGTCTCGGACTGGTTCTTGGGGTCAGCTGCCGCCAGGATGCGCCAACGCACGGCGTCGACGTCGCGGGTCAGGTTCTGAAGGATGCGGTAAGCCACACCGTCGCCCTCCCGGATGATGCCGAGGAGGATGTGTTCGGTGGCTATGACGTTCGATCCTAGGCTTCGTGCTTCGGAGCCAGCGAGTTCCATGACGCGCCGCGCCCTCGGTGTGATGGCGGCGGCCTCGTTGCGGAGTGTGCCGTCGCCGCGGCCGACCATCTCTTCGACCTGGCGGCGGAACAGTTCCAGGGACGCACCGAACTCCGTCAGCACCTTGCTGGCCGTGCCGTTCTCGCGCATGAGGCCCAGCAGCAGATGTTCCGGGCCGATCATGGCGTGGCCGAAATCCGTGCCTTCCTTCCGCGCGAAATGGAAGACCAGGCGTGCTCTGTCGTCGTACCTGTTCAAGGCGTCCTCCAAGCCGTACGTGGCTTCGCCCCACCTGCGAAGGGAAGGGAGGGCGGGGTTGGCCACTCGGGCATGGTGCTATAGTACCCGCCTGGCGTGAGACCTCACCCGAGTTTCGTTACGATTTCCTTCAGGGTTGGGGACGCCCCCCTCATATCCGGTAGTCACCGCCACCCGGCTTTAGGCCGCGGAAGCACCTTGGGGCAGGCTTAGGAGAGGCATGCTTTTCCAGGAACTCCTCTTCCGGCTAGACCGCTACTGGGCGGCGCAGGGCTGCGTGATAGCGCCCCCCGTCGACACAGAAGTTGGCGCCGGAACCTTCTTCCCGACCACCTTCCTCCGCTCACTGGGTAGCGCGCCCTGGCGCGTGGCGGGCATCGCGCCCAGCCGCCGCCCGGCCGACGGCCGCTACGGCGCCAACCCCTACCGCTTCCAATACTTCTACCAGTACCAGGTCATCCTCAAACCGTCTCCCGCGGACACGCAGCAGCTCTACCTCGATTCGCTGTACGAACTGGGCATAGATCCCGCCGCGCACGACATCAGGTTCGTGGAGGACAACTGGGAGTCTCCCACCTTGGGCGCCTGGGGCCTGGGCTGGGAGGTGTGGATGGACGGCATGGAGATCACGCAGTTCACCTACTTCCAGCAGGTGGGCGGCTTCGACTGCAAGCCCGTCTCGGTGGAACTCACCTACGGCCTGGAGCGCCTGGCCATGTACCTGCAGGACAAGAAGCACGCCTTCGAGGTGGAGTACGCGCCGGGCGTCACGTTGGGCGACCTGCGGCGCGACTTCGAGGTGCAGCACTCGCGCTACAACTTCGAGCTGTCAGACGAGGAGCTGCAGCGCCGGCTCTTCGACCTGTTCGAGGTGGAGGCCAACCGCCTCCTGAACGAGGGCCTCGTGTACCCGGGGTACGAGTTCGTGCTCAAGTGCTCGCACGCCTTCAACCTGCTGGACGCCCGCGGGGTGCTCTCGCACACCGAGCGCCAGGGCTACGTGCAGCGCGTGAGGCGTCTGGCCGAGAGCACCGCCCGCCTCTACCTCGAGGAGATCGGCGACATGCCCCAGAGCACGAAGGACGGGGGTAGCTGAGATGTCCAGTGAGACGGAGAACCCCCGGATGGCCGACCTGCTCTTCGAGATCGGCACCGAGGAGCTGCCCAGCTGGTACGTGAAGGAGGGCAGCGAGGCGCTGGCCGCCCTGCTGGACGAGCGCCTGCGCGCCGCCGACGTACCCGCGCAGGAGGTCACGGGGTACGGTTCGCCCCGGCGTCTGGCCGTCATAGCGCGCGGTCTGCCCGCTACCAGCGCCGTCAGGTCCGACGAGCTGCGTGGCCCGCCCGCGGCGGTGGCCTTCGACGAGGCGGGGGCGCCCACGCGCGCCGCGCTGGCCTTCGCGGAGAAGAACGGTGTGGACGTGAGCGCCCTCGAGCGCCGCGCCACCGACAAGGGCGAGTACCTCTACGCCAGGGTGCAGCGGGGTGGACTGAGCACCGCCGAGCTGCTACCCGAGCTGCTGGCCCAGATCGTGAGGGACCTGCCCGCACCGCGGAAGATGCGTTGGGGTAACGAGCCCACGCCGTTCGTGCGGCCCGTGGCCTGGTTGCTGGCGCTGCTGGGCGACCAGGTACTGGAGCTGGAGGCGGCGGGCGTCAGGTCCGGGGGCACCACCCGCGGTCACCGTTTCCTGGCCCCGGCCGAGGTGCCCGTGCCAGCGCCGGCCCGCTATCTGGAGGTGCTGGAGAGCGCCTGGGTGCTGGCGGATAGGGAGAGGCGCCGGCAGGCCACCGAGGCTGGAGTGGCGGAAGTGGCGCGCGCGGCCGGCCTGGAGCCGTACGCCGACCCCGCGCTGCTGGACGAGGTGACCGACCTGGTCGAATGGCCGTTCCCCATCCTGGGCGCCTTCCAGGACGAGTACCTGGAGCTGCCCGAGGAGGTGCTTGCCACCGTGATGGTCACGCACCAGCGTTTCTTCCCGACCCGCGACCGGGCGGGTGGTCTGGCTGCGCGGTTCGTGGGCGTGTCCAACAACCGCGTGCAGGACGAGGACGTCGTGCGTCAGGGCTACGAGCACGTGCTGGCCGGGCGCCTCTACGACGCCCGCTTCTTCTGGCAGTCGGACCTGCGCAAGAGCCTCTCGCAGCACGCCTGGGGCCTGACCGGCATAGCGTTCCAGAAGGAGCTTGGCTCCATGGCCGACAAGAGCGAGCGGGTGGGTGAGGCGGCCGAGGCGTTACTCAGCGCCCTGCAGATCGGCGAGGAGGAAGCGGAGGCCGTGAGGCGCGCCATCCCCATCTTCCGCGCCGACCTGGCCACCGAGATGGTCTACGAGTTCCCGGAACTTGAGGGCGTCATGGCGCGCGCCTACGCCCTGGCGGAGGGTCAGCCCGTGGCCACGGCCGAAGCGCTGCTGGGCGGTGTGCGGCCCCGCACGCACGGCGATGAGGTGCCTCAGACGGTGGCGGGAGCGGTGCTGGCCGTGGCCGACCGCCTGGACAAGCTGGTGGGCTTCTTCGCGCTCGGACGCCGGCCGTCCGGCTCGGCGGACCCCTTCGGCCTCAGGCGCGACGGCCTGGCCGTGGCGCGCGTGCTGTCGTCGCAGGGCTGGAAGCTGCCCCTCTCCGACCTGGTGACGGTGGCGGCGCAGCCGTACGAGCGCAGTGAGGTCCAGATCGGCGAAGACGTGCTGCGGTCCGTCGCGGAGTTCGTGTGGGACCGCGTGGCCGTCCTGCTGCAGGAGCGTGCCCCCGTGCCCGTGGTGCGTGCGGCCGTGCGCGGCTCCAGAAGCGTGATAGGCGCCGCCCGGCGCGTGGAACTCCTGAGAACGCTCCTGGCTTCGCCCGAGGCTGACGACCTCATGGCGCTCTACAAGCGGGCCTCCAACCTGGCCGCCAAGGCGGACGAGAGCGCCGAGGTCAGCGTGGAGCTGTTCCGCGAGCCGGCCGAGGCGCCGCTGTACGAGGCGCTGGGCACCGCCCGCACCGGCGTGCAGCGCCTGCTGGCCGCGGTGGAGGAGCAGTTGCCCCCCTGGGACCTGCGCGACCCGCCCGCCTTCCAGCTCACCGGCGTGGAGGATGCCATCCTTCGCGTGGTCAGCCTCAAGGGACCGCTGGACGAGTTCCTGGACGGCGTTCTGGTGATGGTGGACGACGTGCAGCTGAGAGGCAACCGGCTAGCGCTACTCAGCGAAGTGGTGGAGGTGCTGAGACGGCTGGGCGAACTGGAGGAGCTGGAGGGTACGGAGACGGGCGAGTAAGCCCGGCACGCGGCATACCGCAGCTAGATGAAAAGAGCGAGGGCTCCTCGGAGAGAGGAGCCCTCGCTGCATCTGCCTTGGTGCCGAAGGGGGGACTTGAACCCCCATGTCCTTGCGGACACATGACCCTGAATCATGCGCGTCTACCGATTCCGCCACTTCGGCTCGGCCGGCTGCTGCCGGTTACCGCTGTCTGGTGGCGCGCTGCTGCTTGCCCGCAAAGCGGGTCACACGTAGCGCGGCCAGCAAGGTAGGACTTTACCCAATCCGAGGGCCTCGGCGCAATAGCTGCTGATGCGGCGCCCCGCTTCCACGTAAGAGAGCCGCCCGGAACGCCACGTGCAGGATCGGACCCGGGTCCATGCCCTCGCTGCGAGCGGGGGGCCGACACCATGGGCAGCCGGTCGGTTGAGCCGGGTATCGTCGCTGGAGTACCTGCTCAGTGGGCGGTCAGGGAGGAGAACGTGCCTTACGTGAATGGCGAGGAGCGAGTGGCCCTGGTGACGGGGGGCGCCGCCGGTATCGGTTTGGCCTGCGCCCAGCGGCTGAGGGCGGACGGGCACCGGGTGGTGATCGTGGACATCGACGAGGTGGCAGGCCAGCAGCGAGCCGAGGAACTGGGCGCCGCGTTCGTGGCCGCGGACCTCAGCACCGCTGACGGCTGCAGGGCAGCTGTGGAGCGCACGCTGGAGCGCTTCGGGCGGCTCGACGTGCTCGTCTGCAACGCGGGCGTGCAGCACATAGACGCCATAGACGAGTTCCCGGAGGAGCGTTGGGAGTTCATCCTCAAGCTCATGCTCACCGCGCCCTTCCTCCTCACGAAGTACGCCTGGGCAGCCCTGAAGGAGTCCGGCCACGGCCGCGTGATCCACATCGGCAGCGTGCACAGCGTGCGCGCCAGTCCGTTCAAGGCAGCGTACGTGAGCGCCAAGCACGGCTTGGTGGGACTGGCCAGGGTCACGGCGCTGGAGGGCGGCGAGCACGGCATCACCTGCAACGTGGTGGCGCCCGCCTACGTGCGCACCAAGCTCGTGACCGACCAGATAGCAGATCAGGCGCGCACGCGCGGGCTGGCGGAAGAGGAGGTGGAGCAGCAGGTGTTCCTCGCCGGGGTGGCCATCAAGCGCATGCTGGAGCCCAGCGACGTGGCCGGCATGGTGAGCTACCTGGCTTCGCCGGACGCCTGGGCCACCACGGGCAGCGTGTTGAAGATGGACCTCGGATGGAGCGCGCGCTGAACCGACCTCCGGACGCGCCTTAGCTCAACCGACCAGTCGGCCGTTCTCCAGGAACGGCTCGCCGTCGAGTAGCACCCGGCCCTCGTTGCGCAGGTCGCACACCAGGTCCCAGTGGATGGCGCTCTCGTTGGTGCCGCCCGTCTCCTCGTAGGAGCGGCCCAGAGCCAGGTGGATGGTCCCCAGGATCTTCTCGTCGTAGAGGGTCTTCAGCGTGGGGCGGTCGATGTGGGGGTTGGTGCCGATGCCGAGCTCGCCCAGGTACCGCGCCCCGTCGTCGGTGGCCAGCTTCTCGTCCAGCAGCTCCTGACCGCGCTCCGCCGTGGCCTCCACCACCTTGCCGTCCTCGAACCGCAGCCGCACGCCCTCGACCAGGGCCCCGTCCACGTTGGAGGGGATGGCGAAGCTGATGGTGCCGTTGGCGCTGTCTTCAAGAGGGCCGGTGAAGACCTCACCCGAGGGCATGTTGCGCTTGCCGTCCGAGTTCATCCACCTCCGGCCCTTGACGCTGAGCGTGAGGTCCGTGCCGGGGCCTTCTATCCTGACCTGATCGGCCCGTTCCAGACGCTCCACCCAAGCCTGCTGCCTCTCACCCAGTTCCCGCCACCTGGCGGCCGGGTCGTCGTCGTAGAGGAACATGGAACCGTACACGAACCGTTCGTACTCGGCCGTGGCCATACCCGACTCCTGGGCCGAGGCCGCGGTGGGGAAGAGCGTCACCACCCAGCGCTTGGCCAGCCGGGTGCGGTTCACCTCCTGCATGCGGCGGGAGAGGCGCGCGAGCTTGGCGCCGTCGGCCCCTTGCAGCGCGCGTGAGTTCTCCGGCGCGCCCACCCTTACGTAGGCGTCCATCCGCTGCATCTGAGCGAGCAGCGCATGGGGCTCCGAGTCGAGCACCCGGTCGCTCACCAGTTCCAGCAGATCGGCGCTCTGCTCCGGGTAGCTGAGCCTGAGGTGCGGCTCCGCGCCCGCGGCCAGCACCGCACGGTTGAGGGCTCGGGCCAAGGGCAAGGCGCCGGTGGCGACGTCCAGCATGACCTGCTCGCCCGGCTGCACCGCCAGACAGTACTCCACCAGCAGAGTCGCGTACTTCTCGTGGATGGGATGGATCATGCTCAAGACGCTATCAGAAGCACGCCGCCACAGGGCGCGTCAGCTGGCGCTTCGGGGCGGGTCGTTCGCCGGGGGACCGTCATCGACGGCGCTGCGATCGACGGTGAACGAGTTCGTGCCCAGGGCCACCAGACCGCCGTCGTCGTCGAACACGTCGGTGCGGACCACGACCACGCTGCGGCC
The DNA here is from genome assembly GCA_964467885.1 of uncultured bacterium. GTDB lineage: Bacteria > Deinococcota > Deinococci > Deinococcales > Trueperaceae > JAAYYF01. The sequence goes on along the minus strand of CAYXUE010000006.1, from coordinate 60,576 downwards.
GCTGCGCATGACGCTCGACACCGCCCTCAGTTCGGGACCGCGCGCCGGCAAGAGGTAATCGACCCGCATGTCCACCGTGGCCAGCGTCGGCGCCTGCAGCAGATCGTCCAGCGTCAGGGCGGCGGCGGCGCCCGCAGCGGCGTCCACCAGCGCGGCCAGAAGGCCACCGTGCGCCATGCCCCGCACCGCGTTGCCGATGTGCTCCGGGCGCAGCGCCAGCGTCAGCTCGGCGATGGCCCGCCGGCGGTCGAAGCCCTTCAGCTTCAGCCCCAAGTGGCGGTTGAACGGTACGCGCTCCTCGATAACCTGGCGCAGCACCTCGGTGAGCTGCTCCGGCGATCCGGAGAGCTCCGGTTCGAGTTCGGGTTTCCGGTTCTTCACGGGAGGATGGTAACCGGCGCGTCCCCTGGACGTGGTCAACGCCGCGCCCCTCACGTGTACCCGGGCCCGCTTCCCCCTATGATGGGGCCTCATGAGCGACAAGCCCCCCTCCCGCAGGAACAAGCCGCCCCGCAAGGACCTTCGTAGAGGTACGAGGCCCCGGCAGGCCCCCCGCGGCAGGAGCGAGAGCCAGGGCGCCGCGCAAGGCGAGGTGCAGGGCGAGCGCCTGCAACGCATCATCTCGCGCGCCGGTCGGGCCAGCCGCCGCAAGGCCGAGGAGCTGATCCTGGCGGGCCGCGTGACGGTCAACGGACGCAAGGCCGAACTGGGGCAACGGGCACTGCCCGAGGACGACGTTCGGGTGGACGGCAAGCAGCTACACCTGCCCACGGAACAGGTCACCTACCTGCTGCACAAGCCTGCGGGCTACGTGACCACCGCCAGCGACGAGCGGGGCCGCCAGACGGTCCTCGACCTGCTGCCACCCACACCGGGCCTCCACCCGGTGGGGCGTCTGGATCGCGACTCCGAGGGGCTTCTCCTCCTCACCACGGACGGCGACCTGACCCTAAGACTCACGCATCCCCGTTACGGCATGGAGAAGGAGTACCGCGTGTGGTGCAAGGAAGGGCGCGTGGACGGTGGCGTCCTGAAGCGCCTGATGGACGGCGTGGAGTTGGAGGACGGCCCGGCCAAGGTGTTGAGCGCCAGGCCCGCGCCAGGCGGCGCGGTGGTGGTGCTGAACGAGGGGCGCAAGCGCGAGGTCAGGCGGCTGTTCAAGGCCGTCGACCGCACGGTGGAGCGCCTGGTGCGAACGCGGGTGGGCGACCTGAAGCTGGGAGACCTGGCGCCGGGCGCGTTCCGCGAGCTGAGTTCCAAGGAGCTCGCCCGGCTCGGGTATAATCCGGCGTGATCGGCCCGTCGGGCCAGGGCGC
>CAYXUE010000006.1:41136-59160 GCA_964467885.1 uncultured bacterium | reverse complement strand
ATCGAAGGGCAGAACCGATGTCGCAGAACAACGTATTCGAACACGGTGACGGCGCCGTTCAGCTGGACACCGAGACCATCGCCCGCCGTGTGGTGGAACTGGGTGAGGAGATAACGCGCGATTACGCGGGCAAGGACCTGCACGTCATCTGCGTGCTCAACGGAGCCTTCGTCTTCATGGCCGACCTGGTGCGCGCCATCAACCTGCCGCTCACCGTCGACTTCCTCTCGGTCTCCAGCTACGGCTCGCGCACCGAATCCAGTGGTGAGGTGCGCCTGCTGAAGGACCTGGAGCAGAGCCTCAAGAACCGTCACGTCATCATCGTCGAGGACATCATCGACACCGGGTTGACCATGCAGTACCTCCTCGGTTACCTGCAGGGCCGCAAGCCGGCCTCCGTCAAGGTGGCTACTCTGCTCTCCAAACCCTCGAGGCGTCTGGTCGACGTGCCCGTCGACTACGTGGGCTTCACGATCGACGACGCCTTCGTCTACGGCTACGGCCTGGACGTGGATCACCGCCTGCGCAACCTGCCCTTCGTCACCAGTCAGAAGGCCTGAGGGTGAGGCGCCGTAAGACGCTTCTGACCCTTCTGGCGGTGGCAGTGGCCACGCTCGGTGGCCTCGTGGTCACGGCGGCGCTGCGCGACACGGAGCCGCCTCAGCTCTACATCGAGCACACCGCGAGGCTGCCCGAGGGCGAGCCCATACGACTGTTCGTCAGCTCCGACGAGCCCGCCACGTTCGTCCTGGAGTACGCGGGCCGGAGCGTCGAGGAGGTGGCCCAGGATCACACCTTCGACCTGCCAGCCGTGGCCGGCGTGCACACCGCGCGGCTGGTGGCTACCGACGCCGCGGGCAACGCCACCGAGGAGTCCCTGGTGCTGACCGGCGTGCCCCCTCTGCAGCCCCTGGTTAGGGTGGCCAGCCGCGTAACGGCGGGCGATCCGCTGGGCGTGCGCGTGAACATAGGCAGCGGTGCGTCGGAGCCGGCTCCGGTGGCCGAGGTGGTGGACGTGCTGGTGACGCTCGACGGCGTCACGCTACCCACCAGGCCTGCGGCGGACGGTAGTTCGGACACGCTGGAGGCGCTGGCCGGCACCACCATGACCGTCGAGCCCACCACTGCGGTTCTGGAGGTCGCGGTCATCGACGAGTTCGGGCGCCGGACGGAAGCCGTGCACCAGGTCGAGTTGGCGCCCTTACCGGTGGAGGTGGAGCAACTTCAACTCAGCGCGGCTACGCTCTCGCTCATCACCCCGGAGGCGCGTGAACTGGAGGCCGCGGCACTGGAAGGCGCCTGGGCGCGCGCCGAACCGGTGCGGCTCTGGACCGAGCCGTTCATGATGCCGATCGGTGGCGTCAACACCAGCGGTTTCGGCGACGCCAGGCGCTACGCGCCGGGCGGTCCGGTCTCGTTCCATTACGGCCTGGATCTGGCGGCCCCCACGGGCACGCCCGTGTACGCTACCAACTCCGGCCGCGTACTCGTCGCCGGCCACTACCCCATCAAGGGCGGCTTCGTGGCCGTGGATCACGGCGCGGGGGTCATGAGCTACTACTTCCACCTCTCCCACGTTGGCGTGCAGGAGGGGCAGGAGGTCGGCCGCGGCGAGCTGGTGGGCGAGGTGGGCAGCGAAGGGCTCTCCACCGGCCCCCACCTCCACTGGGAGATGCGCGTGCACGGCGAAGCTACCAACCCGCTGGCCTGGGTCGATCTTCTGTTCCCAGGAGACGGTCCGAGCGAGGCGCTGGGCGATGCCCGGTGACGAAGGGGCGGGCGGCGCACACTCGAAGGCCGCTGGCCCGGATGGTGGCCGGACTGCTCGTCGCCCTTGCGGTCTCGTTCCCGGGTAACGCCTCGGCTCAGCCGAAGGCGTGGCAGGAGGGCGTCTGGTACGAGATCTTCGTCCGCAGCTTCCATGATTCGGACGGCGACGGCGTGGGCGACCTGCAGGGCGTCATACAGCGGCTGCCCTACCTGGCGGACCTCGGCATCAGTGGGATCTGGCTCATGCCCATCCATCCCAGCCCCTCGTATCACGGCTACGACGTCACGGACTACAGGGACGTGAACCCGGACTACGGCACGCTGGACGACGTGCGGGAGCTGCTGAACGCGGCCCACGCCCAGGACATCAAGGTGATCCTCGACTTCGTGCCCAACCACTCCTCCAGCCAGCACCCCTGGTTCCTGGCGGCAGCCGCGGGCGACCCGGCCTACCGCGACTACTACGTGTGGCACGAGGATCCGCCCGACTGGCGCGGTACCCGCGGCGGCTCCGCCTGGCACGCGCTGCCCGGTGGGGGAGAGCGGTACCTGGGGCTCTTCTCGCCCGGCATGCCGGACCTCAACCACCGCAACCCGCTGGTGGTGGAGGAGTTCAGGGACATCGCACGCTTCTGGCTCGACCTTGGCGTGGACGGCTTCAGGATCGACGCCATCCAGCACATAGTGGAGTCAGCGGAAGGCCAGATCTCGAACACCCCGGAGACCTACGGATGGGTGCGCGACTTCCAGGCCTTCATCCATGAGGAGGCGCCCCACGCCTTCCTGGTGGGAGAGACCTGGACGGAGATGCCGGCCATCATCCGCTACCACGAGGCGGCCGCTCTGGACATGTCGTTCGACTACCCGCTGTGGCGCGTCCTGCTGGCCGCCATCCAGGCCCGCTCGGCGGCCGACCTGGGCCACAGCGTGGAGCAGGCCGAGCGGCTCTACCCCCAGGACGCGGTGCGCGGTACCTTCATCTCCAACCACGACCAGACGCGGCCAGCCACCCTGCTCTCCTTCCCAAGGCGCGACGAGCGGCGCCTCAAGTTGGCTGCCGGCCTGCTGCTGACGTTGCCCGGCACACCGTTCATCTACTACGGTGACGAGATCGGCCTGCCTGACGGCCCCGGCGCCTTCGACGTCGAGAAACGCACGCCCATGCGCTGGACGGAACCGGACCAGGCGGGCCGCTTCGGCTTCAGCACTGGCACGCCGTGGACCGATCCGGGCGAGGTGCCGCCCGGCGTGAGCGTCGCGGCGCAGCAGGCCGATCCGGACTCCGTCTGGCACGCCTATCGGCGCCTCATCGCGCTACGGCACGCCCTGCCCGCCCTCCGGACCGGCGACTTCGAGGTGGTGGACGCGGGAGCGCGCGCCGTGCTGGCGGCCACCCGCACCGTCGGTGGTGACCGGGTGCTGCTGCTGGCCAACCTCGGTACCAGGGCCGTGGCCATCGACCTCGCCTCCCTGGATGTGAGGGAGGGGACCGTGGCCGCCGTGCACGCTCCCCTTCGGGCGGAAGAGCCGCAGCCGCCAGCTGGTGCCGCGCTGGAGTTGGAAGGCCTCGAGCTACTCGTGCTCGAGCTCCGCTGATCAGCGTAGGCCGCAGCCGGTTCCGCCGCTCAGCGCTGCCTCCGACTTATACTTGGCGACCATGACTACCAGCCACACCACTTCCTCCCCGTCTGCCAACTCCGGGAGCAGCGCCGGCCAACTGCCGCGCGTGTTCTCGGGCGTGCAGCCCACCAGCACCCCTCACATAGGCAACTACGTCGGGGCGCTCAGGCAGTGGGTGGAGCAGCAGCACGAGGGCGAGAACATCTTCTGCGTGGTGGACCTCCACGCGCTGACCATCCCGGAAGAGATCGACCCGAAGGAACTCCAGGCGGCCGTGCGCAGCGTGGCGGCTCTCTACCTGGCCGTGGGCATAGACCCGGAGCGGAGCATCGTCTTCGTGCAGTCGCACGTGCCCGAGCACACCGAGTTGGCCTGGCTCCTCAACTGCGTGACCCCGCTCGGCTGGCTCTACCGCATGACGCAGTTCAAGGCCAAGTCCGAGGAGCGTGAAAGCGTGGGCGCCGGCCTGCTCAACTACCCCGTGCTGATGGCCTCAGACATCCTGCTGTACGACACCGACAGGGTGCCCGTGGGCGACGATCAGGTGCAGCACATCGAGCTCACCCGCGACGTGGCCACGCGCTTCAACAACCTCTTCGGCGACACGTTCGTGCTGCCCAAGGCGGTGCTGCCCAAGGTGGGCGCGCGCATCATGGGCATGGACGACCCGGAGGCCAAGATGAGCAAGAGCGTGGCCGCCAAGCGCGACGGGCACGCCATCGGCCTGCTGGACGACGAGAAGCGCGTGAAGAAGACCATAATGTCGGCCGTCACGGACTCCGGTCGCGAGGTGCGCTTCGAGCACGCCTCGCCGGGGGTGCGCAACCTCCTCAGCATCCACCAGGCCCTGACCGGCAGGGAGATGGCGGACATCGAGGCCGAGTTCGAGGGCCAGGGCTACGGCCAGCTCAAGAAGGCCGTGGTGCAGTCCGTCACCGAGACCCTGGCGCCCATACAGCAGCGCTACCACGAACTCCTGGCGGACCCAGCCGAGTTGGACCGCGTGCTGGAGCGCGGGGCGCAGCGGGCGCGGGAAGTGGCCGCGGTGACCATGAAGCGCGTCAAGGACGCGATGGGGGTGGGCTGACGGGGCGGAAGGACCGGTGGCCGGGCCCGTGACGGGGCCCGTGGCAGGAGCCGCGGGGCGACGGGCGCGCCAAGCGCCGGAACCGGTGCTGTTCCTCTTCCTGGACGGTGTCGGACTGGGGCCGGGGGAGGGTGAGGGCTCTGCCGTCAACCCGCTGGCGCAGGCGCGCATGCCCGTCATAGGCGAGCTGATCGGCGGCCCGCTCACGGCGGAGCGCGAGCCACGCACCGAGACCAGCCTTCTGTACCGCTCGCTCGACGCCCGCCTAGGTGTAGAGGGCCTGCCCCAATCTGCCACGGGCCAGACCACGCTCCTCACGGGCCTGAACAGCGCGCAGCTCATGGAGCGGCACTACGGGCCGTGGCCCGGCCCCACGCTAACCGCCGTACTGCAGGAGGGCACCCTCTTCCATGAGGCGCGGGCGCTCGGTGGAGCGGTGCTGGCCAACGCCTACCCCGACGATTACTTCCGCGTGATAGACACGCGGAGGTTCAGACCGCACGCCCCTGTAGTGGCCGCCAGGAGCGCCGACGTGGAACTGCGCGGCATGGACCGCTACCGCGCTGGCGAAGCGGTGGCTGCGGACCTGAGCGGCAGGAGGTTCGCCGAGCGGCTCGAAGGAGTGGCCGCCCAACCCCCGGAGGCGGCGGCCGAAGTACTGGCCGAGCTGGCGCGTGGCGCCACGTTGACCTTCTTCGATCTCTGGACCACCGACGCGGTGGGGCACGCCAGGAACGCAGCGGAGGCGGTCTCGCTGCTGGAGCGGTTGGACGCGCTGGTGGGCGGACTGGTGAAGCACGGGGCCGGGCGTGACTTCACACTGGTCATGACCTCGGACCACGGCAACCTGGAGGACCTCAGCACCAAAGGCCACACCCTCAACCAGGTGCCGCTACTCGTGCTGAGCGAACGCGCGGCCGAGTTCTCGGGCGCCCACTCCCTGCTGGACGTGGCGCCGGGCGTGCGGCGCCTCTGGGTTAGTTAGCGCCTGCACCCGGCCGGTAAAACCAGGCGGCGCACCCGCTAGGGGTGCGCCGCCCGTTCCCCAGGGGTCGGAACTCAGCTGCCGAGGATGAGGATGAGGGGTTCGTACCACGCCCCGACCAGTAGCAGCAGCATGGCGATGGGCACCATGAGCAGCAGCTTGCGGTAGGCGCGGAACAGGCGCCCCTCGCCCGGCGAGAAGAGGGTGGCCAGCAGCATGCCGCCGCCCGCCACGATGAGGAAGTAGGCGGTGAGCTCCAGCACCAGCAGTACCAGGATGAGGAGGGTCTCCAGGAGGCCCGCGCCGCCCAGCAGCCCGAACGGCACGCCCTGCGCGAAGAACGAGAGCCCCGCGAAGAGATAGGCGGGCACGCCGAAGAGCGCCGCCAGCGAGAAGGTGACCGACAGGGTGACGACCACGAAGTTCTGGTAGAAGGTCGTCACCGCGGCCCGCGCGATGTTGCCGCTACCGTACGCGTCGGTGGCGCCCAGGGAGGTCACGGCGGTGGTGACCACCTCGACGATGGCGGCCTCGCACTCGTCGGGCAACGAACTGCCGAGCAGGGCGCCCAGACCGAAGCAGCCGTAGAGGGCTACCAGCGTGATGATCACCAGGCGGCGGTGCTGGCGGATGACGCCCATGCCGGACGCCAGCCAGCGCCGCAGCTGCGAGCCCCGCGTGATCAGCTGGATGAGGATGAGCAGCGAGAAGGCCACGAAGAGCCACCAGGCCGTGGGAGTCTGCAGCCAGGCGCGCACGCCGGAGAGCTCGAGCGTGGAGCGGAAGCCGACGAACTCGACGGCCCACTCGGCCTGCGCTCCGCTCTCGGCGGCCGCTCCCTCCTCGGCGGAGCCCACCCGGCGCAGCCTCACCTCCACCACGTCCAACTGATCGAGAGGCCGGACGGCGGCGTAGGTGAAGACGCGCACGTCCGCATCCTCCGACGCCCGTTCCACGCGGTCCTCGATGCGCACCTCCGTGCCCGTGGGCGGCGCGGCAGAGGCGCCCACCAGGTTGGGCAGCTGGCGGCAGATCTCCTCGGTGGTGAGGCCCGCGCTGGGCAGGATGGAGTCGGTGGCACGCGCCAGCCACTGGCGCACGGCTTCGTCGGCCTGCGCGGGGGCGGCGTCCGCCGGCTGGCCTGCGGCCTGCTCGCTCGCCGGAGCGGAGGGTTGGCTGGTCGGTCCTTCCTCCTGCGCTACGGCCGGTCCGAAGGCCAGCGCAAGGATGGCGAATACGGCGGCCAGAGCACGGCTGTATGCGTGCGGCCTCGGGTTCGTTCGTCGCTTCTGCATGTTCTCCATGGTGGATGAGAGCGGTTCCGCGGAGCCCGCCAACGGGCCCCCAGACGGGATCTTCCGGCTGAGCATACCGCCTCGGGCGGGCCGGCAAGTCGGTAGTAGACTGGGCCGGTGATGGGGAGCTCCGCGCCCTGGCTGATCAACGCCGCCCGCCGCACGCTGGTGACGGCGTTCCCTGGACTGGCGCGCCCCGCCGACGGTTGGGCTCTGGAGAGGTTGGAGGGGCCGGAGGCGCAACTGTTCCTCAGCCTGCCACCGCAGGAACGCGCGCACGGCATAGAGGTCGCGCAGCGGCTCCTGGACCGCGCCCCCTCCGCTCCGCCCGCACTGGTGCGCGCCGCACTGCTCCACGACGTGGGCAAGCTGGGCACACCGCAGTTCGTGCTTTGGCGCGTGCTGACCCACCTCTTGCCGCCCTCGCGCATGCCGGCCGAGCCTCGACTGCAGGGCTTGGCGGGAGCGCGTCAGGCCCGCACGCATCACGCGGCCTACGGGGCCCGACTCATACGCGAGGCCGGTGGCTCCGAGGTCGTGGCCCGCCTGGTGGAGCGCCATCATCAGGAGCCCGCCGGGGAGCTGGCGGCGGAACTGGCGCAGCTGAAGGCGGCGGATGAACGCACCTGACGGCGTCTCTCACCCTCCGGACGGGGGCCGGGACGAGGCCCGTAGTTCCTCCCCCAACCTGGCGTGGCTCTTCGGCCTGCAACGCTTCGGCATCCGCACCGGCCTGGACACGGTGCGCGAACTGCTGCGGCGCCTGGGGTCGCCCCAGTCGAAGATGGACACGGTTCTGGTAGGAGGCACCAACGGCAAGGGCAGCGTGGCCCGGCTGCTGGCCGCCAGCCTGCAGGCCGCGGGCGTGAGCACGGGGCTCTTCACCAGCCCCCACCTGCAATACGTGGGCGAGCGCGCGGTGGTGAACGGCGTCCCGGCCACGGAAGCCGAGATGGAGAGCCTGGCAGCTGCCGTCAGGGCCGATGCGGAGGAACTGGAGGCCACCTTCTTCGAGGTGATGACCGCCATGAGCCTGCTGCGTTTCGCGCGGGCGCGAGCTGACGTGGCCGTGCTCGAGGTGGGCATGGGCGGCCGGCTGGACGCCACCAACGCGGTCGATCCGCGCCTGTGCATCATCACCAACGTCGCCTTGGACCACACCGCCATCCTGGGCGCGAGCGAAGCCGAGATCGCCGCCGAGAAGGCCGGCATCATGAGGCCAGGCGTGCCGCTGCTCACGGGCGCCACGGGCGCCGCGCTGTCCGTGGTGGAGGAGCGCGCGCGAGAGATGGTCGCGCCCCTGTTCTCACTCGGACGCCAGCTCCAGGTCGTGGATAGGGTCGATCAGCACGGCGTGGCGGGCTGGGACGGGCTCGGTCTCGAGCTCTCCTGGCAGGCGGTCCACGTGCCGCTCGCGCCACCCGTTCTGCGCCAGCCGGGAACGCTCGCACTCACTTCACCGCTGGTAGGCCCGCACCAGAAGGACAACATCGCACTGGCCGCCTTCGGTGCGCTGCTCCTGGGCGTGGAGGGCGGCGCGGTGCAGGAGGCGGTGGCCGCCACGCGCTGGCCGGGCCGGCTGGACAGGCGGAGTTACAGGGGGCGGCACGTGGTGCTGGACGGCGCCCACAACCAGGCGGCCGCGACCGCCCTCGCCACAGCGCTGGCCCGGCTCGAGGGCCAGGTGGCGGTCATGATCCTCGGCATCTCGGCGGACAAGGACGTCAGGGCCGTCCTTCGCGAGCTGACCGGTCTAGCACGCCACGTGATCTTCACGGCAGCGGTGCGGAGCCCCCGCTCGGCCACGGGCGGCGACCTGCAGGAGGTCTGGCGTGGCCTCGGCGAGGTGCCGGAGGCCGAAGTCGTTGAGGGTCCGGCTGCCGCCATGCGCCGCGCCCTGGAGCTGACCGAGCCCGGGGAGACGGTGGTGGTGGCCGGCAGCCTCTTCCTGGTGGCGGAGGCTAGCGACCTGCTCGACGGGCGCACGGGTGAGCCCTACGAGCGGTGGCAGTGACGCACTGGAGCCGGTAGGCTCAGGCCGGTTCCCGCGATCGACCTACAGCTGACGAGGCCGGTCGTGACCGGGACGGGGCCTAGACCGGTTCCTCGCGCCTGGCCGAGCGCTCCCGCGCCCAGGCTTGAGCGTGCTTGATGGCGCCGATGAGGCCTATGGGGATCATGCCCGTGGTGAGGGTGAACAGCTCGTCGCCGAACCACCCTTGTCGCTGCAGCAGGAAGAAGGCGATGACCGGCAGCAGGATGGCGGTCAGCAGGCCCGACAGGTTCATGTGACGCGTGATGAGGTAGAGCCCCACGATGAAGCCGAGGAAGAACAGGCCGAGGAGGGGCTCGAAGGGCATGGTGATCCCGAAGGTGGTGGCGATGGCCTTGCCCCCCTGGAAATGGACCCAGGGCGAGAAGGCGTGACCCAGCACGGCCCCCAGCGCCGCGGCCAGCCCCACCACGAGGGCGGCTGCGTCCACCCGGCCCACGGCCTCGGCCATCTGCAGCCCCAGGTAGCTCGCCAGGACGCCCTTGCCCGCGTCCACCAGGCCGACGGCGATGCCCACGCCCCAACCCAGGTTGCGGAGGCTGTTCATGGCGCCCATGTTGCCGGAGCCCAGCTCGAAGATGTTCTTGCCCTTGAGCCTCGCGGCCAGCGCCGCGGTGGGCAAGCTGCCAAGCAGGTAGCCGAGCGCCAGGGCCGCGATGAGGTCAAACATGCGAGCGGTTGGGGAGAGCCTGGCTACGGGGCGGCTGCAGCAGCGCCTTCACGGCCGCGAAGCTCCGGAGTTCGTGCACGTGGTAGCTGACGTAGCGCTCGAGCAGGCGCCACTGGACGGTGCGTTCGGAGGGCGGCTGGGCCAGCGCCTGACCGAGTGGCCGGGTGACGAGGTGACCGAGTTCCTCGGCGGCCGGCGCGGAGAGCGGGATGCCACCCTCGCAGTCCTGGCAGACGAGGCCGCCCGCTGCCACGTCGAACGCGGTAAGCGGGCCGGGGCGGCCGCACCGTACGCAGCCTCCCAGCCGGGGCGCCAGGCCCGCCACTCCCAGCATGCGCCAGGCGTAGAGCAGCGCCACGTGCTCGGGGTCGCCGTGCTGGTTGAGACCCCGCAGGCCGCTCGCCAGGTAGTCGTACAGCCGTTCGCCCAGGTGCACGTCGACCGTGAGCGCGTCGACCAGCTCGGTGACGAGATGGGCGTAAGGGTAGACGCCGGGTTCGCTCAGGCGGGCCAGCGCGCCGTTCAGCTGCACCTGCGTGAGGAGCGCCAGGTCGTCGTCGTTCTTGCGGTAGAACTGCACGCTGACGTCGTGGAAGAGGCTGAGGCGGCCAAGGTTGCCGCCCGGCAGCGTGCCCTTGCGCGCCACAGCGCGCCACTTGCCGCTCTGGTTGAGCAGAGTGACCACCACGTCGCCCGAGGGCAGGGCGCTGCGCCTGATGACGATGCCGTCGCTGACGGTGTAGTACCGCACGTGGGTAAGTCTAGCGCGGGTGGTGCCAGATCAGTATCGCCTGGCCTGCAACGGGCTGGAGGGCGACCGGGGTGGCGGCTGGCAGCATGAGGCTGTCGCCCACGTCGAGCACGCGGAACTCGCCGTTCGGGAGATCCACGATGACCTTGCCGACGTTGATCAGCAGCAGACAACCGGTGGGCGGCAGGACCTCCACCCGTGCGTTCAGCGCCTGCACCTCGAGGTCCGCGCCCGGCACGGCAACCCTGGAGCCGTCCGCCGAGCGGGCGAGGGCCGGTAGGTTCAGGGGCTTGGCAGCGGTGCTCAGCCCGCGTCCTTCGCGTCGGCTGAGGCGGCTCGTGCCGCTTCCTCGGCTTTGCGGGCGCGCCCGAACGCCATGCGCAGCTTGAACAGCGCGCGCTTGTCGAGGCGGGCGGCCTCTTCGGGGTCGATGCCCAGATCGGCGGCCGCCTGCTCAGGCGTCATGGCCTGGTGGCCGTTCACTCCCAACGTGCGCTCCACCACCGCCACCGCTTCCGGCTCCAACTCACCGAAGAACTGCGCCAGCTCCTCGGGCGTGGCCTTGGGGCCGGCGGGCGCGGACTTCTTGGCGCCCTTCTTGCCGGTGCTCTTGCTCTTCGCCCCCTTCTTGCCACCTGCCTTCTTGGTCGCTGCTTTCTTGGCCCCGCCGCGCTTGCCCTTGCCGCCACTGGCGGCCACCGCAGCTTCTCGCGCCGCCAGGATCTCGACCGCCTGCTCGAGGGTCACGTCCTCGGGTGCCAGGTCACGTGGCAGCGAAGCGTTGAGTGAGCCGCGCTTGACGTAAGGACCGAAGCGGCCGGAGCGCACCTCGATGTTCTCGCCGGTGTTGGGGTCCTCGCCCAGTTCCTTCAACGCCGCTCCGCCACGCTGCGATTTGTTCTTCAGTAGCTCGAGGGCCCGGGGCAGCTTCACGTCCAGAAGGAACTCGTCCTTGGGGATGGAGGCGTAGATGCGCTGGTGCTTGACGTACGGTCCGTAGCGCCCGATGCCTACCTCCACCGGCTCGCCGCTCTCTGGATGTTGGCCCAATGTCTTCGGTAGCTCAATCAGGTCGAGGGCCAGCTGTTCCGTGACGTCGTGCGGCTCCACGCCGGGTGGCAGCGAGACGCGTTTGGGCTTACCGCCCTTGGGTCCGGCGTCGCCAAGCTGCAGGTAGGGACCGAAGGGGCCGCGCTTGAGCAGCACCTTCTCGCCCGTCTCCGCCCAGGTGGCCACCTCCACGTCCCCCATGTTGCCCTCGACCAGGTACTTCTCGAGGTCCTCCTTGGTCAGGTCGCCGGGGGCCACGTCGTTGGGCAGCGAGGTGGTCTTGAGCTCGCCGTCCAGGGGGCCTTCCACGTAGGGGCCGTAACGGCCCACCCGCACCACGTAGGGCTCCCACTTCTCGTTGTGGATGGTGGAGATCTCGCGCGCGTCCACGCCCTCCAGCGCCGCGTCCACGCGGCTGACGATGCCCTCGTCTCCCAGGTAGAAATCTCGCAGGTAGCCCGCGGCGTTGCGCTCGCCGGCGGCGATGTCGTCCAGCGCCGACTCCATCTGGGCCGTGAACTCGGTATCGACCAAGCGCTCGAACTCCTGCTCCAGCAGGTTGTTGGTGGCGAAGGCCGTGAAGGTGGGCACCAGTTGCTGGCCCTGCTTGCGCACGTAACCGCGCGCCTGGATGGTCTCGATGATGCTGGCGTAGGTGCTGGGCCGGCCGATGCCCTCGGACTCGAGCAGCTTCACCAGGCTGGCGTCCGTGTAGCGGGCGGGCGGCTTGGTCTCGTGACCCGCCGCCTCCACACCGCGGCACTGCAGGGTGTCACCCTGGTTGAGGGGTGGCAGGGGTTGGTCCTGGTCGTCCAGCGCGGCGTCCGGGTCGTCCGAGCCTTCCACGTACGCCCTGAAGAAGCCGGGGAAGAGAACGGTGCGGCCCGAGGCGCGGAAGTTGAGGTCATCCGGACTGCGGCCCAGCTGCTCCGTGACGCCGGCTGGCGCCGAATCCAGGGTTGCCCTGATGCGTGCCGTCACGAACTTCAGGCGGGCGTTGGCCATCTGGCTGGCCACGGTGCGTTTCCAGATCAGGTCGTAGAGGGCCGCTTCCGTACCGCGCAGGCCGTGCTCCTCGGCTGTCTTCATCTCGACGCCGGCGGGGCGGATGGCCTCGTGGGCCTCCTGCGCGTTGCGGGTGCTCTGCTTGAACTTGCGCACGCTGCTGTGCAGGTACTCCTCCCCGTAGCGCCTCGCGATGGCGGCGCGGCTGGCGTTCAGGGCCTCCTCGCTGAGGCTGGTGGAGTCCGTACGCATGTAGGTGATGTAGCCGTTCTCGTACAGCGACTGCGCCACGCGCATGGTGTCTCGTGCCGAGAGTCCGAGCTTGCGGCTGGCCTCCTGCTGCAGGGTGGAGGTGGTGAAGGGCGCTGCCGGCGTGCGGCTGGACTCGCGCTCCTCCAAGTCCGTGAGCGTCCAGCTGCCCGCCTGCGCCGTGTCGGCCAGCGCCTGGGCCTCCAGCTGACCCAGTTCGAGGACGTCGTGGCCGCGCTGCAGCTCGGACTTGAGCTGGCCGGTGGCCGCGTCGTAGTCACGGCCGCTGGCTACGCGCACACCGCCCACATGCGTGAGGGTGGCCTGGAAGCCGGCTTCCTCCTTGGAGAGGTAGGCGGTGAGGTCGTAGTAGCCCGCCGAAACGAAGCGCATGCGCTCCTGCTCGCGCATGACGAGCAGCCTGACGGCCACGCTCTGCACGCGGCCGGCCGAGAGGCGCGGCGCGATCTTGCGCCACAGGAGGGGGCTGATGGCGTAGCCCACCAGTCTGTCCAGCACCCGCCTGGTCTCCTGCGCGTCCACCAGGCTGGAATCTATCTGCCGGGTGCGCTCGAGCGCGGCGAGGATGGCCTCCTCGGTTATCTCGTGGAACACCATGCGCTTGATGGGGACCTTGGGTTCCAGGAGCTCCACCAGGTGCCAGCCGATGGACTCGCCCTCGCGGTCCTCATCCGTGGCTATATATAGTTCGTCCGCCTGCTTCAGGGCGCTCTTCAGTTTCTTGACCGTGTCGCGCTTGCGGGGCGAGACCACGTAGACGGGCTTGAAGCCCTCGTCCACGTTGACGCCCAGGCGCGCCCACTCCGCGCCCTTGAGTTCCGGGGGGATCTCGGAGGCGTTGGACGGCAGGTCGCGCACGTGGCCCATGCTGGCCTCCACCTGGAAACCTTCAGGTAGGAACCGGCTGATGGTCCTCGCCTTGGTGGGCGATTCCACGATGACCAGGCGCTTCTTTCGTTCATCCAACGACAATGTCATGCCCCCTTGCTGATTGGCGCGGCCATTATACGGGCCGCCCGTGAGCTGTCAAGCCCGGGTCTAGGCTGCCGTACCGAGGCTCGGACCGGCTGCCCGGCGGAGCCTCGGAGGCTGGTGATGTTGCGGTTGCCTTGGCGCGGGTTCAGAGAGGCCGGCGGTTGCTGATGGCGCGTCCCAGGGTCACTTCGTCGGCGTACTCCAGGTCGCCGCCGACCGGCAGACCGTAGGCGATGCGGCTGACGGGAACGCCCGAATCTCCGAGTTGGCGCGCGAGGTACATGGCGGTCGCCTCGCCCTCCACCGTGGTGGAGGTGGCCAGCACGACCTCCTGAACGCCTTCCAGCCGGCCCAGGAGGCCGTCGATGGTGAGCTTCTCCGGTCCCACACCGTTCATGGGGCTGAGGGCACCGTGCAGCACGTGGTAAAGGCCTCGGAACTCACCTGAGCGCTCTATGGCCAGCAGATCGGCAGGCTGCTCGACCACGCAGACCAGGCTGCGGTCGCGCGACGGGTCCGAGCAGACGGCGCACGCCTCCTCACCCGTGGTCATGACGTTGGAGCAGATGGGGCAGGTGGTGAGCCCGGTCTTGGCCTTGACCAGCGCCTCCGCCAGCGCGCGGACCTCTTCCTCAGGCCGGTTGAATAGGTGGAAGGCCAGGCGCTGAGCGCTCTTGGGCCCCACCCCCGGTAGCTTGCCGAGCTCGCGGATGAGGGTCAGGAGGGCGTTGGGGAAGCGGACGCTCACCGGCGGGATCTCCGCGGCGTGGCGGTCACGAGTCTCAGAAGAGGCCGCCCATGCCGCCCATGCCGCCGAGCCCGCCCATGGCGGAGCCCATCTCCTGCTCCTGCAGTTCCTTGGCGCGGCGCTGGGCTTCGTTGACGGCGGCGGTTACCAGGTCCTCGAGCATCTCGACGTCCTCGGGGTCCACCACCTTGGGGTCTATCCGCACGGCGGTGACGGTGCCCTCGCCCGTGGCGGTGGCGGTGACCATGCCGGCTCCCGCGCTGCCCTCCACCGTCATGTTGCCGAGCCGTTCCTGCGCCTCGGCCACCTTGCGCTGGGCCTTCTGGGCTTCCTTCATGAGCTTCTGGATGTTCATGCGGTTTCTCCTACTCGCCAGCGAGCGGCGTGGCGGCCGGCGCGGCGCTTGGTCTGGGTTAGCCGAACCTGGGTCCGGCGGACCCGGCACGTCTTCATGTCCATACGTTAAGGCTCAGGAGCCGCCCGGACCGAACGACAACTGATCCTGATCGTCATCATCGTACCCGTCCACGTCCGGAAGTTCGTCGTGTGGCTGCTCGTCGACCGGGTCCGGCGCGGTCTCTTCCATCTCAGGGGGCCGCACCTCCACCACGCGACCGGGGAAGAGCGATTGCAGCTGCTCGAAAGCCTGCTCCAGGTCCGTGGGCGCCGCGCGGTCATCGTCGGCGGCTGGTGGAGGCGTCGGCTTGGACCCGCGGCTCGGTGACGGTTCCGGGCGCTCGACCGGGCGTGCTTCCGAGCTGGCGGTGAAGCGCCCGCCACCGGCGTCAGCGACGCTGGGAGCGTCCCAGAAGTCGGCGGGAAGCTCCTCCATGCCGAACTGCACGTCGTCAGGGATGAAGGTGGCCTCTTCGGAGGCCTTCGCAGGAGCCGCGGCCGGCGAGGGACCGGCGGAGGAGGAACCTGCGGCCGTGGCCGGGGCGGAGGAGGCTCCCGGACCTGAGCGGTCGACCTGCGGAGCCGTGGCGGAAGCGGGTTGGGTGCCTTGCGGGGCCGGCCTGCGCCCCGTCAGGCTTTTGGGCTATCGCCGCCGGTTCGTACGCCGCCCGGACCCTCGATGACCAGGCGGACGGAGGCGCCCAACTCCTGCTCGAGCAGCGCCTTGAGTTCGTCCTGGCGAGCAAGGAGCTGACTGTGATGGAAGGAGTGGGTGTCCTGGTAGACGAGGCTCAGCACGTCGCCTTCCAGGTTCGCGGCGGCGGGCATGAGGAACGCCTTCAGTTGCGGGCTGGCCTTGCCGCGGATGCTGTGCCACGAGAAGCTGCGGCGCGCTTCCCCGCCACCGGCGGCCGCGCCGGTAGGCTCGGGCGGACCACTCCGGGCGGGCTCGGCCGCCGCGCCGGTGCCAGCCCTGGCGGCCCGGGAGGGCGGCCGGTTGGGCTCGAAGGGGGGAGGAGCGTCCGCAGCGGGCGGCGGCGAACTCGGCACCGTGGTCGTGCGGCTGTCCGGAACCGACGACCTTCCAGCCGCGGGTGATGCGGCCGAGGGGGCGGCAGTCCGCTCGGCGCGGTCGCGCGAGGCCACGCTGGACTCCAGCGCAGCGGGCGCTGCGGCTGCGTCGGCAGGGCTCGCCGGCAGGTTGCCCACTAGCGCGTTGCGCGTCTTGATGAGCGCCACCTCCAGCGCGTAGAGGTCGTTGTTGCGCACGAAGCGCTCCTGCTCCTCGTCCAGAGCGTGGAGTGCCAGCAGCAGGGCATCGACGCTCAGGTCGAGCCGCGGCGCCCCGCCGGCCGAGCCGCCAGCCTGGCCGCGCTGACCGCTACTCAGCTGCGCGTGCAGTTCGTCACGCAGGTGACGCGCCAGTTGCTCCGCCACCGTGCGCGGCGCGAAGCCGTCGCGGTAGAGCCGCGCCGCTTCCTCCATGAGCTGCCCGAGGTCGTCCCCGGCCAAGGAGCGGGCCAGCGCCTGGAGCTGCTCCTTGGGCGGCAGGCCCAGCGTCTCCTCGGCGCGTGCCAGCGTGACCTTCTGGCCCGAGACCAGGAGGCGCTCCAGCAGCGACTCGGCGTCGCGCATGCCGCCGTCGGCGGCGCGGGCCACCAGGTCGATGGCTTCCTTGTCGTACTCCACGCCCGCGTCGCTACTGAGGCGTGTGAGCTTGCCCGCTATCTGCTCGTCCGTCAGGCGGCGGAAGCGGAAGTGCTGGCAGCGCGAGAGGATGGTGGGCGGCAGCCGCTCCGGCTCCGTGGTGGCGAGGATGAAGACCAAGCCGGGCGGGGGCTCCTCGAGCGTCTTCAGCAGCGCGTTGGCGGCTGACTTGGTGAGCATGTGCGCCTCGTCGAGGATCCATACGCGCTTGCCGCCCCGCAAGCTCGCCAGGCCCACGCGCTCGCGCAGGTCGCGGACGTCCTCCACCGAGTTGTGCGAGGCCGCGTCCAACTCCATGACGTCGGGGTGCGACCCGGACTGCACCAGGCGGCAGGACTCGCACTCGCCGCAGGGCCGCAGCTCGGGCTCCGCCTCGCAGTTCACGGCCATGGCCAGCAGCCGCGCCATGGTGGTCTTGCCAACGCCGCGAGGGCCGGAGAAGAGGTACGCGTGCGACGTCCGCCCTTGCTGCACGGCGGAGGTCAGCACGTCCTTCACGTGCTCCTGTCCGACGACCTCAGCGAAGGTGGTGGGTCTGGCGCGTTGGTAGAGAGCGGCCATGGGAAGTCGAGTGTACCACCGGCTCCAGGGGGGTCCCGGGGCCGTCCTGTAACATCGCGCCATGCCTGAAGAGCCACCGACCGGAGGGACCGGCGCCGCGGCGCGCAGGGGCGCGGAGGGCGCCGAGCCGGGTGCCCCGCGGGGTGTAGCGCTGGCGCTCTCCGGCGGCGCAGCCCGCGGCATGGCGCACATCGGGGTGCTCAAGGCCCTCGAGGAAGCAGGCGTGCCGCTCAAGCTGGTGGCGGGCACGAGCTACGGCGCCATCATCGCGGCCCTCTACGCTCTGAGCGGCAGCGCGGTCGAGGTGGAACGGGTTACCCGCTCGCAGGACGTGGCCGAGATCTGGCGGCAGGGCTTCGACTTCGGGCTGCACCGGGGGGCCATGATCAACGGCCGCCGGCTCATGGAATGGCTGGACCGCAAGTTCTTCCTCGGGGCCACATTCGCGGACACGGAGGTGCCGCTGGCGCTGGCCTGCACCGACCTCGAGACGCGCACCCTGGCTACCTTGACCAGCGGCTCCATCGCCCAGGCCGTCCGTGCCAGCTGCGCGCTGCCCGGCATCTTCGCGCCCGTGGAGTGGGAGGGGCGCACGCTCATCGACGGGGGCTTCCTGGCCCCGGTGCCGTTCCCGGCCCTGCAGGGCGCCCCGGAAGCGGTGCACGTTGGAGTGCAGGCCGGGGTGGACGTGCGGCGCTCGCGGCTCGTGCGCTCCATCCGGCGCTTCAACGTGTCGGGCGCGGGTCGGGCCTTCAGGCGGCGCGCCGAGCGTGCGGAGGGTACCGGCGTCATCAGTCAGGCACTACGAGGCTTCTCCATATCGCTGAGCAGCTACAGCCGCGGGTTGCGGGTACCCAGTGACGCCAGGCTCATCCGTGTGGATCCGGCCATCGCCTGGTGGGACTTCCATCGCTCACCCGGGGCCATAGCGGCCGGGCAGCGAGCCATGCAGCAACTGCTGGCCGAGCCTGGTTTCCTCCAGCGCGTGATGTCGCCCGGCCCCGAGCGGCGTCCCAGCGTGCCGTGAATGGTGAGCCGCGCTGAGCTCTACGACCTGCAAGTGGTGTTGCCCGGCCCCGAG
>CAYXUE010000006.1:0-41036 GCA_964467885.1 uncultured bacterium | reverse complement strand
AATGGTGAGCCTCGCTGAGCTCTACGACCTGCAAGTGGTGTTGCCCGGCCCCGAGGGCCTCACGGTAGGCTCTGACGCATGAGCCACGGAGCTGTCGATGGATCGATGTGGGCGGAGGACGGCGTCACGCCCGCCCGCGGTGCCGCGCCCCTCTACCTCTTCCCGGCGTTGGATGGGGCTGGTTGGTGGCGAGCGCTGAAGGCGCTGGGACGCTCGCTACCCTCGGGGCGCCGTTCACCTAGGGCGCCGAACCGGGGCGCCGCGGCGGACCCGGCCAGCGCCGGGGCTGCCTCGGTGGCTGACCCGTTGGCTGACACCTACGCCGGCCTGCTGGGCGAGTTAGCGCGGCTCGGTTACTCCGACCCCAGGCGCGGCGCCGCCCTGGTCCTGCTGGGCGGACGGGGGCCGCTTGGCGCCTACTCCGCCGACCGCGTACCTGCTGGCCTCCTCTACGCGCTGGAGAGGGACCTCACGACCATCCACCACGTGACCGGCAGGCCCTACGGCCGGCTGGTGGCGGAAGCGCTGGGCGAGGAGCAGCCGCCCCTCTCGGAACTGGCGGGCGATCTCCCCAGCGGCGTACTAAAGGAAGCGGTAGAGGACGTCGAAGCCGCGTTGGCGGCCGGCACGCCCAAGGAGCGCGTGGAGCTCTTCCTGTCCGCCGTGGCCTCCTACGGCAGCGGCCCCACGGCTCTTCACCGGGCCCTCGTCTTCGGCGGCGAAGGGCTGGTGGGTATAGACGAGCCGGACCTGCCGCGGTGGAGCGAGCTGTTCGGGGTGGAGGAGCAGCTCGCCCGCCTGGAGGCCAACGTGGAGGCGCTGATCGCCCGGTCGGGTGCGCAACACACCCTGCTGTACGGGCCGCGGGGCAGCGGTAAGTCCACGGCGGTGCGCGGTCTACTGCGTCGCTTCGAGGGGCGAGGCCTGCGGCTCGTGGAGGTGGCCCCGGCGCAACTGCACGCCATCCCCGACCTGGTCGAGGAGCTGCGGCACCAGCCGACCAGCTTCGTGCTGTACGTGGACGACCTGGCCTTCGACGATGCCGACCCGGCGTACCGCCCGCTCAAGAGCGTCCTGGACGGCAGCCTGCTGCGTCGCCCCGCCAACGTCGTCGTGGTGGCTACCAGCAACCGGCGCCACCTGGTGAAGGAGAGACTCAGCGACCGCCCCGCTCCGGAGGACGACGTGCACGGCTGGGACACCCATAACGAGAAGCTGGCCTTGGCGGACCGCTTCGGACTGACCATCACCTTCCCGACCGCCGGCCAGCGCGACTACCTGCAGCTGGTACGGGCCCTGGCGGCGCTGCGGGGGGTCAGCGACTTCCCTGAGGAGCACGCCCTACGCTTCGCGCAGTGGGGCAACGGCTTCTCGGGCCGCACGGCGCGGCAGTTCGTGGAGCAGCTGGACTGGGCGCCGGCGCCAGGGGACCACGAGGGCTCGTGAGAGCCCGAGCGGCTTCAGAGTGCGGCGCCCGGCGCGAGCCGGGCCAACGCGGCGGCCAGTGCGTAAGCCTGCCCGCGCGTCAGGCTCTCCGCCGGGGCCGGGAACGGGGCCAGGCCCGCCTCCCGTAAGCCGCCCCAGTCACCGGACGGGGGGCAACTGACGAGCTCGCAAGCGGCCAGTTCGAGAAGGGCCGCCGCTGCTACTGCCGGCAAGGGCTCCTCGAGACCGCCCTGGCGGCTGGCCAGAGCGATGAGCTCGTCACCCAGCGAGTCTTCGAAGAAGAAGCGCGTGGCTACGTTGGAGAGCAGGTAGGCGAAGCCGATGGTGCTGAACGCGCTGTCCAGCCGGGGCTCGTTCTCGTAGCCTCCTAGAGCCAGTCCGCGGGAGACCAGCACCACGAAGTCGTCGTAGTGGGGATGCCCGACCGGTCCTATCCCGGGCCTGGGGCGCAGCTCCGGCAGCAGCGCGCCCCTGTCGGCCAACCGGGCGCGCACCTCCATGATCCGTTCGCTGTCGTTGGCTACCTCGTTGCCGCTGATACCCAGCTCCAGCGCGAGGGCGGCAGCCACCGCGGCGGCCTCCGCCATGACCATGCCGAAGGGCACCACCCGGGCGCTCGAGAAGGCTACGGGATCGTAGCCGGCGCTGCGGCCGACCACCCAGAGGTTCTCCACCTGCCGCGTGACCATCATGCAGAGCCGCCCGCCGTAGATGTCCGGTGTGCCCCACACGAAGCCGGAGTCGTAGGGCGTGTACGTCTGGGCGTCCAGAGGGTAGCCGCCGGCGGCCACGTCGAAAGGAGTCACCCGGCTGGCGAACACGTCGCGCGCCGAGAGAACGCAGTCGGCCAGCAGGTGCCTCGACTCGCGCACGTACAGGGTGGTGGCGGCGCCCACCAGGCGCGCGTGGCTGAAGCCCGGGATGTGCTCGCGTAGGTACGCCACCATCTCTTCACCCTCGGTGAGCCCCAGTTCCCTGCCGGCTGCCAGGCTGCGCGGATCCAAGGGGTCGAGACCGTAGAGCAGCAGCGCGTTGATGAGCACGGTGCCGTCGTCCTGCAGTCCCAGGTTGAGCCCGCGCAGGCGGACGCCATCGCGCTTCGGCTGGTACGCGGCCGGCACACCCCCGAAGTGACCCCAGGCCACCGTGTCCTTCACGTTGGCGTAGCTGCGCCCGCGCGACCGCACCTCACGGGTGAGCTCGTACCAGTTGACCCCGGCCACGTTCAGCACCAGCGTGTCGGCCATGCGCTGCTGCACCCCGAAGCGCTCGAAGCCGAAGTCGAACGGCGCCCCCGCCGCGGCCGCCAGGTCGCCGTCACCGCTGGCGTCTATCACCTGCTGCGCTCTGATGACGCGTCCGGAGGCCGGCAGGCGCACCCCCTCGATGGTGCGGTCCGCGACCAGGGGCTCCACGGCCTCGACCGAGCGCCAGACCTCCACGCCCGCTTCCGTCAGCATGGCCTCGAAGGCCTCCTCGGCGCGCTTCACGTCGAAGGCCTCGTCGCGTCCCACGCGTCGCCACCACCGCTCGAAGATGCCCCGCTGGTAGTTGAACGGCTGGGTGCGCAGGTCGAGCATGTTGAGTTCGCCCAGCACGAACAAGCCGCCCAGCCGCTCGTGTGGCGTGACGAGTAGCGTGCGGAGGCCCGCCTCCGCGGCGGTGACAGCCGCGGCCACACCCTCGGGCTCGCTGCCATACACGAGGACGTCTACCTGTACGGTGCCCGCCGTGGTCTGGGCGCTGGCGGGCGGAGCGGAGAAGACGAGAGCGAACAGCAAGAGGAGCGCGGCGGCCGACAGGCGCCGCCGCGGGTCATGGCGTGCGTGGGTAGTGGGCGTTCTCATGTCGTGTCCTTCTGTCGCCGTGGTGTGCCGGTGCCGAGTTCCTCCAGGACGGTACGGGCCACGGTGCGCGCTGCCTCCGGCTTGGCGTGGCGGGTGGTGGCCTCCCGCATGGCGTCAAGCCGCCCCTCCTCCTGGAGGAGGCTCTTCAGCTTGTGGCTGAGGGTGCTCAGTGGTTCCACCCGCACTGCGCAACCGTTCTCGAGCAGGAAGTGGGCGTTCATCTCCTCCTGCAGGGGGTAGGGACTGACGAGCATCAGGGGCAGGCCCGCCGCCAGAGCCTCGCTGGAGGTGAGCCCGCCGGGCTTGGTCACGGCCAGCGTGGCGGAGTTCATGAGTTCCGGCATGTTATCCACGAAGCCCAGGACCTGGAAAGTCACGGGCCCTGAGCTATCCGCCACCAGCTCACGCGCCACGTTGGTCAGTTCGCTGCTGCGGCCGCACACCACCGTGACCCGCAGCGGCCAGCGGAACTCCTTGAGCTGACCGAGGATCTGCCTCACGTGTTCCGCTCCCAGGCCGCCCGCCAGCACCAGCAGGTGCTCCCTGTCGCCCCGCTCGACCGGCGCCAGTCGGCTGAAGCGGAGGTCGATCGGTATGCCGCTCACCCGCACGCGGTGCTCGTCCACGCCGGCGTTGAGCAGCTGGGCTCGTACCTCGCCCGAAGCCACGAAGTAGCGCGCCACGCCCGGCTGCAGCCAGAAGGCGTGGGCGAAGAAGTCCGTCACGACCACGGCTTGCGGCAGCACCCGGTGGCGTCGCATGCGTCCGCTCATTATCTGAGCGCCCAGGAAGTGCGTGTGCACCACCACGGTCGGTTGGTAACGGTCGACTATGCGGGGCACCTCGTAGGAGAGGAGGCGAACCGCCCTGGCCCTTAGCTTCCGCTGCACCGAGGTGCGCTCGCTGGGCCGATCCAGGCGCCTGCCGATCCACTCGACCAGGTCGGGCATCGTGCGCACCAGGTCGAAGTACGCCTGGCGGTAGAGCCGCCGGAAGGGCATTGCCGTGTGGTCCAGCAGGTCGCGGTGCTCGGCCTCCACACCCAGCTCGTGGAACGCTGCCACCAGGGCCTTGGCGGCTGCCACGTGCCCGCCGCCTATGGAGGCGGAGAGGACCAGTACACGGGTGCCGCGGTTCACGTGAAGAGCATAGCAAGGAGGGTGCCGTGTTCCACAGGCGATTCTCAAGTTCCCCGGTGCTACGATGCGCGCTGGAGGTTCGCATGCACCGTCTCGTACCGGCCCTCGCCCTCATCGCACTCCTGGCTGGCTGCGCCCCGGGCCCGACCGTGAGGATGCACGACCTGTACCTCTACGGCACGCTCGACGCGCGCCTGACCTACTTCTACGGCGACCCCACCGAGTTCAGGTACGACGGGGGGACCGTGGAGTTGGCCAGCTCCGAGCCCAGCGCACGCGACCTGCGCGACCCGTACTACGTGGCCGACGCGCTGTCCGTGGACGGCGCCGCCTACCTCCGGCAGCCGGTGGATCCGCTGCCGCAGCCGGCCGTCACCGCCAGCCGCATCCCACTGACCACCGACATGCAGCTGCACGTGCGCGTGCCCACCGAACAGATCGTCTACTTCGACGGTTCGAACTTCCTGTTGCTGGCCGACAGCGGGGTGGCGGGCAACCAGGTGAGGGTCGTGCCGCGCCCGCTGCTCAACCGCCTGCGCGGACTGGGCCAGCTGAACGCGGCCGAAGCCGCCATGCTGGAGCGCCACTTGCGTAACGTGGGTCGGCCCACCGTGCTGGCGTTCCTGCCCACGGACGACCTGCCGCCGCACGCCGTGGACGGCCTCGAGGACCAACGCCGCACGGCCATCTACGTGCAGGACGAGGTGGGGTCCGATCAGGGCGCCTTCCGGCCGGCTCCGCAGGAGCTCATCTGGGACGTCATGGGGCAGGGCAACCAGGCCCGCGGCTTCGACAGCGCCTCCTACCGGCTGGTGACGAACGAGGAGCAGCTGATCTCCCTCTGGAACCTGGCGCACTCCGCTCAGCTGACCGTGCCACCCGTGCCGCGCGTCGACTTCCAGCGCGAGACGGTGGTGGCCATATTCCTGGGCACGAAGAGCACCGGGGGCTACTCGGTCAGCGTGCAGCAGGTCTCCGAGGAGAACGGCGAGCTGTACCTCGACGTGGTGCAGAGCAGCCCGGCCCCGGGCGCCATCACCACGCAGGCTCTCACCAGCCCCTGGGTCATGGTGCGGGTACAGCGCGGCGGCTACCCGGTGGCTTGGCTGCGCGATCCCGCTACCGGCAACCTCATAGCCGCGGCCCGCGCTCCGCTC
Source organism: uncultured bacterium (assembly GCA_964467885.1). GTDB lineage: Bacteria > Deinococcota > Deinococci > Deinococcales > Trueperaceae > JAAYYF01. The sequence goes on along the minus strand of CAYXUE010000006.1, from coordinate 35,447 downwards.
TAGGTGGAACCTTCAGCTCAGGTCAGCGCCATCGGGTCGAAGAGGCGCATGTACTCCTCGTTGGCGTAGCGGTCCGTCATGCCGGCCAGGTAGTCGGTCAGGGCACGCTCGAGGCCCAGCTCCGTGACCTGCTGCTGCACGTTGGGCGGCAGCATGTCGGGGGTCTCCAGGTAGGCGTTGTAGATGCGCTCCAGCACCTGGTGCGCCTTGCGCGTCATGCGGATGAGCCGGTGATGGAAGTAGAAGTTGGTGTAGAGGTACGACTTGAGCTCGGCCAACTGGCGAGCCATCTCCTCCGAGGGGCCTAGCAGCTTGATGGGCGAGCGCCGCACGTCCTCCAGGGTCTCGATGCCGTGATCGAGCAGGCGCTTGTGGGTGGCGTGCACCACGTCCGTGATGACGTCGCCCAACAGCTCGCGGATGAGGATGTAGCGCTGCGAGGTGTCGAACCGTTCCGGATCGAGGCCCAGCTTCTGCATCAGCTCCCCGATGAGCTGCACGTCGGCCACGTGAGCGGCCTTGAGGTGCCCCGAGCGGAGGCCGTCGTCCAAGTCGTGAGCGTTGTAGGCCACCTCGTCGGCCACGTTCACCACCTGCGCCTCCAGCGTGGGCTGGACGTCCGGCTCCCAGGAGGCGTCCGGCACGTCGTACTCGGTCTCGTGCTTCATGATGCCCTCGAGGGTCTCCCAGGTGAGGTTCAGGCCGGGGAAGCCCGGGTAGCGGCGCTCGAGCTGGGTGACTATGCGCAGGCTCTGACGGTTGTGATCGAAGCCGCCCGCGCTGGCCGCCAGCGTGTCGAGCGCCTTCTCGCCCGCGTGCCCGAAGGGCGGGTGGCCCAAGTCGTGGGCCAGCGCGATGGTCTCGCTCAGGTCCTCGTTGAGCCCCAGCGCGCGGGCGATGCTGGTGGCCACCTGGGCCACCTCCAGGGTGTGGGTGAGACGCGTGCGGTAGTAATCACCCTCGTAGTTGACGAACACCTGGGTCTTGTACTCCAGGCGCCGGAACGCGCTGGTGTGGACCACCCGGTCGCGGTCTTTCTGGTAGGCGGTTCTGTGGGCGCTCTCGCCCTCCTTGTGGACGCGGCCGCGGGACTCGGCGGCCAGGGCTGCATACGGCGCCAGGTCCTGGCGCTCGTTCCGTTCGAGCATCTCTCGCGTCACTAGCATGGTGCTGGCATCGTAGCACCCGTACCCGACGGCATCCGGGGCACTTCCGCACCGTGCGGCGCCCGGCTCACCGGAGCCATCCGGGTTAGGCAGCCACCGCACCCTCGCGGCGAGGGCCTGATTGTAGACTCGGTCTCGATGGAACTCTCGCTGAGACGCTCGACCCCCACCACCTGGGTAGGCAACGTGCCGCTGGGCAGCGGCCACCCCGTGGTGGTGCAGTCGATGACCAACACCGACACCGCCGACGCCGCCGGCACCGCCCGGCAGGTGGCCGAACTCGCCCGCGCGGGTAGCGAGATCGTGCGCGTGACGGTGAACAACGCCGCCGCGGCCCAGGCGGTGCCCGAGATCAGGCAGCGCCTCGACGACATGGGCCTCTCGGTGCCGCTCGTGGGCGACTTCCACTACAACGGCCACCAGCTCCTCGTGCAGCACCCCGCGGCGGCCCGCACGCTGGACAAGTACCGCATCAACCCGGGCAACGTTGGCCCGGGCCGCCGGCGCGACGAGAACTTCCTGACCATCATCGACGTGGCCAAGGAGCACGACAAACCCGTGCGCATAGGCGTGAACTGGGGTTCGCTCGACCAGGCGCTCCTAACGCAGATGATGGACGAGAACGCCGGGCTGGATAAGCCCAGGTCGGCGCACGAGGTGCTCATGGAGGCCATGCTGGCCTCCGCGCTCATGTCAGCGGAGCTGGCCGAGGAACACGGACTGAGCCACGACAGGATAGTGATCAGCGCCAAGGTCAGCACGGTGCGCGACCTGTGGGAGGTGTACCGCCGCCTGGCGCAGCGCTGCGATTACCCGCTCCACCTCGGCCTCACCGAGGCGGGCATGGGCGTGAAGGGCGCCGTAGCCAGCACCGCCGCGCTGGCGCCGCTGCTGGCGGAGGGCATCGGAGACACCATCCGCGTGTCGCTCACGCCCGACCCGGGCGCCCCGCGCGAACGCGAGGTCGAGATCGCGCAGGAGGTGCTGCAGGCTCTCGACCTCAGGCGCTTCGCGCCGACGGTCACGGCGTGCCCAGGCTGCGGCCGCACCACCAGCACGCTCTTCCAGGAGATGGCGCGCGACATCCAGGCCTACCTCAAGGAGCAGATGCCCAGCTGGAAGGAGCGCTACCCGGGGGTGGAGGGACTGCGCGTGGCCGTCATGGGCTGCATAGTGAACGGCCCCGGCGAGTCGAAGCACGCCGACATCGGCATCAGCCTGCCAGGCACGGGCGAATCGCCCCGCGCCCCCGTCTACCAGGACGGCCAGCTGGTGGGCACCCTGCAGGGTGACGACATCGTGCCGGAGTTCAACCGCATGCTCGAGGAGTACGTGGAGAAGCGCTACGGCTCCGCAGCGGCTATCCTGCCCACATGAAGATCTACACGCGCACGGGCGACGAAGGTAGCACCGCGCTGTTCGGCGGCAGGCGGGTGCTGAAGGACGACCTGCGGGTCAGCGCATACGGCACCGTGGACGAGGCCAACGCGGCGCTGGGGCTGGCCCGCGCCGAACTGGCGCGGGAGGCAGCGGGGTCGTGGGAGGCGCTGGACGAGGAACTGGCCCGCCTGCAGAGCCTGCTGTTCGATCTGGGGGCCGACCTGGCCACTCCGGAGGACGCGCGGCAGCGGAGCTTCATCCGCCCGGTGGATGCGCTCGACGTGGAGGTGGTGGAGGGCATGATCGACGCCTACACCACCGAGCTGCCGGAGCTGCGGCAGTTCATCCTGCCCGGCGGTTCGCCCGCCTCGGCCGCGCTGCAGATGGCACGAGCCATCATCCGCCGGGGAGAGCGTGAGGCGGTGGCGCTAGCGCGGACCGAGAAGCTGGGCGAGCACGTCATCCCGCTCATCAATCGGCTTTCCGACCTGTTCTTCACCCTGGCGCGGCTGGTGAACGTGCGCGCGGGCACCGCGGAGGTGCCGTGGGTGGCCCGGCGGCCGGCGCGAGGTGAGAAGGAAGGCACGCGGGAAGGCGAGGGATAGGAACCGGAACCTTCCCGCCTTGTGCGCGTGCGGGCGGGAACGCAACGTAGCTGACGGGATGGCAGGCGCTCCACCAGCGGCTCCCCGCCCTGTCCTACCGCCCGCGTAACTCCCGCATATGCGTCAGGCCTTGACGATCGAGTTCGTTCACTATCGCTGCCAGTATCTCGCGGATCAGTGCGGGGCCCCGGTAGATGAAGCCCGTGTAGACCTGTAGCAGGTCGGCCCCGGCACGCAGGCGGTCGACCGCGTCGGAGCCGCTCATGATGCCGCCCGCGGCCACCAGCGGCAGGTTCGTGTGCTTGCGCACCAAGGCCAGGGAGCGGAGCGCCTTCGCGGCCAACGGCCGGCCGGAGAGGCCGCCGGTCTCGGCCGCCAAGGGTGAGGCGAGCCCCTCCCGCCCCAGGGTCGTGTTGGTGAGGATGATGCCGGCCGCTCGGTGCTCCTCGGCCACCGCCACCGCCTCGCGCAGCTGGGCGTCGTCCATATCGGGCGCGAGCTTCAGCAGCAGCGGCCTGCCAGGCTGCTGGCTGGCGTCGCCCACCTCCGCAGCGGCCCGCAACACGCGCGAGAGCCCCTCGCTCTCCTGCAAGCTGCGCAGTCCCGGCGTGTTGGGTGAGGAGACGTTGATTACCACGTAATCCGCCACGGGCCAGACGCTGGCCAGCGAGCGGCGGTAGTCGTCCGCGGCCTGTGCCAGTTCGACCACACGTGACTTGCCCACGTTGACGCCGATGACCGGTAGGGGAGGCCAGCCCGTACCGCTCGCTGTCCGGCGCAGTCGCGCCAGCCGACCCGCCACCACCTCCGCACCGTCGTTGTTGAAGCCCATGCGGTTGACGAGCGCCTCGTCCTCCACCAGGCGGAAGAGGCGCGGCTTGGGGTTCCCCGGTTGCGGCAGGGCGGTCACGCTGCCCACCTCCACGCTGCCGAAGCCCATGGCGCCGAGCGCGCCGACGGCCACGCCGCGCTTGTCCAGGCCCGCGGCCACGCCCAAAGGGTTGGCGAAGCGCAGGCCGAAGGCGTCGACCTCCAGGCGTGGGTCCGCCAGGGCGTAACTACGGGACAGCGCGCGTCTGGCCAGCAGGCTCCCGCCCGCCGCCGCCAGGCCACCCATCACGAGGTCGTGCGCCTTCTCGGCGTCCAGCCGGAACAGCGCCCGCTTGGCCAGTGGGTACAAGGCTCAGATCACTCTCCGGTCCTGGGGGCGGCCCTCGCTGCGATCGCCGATCAGCTCAGGGAGGTGCGCGCCGGGCGCAACTCTACCTTGCTGGGCAGCGCCCGCGCCGGCATGCGGAAGAGGTAGAGAACCGTGGCGGCAATGTCCGCGGGGTCGAGCTTCCATGCGTCCTCCGGTGTGACCTCGCGGTCCGCGAAGGTGGTGGCCACCGAGCCCGGCATGATGGTGCTGACCCTCACGCCGTGCTCGCGCAGGTCCAGCATGACGGCCTGGGTGAAGCCGAGCAGGCCGAACTTGCTGGCGTTGTAGGCCGCTCCGCCCGCGAAGAAGTTGGCGCCCGCCAGGCTGCCGACCGTGACGATCATGCCGCCGGATTCGATGAGGGCGGGAGTGGCCGCCTTGACGCTGTAGAAGGCGCCGGTGAGGTTGGTGTCGATCACGTCGTGCCAGAACTCGGGCTCGAGGTCCAGGATGGAGGCGCGGCCGCCAACGCCAGCGTTGGCCACCAGCAGGTCCAGCGAGCCGAACTCGCCCAGCGCCGTCCTGACCACGCCTTCCAGCGAGGCCAGGTCGCGTACGTCGCAGGCCAGACCTAGGGCGCGGCCGGGCCCGGACTTGCTCAGATCGCGGGCAACGCTGTTGGCGTCCTCGCCGCTGCGCGCCGTGAGCACGACGTTCATCCCGGCCTCCACCAGAGCGGCGGCGGTGGCTCGGCCGATGCCTCGGCTGCCTCCCGTGATCAGTGCTGTTCTGTCGGTCAGTTCCATGACCTCACGCTAGCACTGAATCCCGCCCCCGACGGGAGCGGGCGGGCCCCGTGGTAGGCTCGGGCCCGTGGACGAGCAAGCGCAGTTCCTCGTCGAACAGGATCGCTTCAGCGGTACCCTGGGCGAGCTGACGCACGCGCTGCGCACGAGAGCCGTCCAACCCTCACAGATAGACCTCTTCCAGTTGGTGCGTGCCTACCTCGACTACTTCGAGCAGTACGCGGCCGCCGACCTGGACCTGGCCACCGAAGCGCTGCCCAAGCTGGCGCAGGTGATCGAGCTCAAGGTGCGGCTGCTCCTGCCGAAGCCGCCCAAGGAGGCGGAGGAGGACGAGGAGGTGCTGGTGGAGGAGACCCTGGCGGCCGTGGCCCTGCTGGAGGAACTGGAGGACGCCATACACTTCCTCAAGCGCCGGCGCGAGGAGCGCCGCCTGTTGCTGCCGGCGCGCACGCCGAGGCCCCAGTATCCGCGGGCCGAGCGGCCCGTCAGGTCCACGCCCAGCGACCTGGCGCGTCTGGCCGGCCGTTACCGCATCGGGGGCTACTTCGAACTGGCCATCGAACGCCTGAGCCTGGCCAGTGTCTCGCGGGCGCTGCTCGGCGCGCTGCGGCGCCTGCGGAGCGGCACCCTCGGGGCCTTACTGGGCTCGCGGGAGTGGTCCGTGCGCACGGTGGGCCTGGCTGCCCTGATGGAACTCATGCGCGAGGGGCGCGTGACAGCTAGCCAGGACCAGCCTTACGGCCAGATCGAGGTGCGGCTGCTGCGCGCCGACAAACCCAGCGCGGATGGCTGGGACGCGGATGGCGGTGCAGGGCGCGAAGAACGGTTGGAAGCGCCCGCTGCCTGACGCTGGCAGCGGGCGCGGTAGCCGTTCGGGTTACGGGGCGCTCAGCCCGCGGCGGTGGCCTTCTTGTCGCGCTTGCGCATGCTGGGGTCCAGGATGCGCTTGCGCAGCCTCAGCGACTTGGGCGTGACTTCCAGCAACTCGTCGTCGTCGAGGTACTCGAGAGCCTCCTCCAGCGTGAGGCGCTTGGGCGGAGTGAGGATGAGGTTCTCGTCCGAGCCGGAAGCGCGCACGTTGGTGAGCTTCTTGTTCTTGCAGACGTTGACGTCTAAGTCGCCCATGCGCGCGTTGGCGCCCAGGATCATGCCCACGTACACCTCGGTGCCCGGCGTGATGAAGAAGATGCCGCGGTCCTCGAGCTTGTAGATGGAGTAGGCGAACGCCTCACCCGCCTCCATGGAGACGAGCGAGCCGTGGTTGCGCGTCACCACCTCACCCGCGTACGGCTCGTAACCGTCGAAGGTGTGGTTGAGGACCCCTTCGCCCTGGGTCATCGAGAGGAACATGTTGCGGTAACCGAAGAGGCTGCGGCTGGGGATACGGAACTCCAGACGCACACGCGTCTCGCCCGGATCCATGTTCACCAGCATGCCGCGCCGCGCCGTCAAAGACTCCATGACGCTGCCCATGGCGCCGTTGGGCACGTCGGCAACCACGCGCTCGAACGGCTCCAGCGTCCGGCCGTCCTCCTGCTTCATGATCACCTCGGGCCGGGAGACGGAGAACTCGTAGCCCTCGCGGCGCATGCTCTCGATGAGGATCGAGAGGTGCAGCTCGCCGCGGCCCGACACGCGGTAGCGCTCGCTGCCGAGCTGCTCCACGCGCAGCGCCACGTTGACGAGCAGCTCGCGCTCCAGCCGGTCCGCCAGGTGGCGGCTGGTGACGTAGGTGCCCTCGCGCCCGGCGAACGGGCTGGTGTTGGGGCTGAAGGTCACGCTGACGGTGGGTTCGTCCACGGCCACGGAAGGCAGCGCCTCGCTCAGGCTGGCATCGCCGATGGTGTCGCCGATGGTCACGTCCGACAGGCCCGAGAGCACGATTATGTCGCCCGTCCTGCCGACCTCCGTCTCGATCCTCGCCAGGCCCAGGTGCGTGTAGACCTTGGTCACGCGGCCCTTGGTGGGCGCCTTGCCGGGGCCCACGCTGACGATGGCCTCGCCCGGCCTGACCTCGCCCTGCAGCACGCGACCCAGCGCCAGGCGACCAAGGTAATCGGAGTAGTCGAGGTTGGCTACCTGCAGCTTGAAGGGCGCCGCCGGGTCGCCGGACGCCGCCGGAACGTGCGCGGTGATGGCTTCGAAGAGCGGTACGAAGTCGCTGCCGGGTTGCTCGCCCTCACGCCAGGCGCGACCCTCACGGGCGATGGCGTGCAGGATGGGGAACTCCAGCTGGTCGTCGTCCGCGCCCAGCTCGACCATTAGGTCGAAGGTGAGGGAGGCCACCTCGTCCGGTCGCGCGTCCTTGCGGTCGATCTTGTTGATGACGACAATCGGCTTGAGCCCACGAGCGAGCGCCTTGCGCAGCACGAAGCGGGTCTGAGGCATGGGGCCCTCGGCCGCGTCCACCAGCAGCAGCACGCCGTCCACCATGGTCAGGGCGCGCTCCACCTCGCCACCGAAGTCCGCGTGGCCCGGGGTGTCCACGATGTTGATCTTGTCGCCCTGCCACTCGACGGCGGTGTTCTTGGCCAGGATGGTAATGCCACGTTCACGTTCGATGTCGCCCGAGTCCATCACGCGCTCGTCCACCTGCTGGTTGGCGCGGAACACGTTCGACTGGCGCAGAAGCCCGTCCACCAAGGTCGTCTTGCCGTGGTCGACGTGCGCGATTATTGCCACATTCCTGAAATTCATGAGCTCCTCGGAGGCCGTGCCTGCGGCTGAGCCGCGGCCGGAACGGGAGATTATAGACGATGAGCGTCGGTTCCTCGTCGTCTAAGTAGCGCGCGGACACGTTCGGGAGCCGGCTTGCTCCAGCCCACGACCGCGCTTTCCGTCACCTGACCATACCGGGAGCAGCCCAGACCACATGGGCTCATGCCCACGCGAACGTATGGTTGGGTGATGGATCAGGATCAGCAAGTTCGTCAGGCAGCCACCGAAGAAGACGCGGTGACGGCGCTTCCCGAACCCGGGGCGCAGAGATTCGACCCTCCGAAGACCGAGATCACCATGTACACCACGACCTGGTGCGGCGACTGCGTGGCGGCCAAGCGTTTCCTGGACGCCAAGGGCATCGCCTACACGGAGGTGGACATAGAGCAGGATGCGGACGCCGCCGAGCTGGTCATGCGCTTGAACGACGGACGGCGCAGCGTGCCCACACTGGTGACCGAGAGCACCGCTGCCAGCCTCTCCGGCTTCAGCATCGCGAAAGCGCGCGCCTTCCTGGAGGCGGCAGGCCTGTCGGGCGAGGGAACCGCGCGACGGGACTCCTGAGCCCCGCGGCCGCGCCGGAGTGGCGGACCGGATCCTGGAAGCGAGGCCCGGCCGGGGACCGTGGTAGCCTCGCCGGCATGATCCCGGCGGGCGCCACATCAGCTGACGGCGAAGGCCTGGACACCCCGGAGGAACGCTTGCAGGTTGAACCCTCCCGGAACGGGATGTCGGAGGACGGGACGCCGGGCGCAAGCAAGAGCGACCGCGTCAGGGCCATGTTCTCGGAGATCGCGCCGACCTACGACCTGCTCAACCGGGTCCTAAGCTTCGGCGTGGACCGCCGGTGGCGGGCCGAGGCGGCGCGCACGGTGCTGCAGCCGTTCGCAGCCGCATCCGGGCTGCGGGTGCTGGACGTGGCCAGCGGCACGGGCGACCTGACCTTCGCCATCAAGCGTGCCCGGCCGGACGCTCAGGTGGTGGGCGCCGACTTCGCCGAGCCCATGTTGGAGCTGGCCCGCAGCAAGGCGGCCGCTCGGGGCCTCGAGGTGGATTTCCTGGTGGCCGACGGTACCGACCTGCCGTTCGAGGACGCGCAGTTCGACGCCGTCACCATCGCCTACGGCCTGCGGAACTTCGCCGATCCGGACGCCGGCTTGCGCGAGTTCCGGCGCGTGCTCAGGCCTGGTGGCCGGCTGGCGGTGCTGGAGTTCCCCCCGCCGCCCGAGGGCGCCTTCGGTTCCCTGTTCCGGTTCTACTTCAGGCGCCTGCTGCCGCAGCTCGGCGGTCTCGTCAGCGGCAAGCGCAGCGCCTACGCGTACCTGCCCGAATCCGTGTTCGCGTTCTTCGAGCCGGAAGTGCTGGAGCAGCGCCTCAAGGAGGCGGGCTTCGACAGGGTGACGCACAGATTGCAGGCGTTCGGGGTGTCGGCGTTGCACGTCGCGGACGCGCCCGGTACTTGGAGGGAAGCATGAACGACGGTTCGCGCGTGCGCCTGGACGAACAGGCGGCGGCTCGTCCGCTCATCTCGGTCGATGGTGGCAACACCGGTTACGGCGCCGATGCCTGGGAGTTCGACTTCGAGCTCAACACCGACGCCTCGCTGGTGGACCAGCGCTGGCTCGACTTCGAGGACCAGCACCAGCGCCGCTACGGCCTGGCCATCGATCATCTCAAGGCACGCGTGAAGGGCAGGGCCTACGACAACGATGCCATGAAGCTTAGGGTCGGCACGGGCGGCTTCTACACCGAGGCGCAGCACTTCCCCGCCGCCTTCTTCGGCGACACCGGCAGGGCCACCGTGAATTTCGTGAGCCAGAACGAGGCCGCCGCCGTGGTGTGGGAGGCCGTGGCCCACTACCGGGCGGAGGAGGCGCGCTCCATCACCGCCGTCTACTCGGACGACGAACCGCCCGAGTTCTTCTTCGGTTACCGGGTCAGCGACTGGCGCAGGTACGAGATAGGCTTCCTGCGCACGGCCGTGCCGCTGCACCTGCGGGTGCTGTTCGACGCGGCCGAGGAGGTGCCCCTGCTCGGTGCCCGGAGCGGCGCCGTGATCTACCAGCGCACCCGTGGCGGGAAGCACGTGGTGGTGCGCGCCCCCGGCCGCCGGCAGCCGCTGCTGGGCACGACGCCACTGGGTTGACGGCCGGACGGAGATTGCTCGTGGCCCCGTCACACGCTCGAACCCGGCGCCAGCCCGGAGACGCCCAGCAGCATGGCTGAGTTCGACTTCCTGGTGGTCGGCGCCGGCCTTACGGGCTCGGAAGCCGCATGGGCGCTGGCTCGTTCCGGTGCCCGGACCCTACTGGTCACCACCAGCCTGGATACCGTCTACGCGCTCTTCGCGGACCGCGCCGCTCTAGCCCCACCGCCGGGATCGCTGATGGCGCACGCGGTGAGCTCCGCGCTGCGGCCGGAGGTCGAACCGGGTGCCGCGCTGCGGGCCCAGGTGGCTGGCCCCAACCTCGATCCGCGTGTTCCCGCCGAGGCTCCGCCTGCCGACCTACCGACCGAGGTCGGGGCTTGGGCGCTGCACCGGGAGGTGAAGGTAGCGCTCGAAGCCGAGCCCAACCTTCATGTGCTGCAGTCTTCCGTCTCGGGTCTCATCGAAGAAGGCGGTAGGGCGGTGGGTGTGAGCACCTGGGAGGGCGTGGACCGCTTCGCCCCCGCCGTGGCCCTCTGCGTGGGCAGCTTCCTCGACGCCCGCCTGCGGATAGGCAACAGCGAGGAGGGCGCCGGCCGGCTCAGCGAGATGGCCTACCCGGACCTCTACCAGGACCTGGCGGAGCGCGGGTTCGGGTTCAGGGAGCACGTAAGCGAAGTGCGAGCCGTGCGCGGTGCTCTGCCGTACGAAGTCAGGTTCCGCAGCTTCGCCCCCAGGGAACTGCGGCGGGGGAGCTTCGCGCTGCCACGCTTGGGTGGCCTCTACGCCGCTGGGCTGTGCGCGGAGCCGGCTCTGAACTACGAGGAGGCCGTACGCCACGGCATGGAGCTGGCGCAGGAACTGACCGGGTGAGGCTAGGCAGCCTGGGCGCAGGCGGCCCAGCCCTGCGTGCGTGCTCGGCGTACGGCCCGCGGGCCCCTTACTTGCGCTTGGGCCGGCTGCCGCGGAAGGCCTGAGTGTCGTCGCGCGGCTCGGTGTAGGTCTTGATCTTCTCGAGTTCGTTCGCCTGGGCCCAGACGACCTCGGCGCCGTCCTCGGTGGTGCGCACCAAGCGGTACTGGTAAGGCTCGGCACGCCTTGCGATGCTTATGGAGTAACGGTCCCCGCGGTACAGGACCTCTTCACCGATGAGGAAACTCATGGCACTAGCCTACAGCGAAGAAGGGTTCGGGAACCGGGGCGAATAGCCCCCGCTGGTGGCCGCGCTGTAGCAGCGCCCGCGCCGCCGCCGCGCCCTCCTCGCCCACGTCCAGCGAGTAGCGGTTCACGTAGAGGTCTATGTGCTGCTGCCGCACGTGCGGCTCCATCTCCTGCGCGTGCTCGGCCACGTACCGGGCGGATGCCTCAGGGTCGCGCCAGGCGTACTCCAGGCTGGAGCGGATCAGCCGAGTGAGTCGCGTCAGCGTCTCCTCGCCAAGCGAGCGGCGCGCCGCGATGGCGCCCAGCGGCACCAGTTCGCCCACCTCCCGCTCCCACCAGGCGCCCAGATCCACCAGTTCCGACAGGCCGTAGTCGGGGTAGGTGAAGCGGCTCTCGTGGATGATGAGGCCCGCGTCGACCTCGCCCGCCACCACGGCTGGCATGATCCTGTCGTACCTGTACTCGACCAGTTCCACGTCCTCCGGTCGCCAGAGGCGCAGCAGCAGGTTGGCGGTGGTGCGCCCGCCAGGGATGGCGATGCGCCTGCCGCTCAGGTCCAGATCGGGCTGGCGGGCCACCACCAGCGGACCGACGCCCTGCCCCAGCGCACCGCCGGCGGGCAGCAGCACGTACCTGTCCGCCAGGTAACCGTACGCGTGGTAGCTGATCTTGGCCACGTCGATGTCGCCGGCGTCTGCCTTGAGGTTGAGGGCCTCCACGTCCGCCAGCTCCACATCGAACTCGAAGCCCTGAGCCTCGGCGTCGTCCAGCAGGCCGTGGACCAACGCGTGGAAGATGAAGGTGTCGTTGGGGCACGGCGAGTAGCCCAGGCGCAGCCTCACTACCCGTTCCTGTTACCCAGCAGGCGCCGGTGCTCGACCATCAGGCAGCGGTCCTGGATGACGGTGATGCCCTTGGCGCGCAGCGCCTGGGCCGTCTCGTCGTGCCTGAGGCCCAGCTGGATCCACACGGCGCGGGGCAGGGGGTCGAGGGCCAGGATGTCGTCCAAGTGGCCCGGGATGTCCTCGTTGCGGCGGAAGACGTTCACCAGGTCCACCGGCTGCTCGAGTTCCGCCAGCGAGCCCACGACCTTATTGCCGAAGAGCTGCTCGCCGGTGGCGCCGGGATTGACGCCGACCACGTCGTAGCCCTGTCCGGCTAGGTAGGCCGGCACGTAGTTGGCGGGGCGACCGTCACGTGTGCTGGCGCCTATCACCGCTATCCTACGGACATCGGTGAGCAGTCCCTTGAGTTCGTCGTCAGCCGGGGCGTCCGGAACGCTCCCGCCGGTCCCTGTCGGATTGCTGTGCAGTTGGCTCATATCTAGACTGTATCGGCTGGGAGGTAGGGCCGCGCGTTGCCCAGGACGCGTCCCGTCTGCTAGAATCGAGTGCTGTGTGTGATGCTGGCACGGCGTGACTAACGCCTGCACCAGCCACCCACAAGTCCCACATGGAGGTGGAGTCCATTTCGAAAGAGCTGAAGGTGAACGAGCAGATTCGCTCGCGGCAGGTACGTCTCATCGGTTCTGACGGCGCCCAGGTCGGCATCGTCGAGACCAGGGACGCTATCCGCATGGCGCGCGAGGAAGACCTGGATCTCGTACTGGTAGGTGAACAAGCGCAGCCGCCCGTGGCGAAGCTGATGGATTACGGCAAGTACCGTTTCGAACTCCAGCAGCAGACCAAGGAGGCGCGCAAGCGCTCCCGCCAGCAGGAGATGAAGTCGATCAAGTTCCGCGTCAAGATCGACGAGCACGACTACGTGACCAAGGTCAACCACATCCGCCGGTTCCTCAAGGGAGGTCACAAGGTCAAGGTGACCATCATGTTCCGCGGCCGGGAGCGCACCCACCCAGAACTGGGTCAGGGCATCCTCAACCGCGTAGCCGCCGATGTCAACGAGCTGGCCGTCGTAGACGCCGCTCCTTCCATCGCCGGCATGGACATGAACATGATCCTGCGCCCTTCCGGAGTACCGTTGGAAAGCTGAGCCAAGCTCGGCTAACCGCTAGCTCGACACCCGTGTTCTTTCAGGTGGCCCTCGGCCCCAGGGGAACCGTTACGTCGGCCGGCCGCGCCAGACAGGGCGTGGTACGGCGAACCATTAGGAGAGAAAGCACATGCCTAAGCTGAAGACCCATAAGGGCACCAAAGCCCGTGTCAAAGTCACTGGGCGAGGTAAGGTCAAGGCCATGCGCTCCGGTAAGCGGCACCTGAACTACAAGAAGTCAGGCACCACCATCCGGCAGGGCAGAACCGACCTCATCATCGCCAAGCCAGAGGCGGAGCGCATCAAGAAGCTCCTGCCTTACGATTGAGGTCCTGAAGAATGCCACGTGCCAAGACAGGTGTTGTCCGCCGCCGCCGTCACCAGCGGATCCTCAAGCGCGCCAAGGGCTACTGGGGCTTACGCTCCAAGAGCTTCCGCATCGCGCAGCAGACGCTTCTCAACGCTGAAGATTACGCGTACCGCGATCGCCGCGACAAGAAGGGCGACTTCCGTCGCCTCTGGATCTCCCGCATCAACGCCGCCGCGCGCCAGGAGGGCATGAGCTACTCCCGCTTCATCGCCGGCCTCAGGCGTGCCGGGGTCGAACTCGACCGCAAGGTCCTGGCCGACATCGCCGTGAGGGAGCCCGAGACCTTCCGCTCGCTGGTAGAGACCGCGCGTTCGGCCGCCTGAGCTAAGTCACGCTCACGCGGTGCCCCGGCCGCCTCAGGGCCGCCGTCGGGACAGCACAACATCAGGTGAGTAGGCGCCGCCAGCCAGCAGGCCGGGCGGCGCCTTCCCGTGGGGAGACCGCAGCGCGGCCTAGGTATGATGCCGCCGTGACGCAGATCCCCTCTCGGCAGCAGCAGAAGGCCGATCGCCGTGAGCGCATCATGCGGGCAGCATTAGGCCTCATGGCCGAGCGAGGCTTCACGGCCACCACCTACGAGCTCATAGCGGACCGCGCCGGCGTGAGCCGCGGCACGGTCTTCAACTACTTCCCTTACAAGGAGTCCATCCTCCTGGATCACGCGGCGGCCGAACTTAGCGAGCTGGCCGACCGGGTGGCCGCCCGCCGGGAGGCGGAGCCCACCTGGAGCGCGGCGGACGAGATCCGCTACGTGTTCGACGAGCTGGGCGGCTTCGCCCTCCGTGAACGCGAACTGATCCTTCCCCTGTCGTACGAACTCCTAAACCCCGACCCGGAGCGTTCCAAGGCCGCCTACCTGGCGTTACCGCTGGCCGAGCTGCTCAAGAGCGCGCTGGAACGCGGCAGGGGAGAGGGGCTGATCCGGCGCGACCACTCCACCGAGCGGCTGGTGCGCACCCTGGCCAACACGTTCTTCATCACCGTGCTGCAGTGGGCCGCCTACCGCCCGGACCGGGGCATCCAGCACGAACTGCGCTTGGCGCTCGACCTGACGCTCGAGGGCCTGCTCGACCCCGACTAGTAACCGCTCCGCAGGTCCACCACGTTGCGCTCTTCGCCCTGCGCCAGGACCGTCAGGGTCTTCACCACGTCCTCGGCGGCCGCCAGCGGCCAGTCGAGCACGTCGTTGCCGCGGTGCGGGCTCATCACCACGTTCGGGAGCTCGTGGAATGGGTACTCGCTGGGGAAGACCCCGGTGCGTACGCCTTCCTTGGGGTAGCGGTACCAGACGTCTATGCCCGCGCCCATGATCCGCTCCTCCGCCAACGCCTGGTAGAGGGCCCGCTCGTCGATGAGGGGGCCACGGCCCACGTTCACGACGACGGCGGTGGGTTTCAGCAGCGCCAGCTCCTCCTCACCGAGCAGGCCGCTGGTGGCGGGTGTGTGGGGCAGTGAGACCAGCACGGCGTCGGCGTCGGCCAGCGCCTCATGCAGCTGCTCCTCACCGTACTGCCTGATGTCCGCGTCCGGCTCCGGCCGCCGGCGATAAGCCCTGACCTCCATGCCCAGGGCCTCCAGCAGCGGCCTGAGTGCCTGGCCTATCGATCCGTAACCGAGGAGGAGCGCCACCTTGCCGGCCAGCTGTACGCCCAGGTAGCGCTCGTCCTCGTCGTTGCCCCAGTCGCCCTGCCGCATCAGGCGGTCCGCTGAGACGATGCGGTTGCTGCAGGCCAGCAGCAGCGCCAGGGCGTGCTGCGCCACCATGGCGCCGTTGTAGTGCGAGTTGTGAACCGTGAGATGCGGCCGAGCCCCGGCCCGCTCCCGCAGCGCCCCGGCTATGCCGGCCCAGGGCACGATCACGCGCCGCAGTTCGGCGCCGTCCAGCAGGGTCTCGTCCGGGTTGCCCGCTACGAGGACCTCCGGCCAGTCGCGCTGGGCCACGGCCTCCTCCTGGCTCACGAACCGGACATCGAGGCCGGCTGGCAGCTCCAGGCGCTTGGCGTAAGGGGTGGACTTGTGATCGAGCCAGAGGACTTTGAGGGCCATGGGCTGATGGTAACCGGCCGCTGGTAGCCCGCGCCGCGCAGGGTCGGTCAGCACGGGGTTCGGTCCGCCGGTTACAGGAAGGGGTTGCCGTTCCGCTCAGCGCCGATGGTGGTCGTGGGGCCGTGGCCCGGCAGGACCACCGTCTCGTCCGGCAGTGTCAGCAGCTCGCGCCGGATGGAGTCGAGCAGCTGCGGGCCGTTGGAGAGCGGCAGGTCCGTGCGGCCGACGGAGCCGGCGAAGAGGGCGTCGCCCGAGAGCACGGCGGCGTGGTCCAGCAGATGGAACGCCACGTGGCCCGGTGCATGCCCCGGCGTGTGGAGCGCCCGCACCCGGACACCGCCGAGGTCGAGCAGTTGGCCGTGGGCTAGCGGCACGGTGTCCGTGGGTGGCGCGTCGATACTGAGCGACCACCTGGCGGCGGCCGTCACGGCGTTCTTCAGCAGCACGTCGTCGTCCGGGTGCAGCAGCACGGGCACCTCTTCCGGGCTCCCCTCAGGCTTGTGCTGCAGCAACGCGCTGACGCCGCCCACGTGGTCGAAGTGGGCGTGCGTCAGCCAGACGGCCTCCAGGATGGCGCCGCGCTGCTGCAGCTGCGCGGCTATGCGCTCGCCCTCCTCGCCCGGGTCCACCACCACCGCCCGGTCACCCACCAGGAGCACGTAGCAGTTCACCTCCAGCGGTCCAACCACCAGTTGCAGAAGTTGCAGGTCGCCCGCGGGGTCAGGGGCACCACCCGGGCGGCTCATGCCGCAGCGCCCCGATGCTGGCAGCGGGTATGCGCCGGTGTCATCGTTCCTTCCAGCGGCCCGATACCAGGGTCCAGAGCAGATCGCGGTACATCTTCAGCCGCGCCATGAAGCCGGCTCGTCGGCCGAGCTTCTCCTCCTTCATCACCTGCGACACGCCCGGCAGGTCCACGTCCGCGCTGCGCCACGCGCGCTCCTTGGCCTCGCGCGTGATGGCGATCTCCACGCCGTAGCGGCTCTCCGCCAGGCCCGGCACGCTCAGCAGCTTCTCCCGCAGCACAGCCCGCTGGCCGGAGAGCTGCGGTGCGATCTTCTGCGCCGCCGTGGTGCGCCACCTGCCGCCCGTGAAGCTGCCGCGCGTCATGTCGGCCTCGCCGCGCATCACGGGTGCCACCAGGTTGCGGATCTGGTCCGCCGTCAGACCCACCAGGTCCGCGTCCAGCAGCACCAGCACCTCCTCGCTCAGGGCAGCGGCGCCGGCGGCCAGCGCCCCGCCCTTGCCCGAGTTCTCCTCCAGGCGGAGCACCTTGGCGCCGGCGGCGCGCGCTGCGGCGGCCGTTCCATCGGTGGAGCCGTCGTCCACCACGAGGACGGGCCCCAGCCCGGTGGACAGGGCCACGCGCACCACCCGGCCAACGTTGGCTGCCTCGTCGAAGGCTGGGATGAGGAAGGCCACCGAGGGCGGCGGCTTCACGGCGTCACGCGGCTCCTCGTTCAGGGCCGCGTGAGGTGGCTCACCGTCACCCAGTTCGGGCTGGGCGGTGGTGGAACCGTAAGAAGCGGAGATGTTCTCGTTCGTGGTCATGGCGTGGGCTCAGCTACTGAAGAGCGCCCCCACTTCCCGGAACGTGATGAGCACTATGAGGGCCAGCACCAGCATCACGCCGATGAAGTGGATCTGCTCCTCCTGGCCCGGTTTGAACGGCTTCCCGCGCAGCGCCACTACGGTGGCCAGCAGCATGCGCCCGCCGTCCAGCCCGGGGATGGGCAGCAGGTTGAACACCGCTAGCGAGAAGTTTATGACCGCAGCCAGCAGCAGGACGGGAGCCAGCCCCACCTGCGTGGCCTGCGCCACCATGGTCACCATGCCGACCGGACCGGCCACGTCCTGGTTGGGCGCCCCGGTCACCGCGGACCCTATGCCGCTGACGAAGCCGGAGACCATCTGCGGCACGACCCGGATGCCGAACGCCGCGGCCTGGGGCAGCACCTCGAAGAAGCCCACGGGCTCCACCAGGACGCCTATCTCTATGCCCAGGATGGCGTCCTCGCCCTCCGGGGGCCAGGGCGTGCTCACGGTCCTGCGGTCACCACCGTTCTCGACCGTCAACACCAACCGGTCGGCGCCCTGCACCTGCGCGATGACCTGCTCCGGGGTGGGGTCGGCGATGCCGTTGATGCTCACTATGGTGTCGTTCGGCGCTAGCCCCAGGGACTCGGCGGCGGAGCCTTCGACCACGCCCGCGATGACGGAGCCCTGCACGTGAGCGCCCTCCTCGTCGAGTACGCCCATGTAGGCGGGTTGCAGGCTGATGGCGCCCGCCAGCAGGATGCTGCCGAGGATGTAGTTGGCGATGACGCCGCCGATGAGCACCCACACCTTCTGCAACCAGGGCAGGCGCGCCATGCCTTCGTCGGGATGCTGAAGGTTGCCCTCCTCGTCGACCTTGGGCGCCATCCCCGGCAGGTCGACGTAACCCCCGAGAGGCAGTGCGCTTAGGCGCCACTCGGTGCCCTTCCACTTCACTCGCGCGAGGACCGGTCCGAGCCCGATGGAGAACGCGCGCACCGGCAAGCCGACACTGCGCGCGTTCAAGTAGTGCGCGAGTTCGTGCACCGTGACGGCGCTGGTGAGTATGAGGGCGAAAGTGATGGCAGTCAGCATGATGATGGCGGTTCCAGCCGCTACCGATAGTATGCCAAAGTGGGCGCCCAGCGTGGGTCGCGCTGCCCGCCGCCCAACTGGCGCCTACCCGCGCCCCTGATCTTCAGCCCGAGCGCCCGCCGTACTCGGCTTCGGCCCCGGCGCTGCCCCGCAGAAGGCGGATCAGATCGCTCTTGCCGATGATGCCGATGAGGCGACCGCTGGCGTCGGTGACCATCAGTCTGCCGAGCTGGCCCTCCGCTATGCGGGACAGCGCCGCCATGGCGGTCTCGCCGGGTTCTATCCGCTCCGCTTCCTGCAGGATGTCGGCCACGGTGGCACCCGAGAAGGTGGCGTGCGCACCCGTGCCCCCTTCGTCTCCGCCTTCGGTGCCGGCCAGGAACTCCTGAGCGGCGGCCAGCCGGGCGTAGCCCAGCAGCTGGCCGCCCATGCCCACCACGGGGTAACCGGGGTACGGCCGGTAGTTGGCCATGCGTACGAACTGCTCGAGCGGCATGCCAGGATCGACGGTCATGGGGTCGGTGGTCATGACGTCGGCCACCAACTTGCCCTCCACGGCGTCGGTGATGACGGCGGCCTGCGCCTCGGCCCGACCCGCGTTGTAGATGAAGAAGGCCAACACCACCAGCAGGAGGTTCATGGAGAAGAAGCCGTACAGGCCGAGAAGTATGGCCACCACCGCACTGATGAAGGCCGCCACCCGGGTGGCGCGCAGGTGCGGCATGAACAGTTCCAGGACGCCTCTCAGGATGCGCCCGCCGTCCAGTGGCAGCGCGGGCAGCATGTTGAAGAGGGCCAAGGCCACGTTGGTGATGGCCAGGTAGCTGATGACCACCGCCGTGCCCGGGAACTGCGTCACGTAGGGCAGCGCCAACCACAGGAGCACACCGATGAGGAAACTGGTGATGGGGCCCACGATGGCCACCACGGCTTCGGCGCCGCGGCCTCGCGGCATGGTATCCAGCCTGGCCACCCCGCCGAGGAACCAGAGACGGATCTCCAGCGTCCTGACGCCGTAGAGCCGAGCGGCGACGGCGTGGGCCAGTTCGTGCACCAGCACGCTGACGAACAGCCCGACGGCGCCTATGGCGCCCAGCACCCAGCGCAACGAGCCCTGCTGCAGGCCGCCGGCGTCGATGTGAACGCCGACGGCGGCGAGGATCTGCGCGTAGGCGGAGAGCTGGGAGCCGATCAGGTACGCGAAGAGCGGCAGGATGAGCAGGAAGCTGTGATCGAGCAGGACGGGCACGCCTAGCAGCTTGAAGGGTAGGCGGATGCCGCGTTCGTTCATGGCGCCAGGCCGGGAGCGGTGCCGAGATGCTGCAGGTACTCGCTCGCCACCCGGCGCGCCTCGGCATCGGCCGCTTCCAGCGCGCCCCACTCCAGGGAACTGTTCGGCGCGGCTTCCAGGGTGGTCGCCAGCACCTCGGGTATGACGTCGAAGCCGATCCGGCCGCTGAGGAACGCCTCCACCGCCACCTCGTCGGCGGCGTTGAGGTAGCAGGGCGCCAGGCCGCCCACCTCGCCGGCGCGGTAGGCCAGGCCCAGGCTGGGGAAGCGCTCGTGATCCGGTTCCTGGAACTCCCACACGCCCTTCAGCGGCAACGGCTGCAGCGGGATGGGCGGCCGCTCCGGAGTCTCGAGAGCGTACTGGATGGGGATGCGCATGTCGTGCGGGCCCAGCTGCGCCAGTACGTTGCCGTCGCGGAACCGCACGAGTCCGTGCACCAGCGACTGAGGATGCACCACCACCTCGATCGCGCTAAGAGGCACGCCGAACAGGAAGTGAGCCTCCAGCACCTCGAGCCCCTTGTTGAACAGGGTGGCGGAGTCGACGGTGACCTTGGGGCCCATCGACCAGTTGGGGTGCGCCAGCGCCTGCTCCACGGTGACGCTGCTGAGGTCGGCGGGGCCCTCGCGGAACGGTCCGCCCGATGCGGTGAGCACCAGCCCGGCTACGCTGTCGCGTGGCTGGTCGGCCAAGCACTGATGGAGGGCGGCATGCTCGGAGTCGACGGGCGTGATGCGGGCCCCGTGCTCCTGCAGCAGGCCCGTCATGAGCGGGCCGGCCACCACCATGGCTTCCTTGTTGGCCAGGGCAACGTGGCGTCCGGCGCGCAGCGCGGCCGCGGTGGGCGCCAGGCCGGCCATGCCGGGGATGGCGGCCACCACCACGTCCACCTCGGAGGTGGCCACCTCCTCCGCGCCTTCAGGTCCGTGGAGCAGTCTCGTGCCCGGGGGCAGGTGCGGCTTCATCTCTTCCGCGGCCCGGGTACTGCAGGACACGACCTCGGGCCTGAACTCGCGTACCTGCTCCAGCAGGACAGCAGCGTTGTCGCCCGCCGCTAGCGCCGCCACGCGGTAGCCGCGCCAGCGAGCCACTTCCAGCGTCTGGGTGCCGATGGACCCCGTGGAGCCGAGGACGGCGATTCTCTTCATGGCCGCATCATGGCACGGGCCGCAGCCGTACCGCCGCGCCGGCCGCAGTGCGCCGTTACGAGGCCCTACACGCGAGCAGTGCGGGTTATGAGTGCGCGTGCCGCGGTGGTAGCATCAGGCAAACCCCCTAGGAGGATCCCCGATGCTTGTTCGTGAGTGGATGACGCCCGACCCCCAGACGGTCAATGCCAGCACGCCGGTCATGGAAGCCATGCAGCGCCTGCGCGAGGGCGGCTTCCGTCGCCTGCCGGTTACCCAGGACGGCAAGCTGATCGGTATCGTCACCGACCGTGACCTGAAGGAGGCCACGCCCTCCAAAGCCACCACCCTCTCCATCTACGAGCTGAACTACCTGCTGAGCAAGCTGGTGGTCAAGGACGTCATGCGTTCACCGGTCATCACCGTTCGGGTCGACGACCCCATCGAACAGGCTGCCCTGCTGATGGAGGAGCACCGCGTCTCGGGCCTGCCCGTCCTGCAGGACGGCAACCTGGTTGGCATCCTCACCATCACCGACCTCATGCGCGCGCTGGTCTCCTTCCTCGCACTGCGCGAAGGCGGCAGGCGCGTGACCGTGGACCTGCCGGACGAGCCGGGTGTGCTGGCCCGCGTGGCCGACCAGGGTGCGCCCTCCAACATCGTGGCGGCGGTGACCACCGGTATCCAGCCCGGCCATAAGCGCCGCCTGGTGCTGCGCGCCACCGGTGAGGGCGCCGAGCAGTTCGCCGACCGGCTCAAGGCGGCCGGGATCGAGGTAGTGGACGATCGCTGAACCGCTGAGGCAGGCCGTACTCTGGTGGCATGCCTGAGGACGTGGATGCACAGTTCGCTGCCCTGGTCGGCGCCGCCCGTGGTGGCCGCGTGGCGTTCAGCGGATTCCTGGAGCCCGCCGACGCCGACGCCCTGATAGCGCGAGCGCACGCCGCCGGCGTGTCCGTGGAAGCCTGGGGAGGCTACCCTGGCGCTCGTCGCCGCGTGGTCAGCGGCTTCCCCGAGGAGGTGCCCAGCGCCAGACCCAACCTGACGGGCTGGTACTTAGCGGGCGCGGAGGGCGGTAGCGAGCTGCACGCCGCGCTGCTGCAGGCGGGTTTGGAGCCCGGCAGCCTGGGCGATCAGGTGCCGCACCAGGACGGTGTCACGCTTGTCACGTTCTCGCCGGTCGATGCCCGGCTGAAGGGCGTGACGCACGTGGCGGGTCGGCCCGTCACCGGGTCGGAGGTGCCGGTAGAGCTGCTCGCGGGCGCCGCTGAGCGGTCGGTCAGCGCCGTGGTGCCGTCCTTGCGTGTGGACGTCCTCGGCGCGCGCGCCTTCGGCGTGTCGCGCTCCTACTTCGCCAAGGGGGTGGCGGCAGGGCGCGTCACCGTAAACGGCGCCGCAGCCGGCAAGTCCGCCAGCGCGGAGGAGGGCGATCAGGTGTACGCCGAGGGGCTGGGCCGGTTCCACGTCCGTAGCGTGGAGGGACAGACGCGCCGCGGCAACCTCAAGGTGACGCTGGCGGTGGAGAAGAGTCAGTGAACGAAGGCGAAGGGGAGCGGGTGCCGGCCGACGGAACGGTCCGCTATTGACCTATCTCAGGTCCGCACGCGCTTGCGGCTGCCCTGACGCTCCTTGAACACCATGCGGAACGGCACTTCCTTGAAGCCCAGGTCCTCGCGGATGCGGTTGCGCAGGTAATGCTCGTAGGGCCGCGTCAGGAAGTTCTCGTTGTTGATGGAGAAGACGAAGGTGGGCGGCGCCACGTCCACCTGGCTCACGTAGAGCAGCTTCAGCGGCTTCCCCTGGAAGTTGGGCGGCGCCTGCCGTGCGGTCCAGACCTCGAGCCAGCCGTTGAGCTCGCCCGTGGGCACGCGCTGGTGCGCCGTGTCGTAGAGGCGGATGGCCGTGGCCAGCAGCTCGTGGAGGCCGAAGTCGGTCTCGGCGCTGGTGTAGACGCGCGGGGCGAAGTGCAGGTGCACCAGCTCCTCGTCCAGCTTGCGCTGGAAGGGCTCCAGCTGCTCGTCCGTCACCAGGTCCCACTTGTTGACCGCCACCACCACCGGCTTGCCCCAGTCCAGCGCCAGGTTGGCGAGCCTCAGTTCGTGATCGCCGAACTCGAAGGGGTCGACCACCAGGATGGCCACGTCCGCGCGCCTGAGGGCCATCTCGGAGCGCATTCGGGCGTAGTACTCCAGGTCACCCACGTCCTTGCGGGCCATGCCAGCCGTATCTATCAGCAAGAAGGGGCGGCCGGCGAAGTCGAAGCGCACGTCCACGCTGTCGCGTGTGGTGCCGGCCACGGGCGCCACTATCACGCGTTCGTCGCCCACGATGGCGTTGACCAGGCTCGACTTGCCCACGTTGGGCCGGCCGATGATGGCGAGGTTGACCGTCTGCTCCTCCACCTCGTCATCGTCCCGGCCCAGCTTCTCGCCGATGGCTTCCAGCAGTTCGTAGGTGCCTACCGCGTGCTCCGCCGCCGTGGGGTGCGGCTCGCCGAAGCCCAGGGCGTACAGCTCGTAGTACTCAGCCGCTTCCGCGTGCTGCGGGTCGTCGATCTTGGTGGCGACCAACATGACTTCCTTGCCAAGAGTGCGCAGCCAGTCGGCCACCTCGTGGTCGGAAGGGGTGAGGCCCGCGCGGCCGTCGACGGCCAGGAGCACGAGGTCCACGCCCACCAGCGCGGCCTCCACGCTGCGCCTGATGGGCTTGTCCCACTCGTCGCCCGACCAGAGCCCGCCCGTGTCCAGCAGCCGGAAGGTGAGGCCCTCGTCGGTGACGACCTGCGCTTCCTTGACGTCACGAGTGACCCCGGGCACGTCGGCCACGATGGCCTCGCGCCGGCCCACCAGGCGGTTGAACAGGCTCGACTTGCCCACGTTGGGGCGACCGACGATGGCCACGCTAGCCAAGGCGAGTTCCTCTCTTGATGGCGCGCCCGTTGGCCCAGTCGCGGGCGTTCATCGCGCGCTTGCCGGGCGGCTTGACGCTCTCCAGCAGCACCGCGCCGCGCCCGGTCGCTACCAGCAGACCGGCCTTGCTCACTTCCAGTACGGTACCCGGCTCCGCGTCGTCCTGGGCCTCGGCCGCCACGTTCTCCCCGATGCTCATGGCCTCGACCTTGACGCGCTGCTCCTGATGCTCGAACGAACTGCCCGGCCAGGCGGCCACGCCGCGGTGGCGGTCCACCACGCGCACGGCGGGCTCGTGCCAGCGCACCCAGCCGTCCTCGGCCGTAAGGGGCGGCGCCAGGGTGGCGGCGGAGTCGTCCTGCGGCACCAGCGGCAGCGTGCCCTCGCCCAGCAGCGCCAGGGCCTCGAGCAACGTCTCGGCTCCCAGCAACGACAAGCTGTTCAGCAGCGTGACGGCGTCGTCGGACGGCGCGACGCTGACGCGGCGCTGGAGCCTTACGGGGCCCGTGTCGAGGCCGACGTCCGTCTGCATGATGCTCACGCCCGTCTCCGTTTCGCCCTCGATGAGCGCCCACTGCACGGGCGCCGCCCCCCGGTACTTGGGGAGCAGGCTGGCGTGCACGTTGAGGAAGCCGTGCCGGGGCACTTCCAGGAGGGAGCCGGGCAGGATACGGCCGTAGGCCGCGGTGATCGCCACGTCGATCTCCAGTTCCTCGAGCAACTCGTGGAACTCCTCGTTGTTCTTCAGGCGCCTGGGCTGCTCCAGCCGCAGGTCCAGCTGGCGCGCTCGCGCCGCGGCGGCGGGCGTGTGGAGCGCCATGCCGCGCCCGGCAGGCTTGTCGGGCTGCGTGACCACCAGTCGGACGTCGTGATGGTTCACCAGCGCGTCGAGGACCGGCACGGCGAACCTGGGCGAACCGAAGAAGGCCACCCTCATGGGCTGGGGAGACATGCGCCTGAAGGCCTCTAGCGGACGCGCGCCCTGGCGGCGCCCGCTCGCGTCTTGCTGCGTTCCTGCTTGAGCAGGGCCTTGGCCTCGCGCTGCATCTCGGCTAGCTCGGCTCGGTGCTCCTCCAGGAACTCGCGCCTACGCGACTCCGGCAGGTGATCGAAGAAGAGCACGCCCTCGAGATGGTCGTGCTCGTGCTGCAGCACGTGGGCGAAGTAGCCGCTGGCCTGCAGGCTGTGGCGCTGGCCTTCCAGGTCCTGGTACTCCACCGTAACCACCAGGTCGCGTGGCACGTCCTCCACGGAGAGGCCCGGCAGGCTGAGGCAGCCGTCGCGCCCGTGCTGCAGGCCCTGACGGGAGGTGATGACCGGGTTCACCATCACGTGCTCCTTACGCGCCTCCCAGCGGCGCCGACGCTCCTCTTCCGAGAGTTCGTCATCGCCTTCGCCTTCGTCGTCCGCGCCCGGCTGCATCTCCAGGGCCACGAACAGCCTTAGCGGCACACCGATCTGCGGGGCCGCGAGGCCCACGCCGTCGGCGGCGTACATGGTCTCCAGCATGTCGGCGGCCAGCGTCCTGAGCTCCGGCCCGAACTCGGTTACCTCCGAGGCGGGTCGGCGCAGTACGGGATCGCCGTAGTAACGGATGGGGTGGATCAACTTTCCTCCAGGCTGCGGATCAGGGCTGCAGCGGTTCGGTGGCGTACTGCAGCATGGCAGTGGGCGCCTCGAGCACCACCACGCCCTCGGGCAGTGCGAGTCGAACTGGGAGAGTATACCGTCCGGGAGCGACTTCTCCGGTAAGCGGCTCTACGGTGCCCGTGACCTCCTGCAGGCGCATGAGCGCTTCGGGGGGACCCGCCACCGTGGCCGTGGGTCTCGAAAGGGTGGCCGAAGTGAGAGCGGCCGCCACCGGCGCCTGGAAGTCCACCAGCACCTCGGTGGTGTAGAGCACGTCGCGCGTGGCTACGGCCACATCCACGGTGCCGGGGACCACGGTGACGCCGCCCACGGGGCGATCGTCGGCGTCGAGCGGGATGACGCTGGCCTCGCCGCCACCGGGCTCCACGACGGCCACCACGCGCACCACCTGCGCCAGTTGCTGCTGCCTGCCGGTGAGGGTCACCCGGTCGGGTGTCGGGGCGGTGGTCAGGCGGACGCCGTCGGGTGGCGAGCCCACCACCGCCACCTCCACGGGGGCGCTCCGCTCGGCCACGGTCTCGACGAAGCCGATCACGTTGCTGGGGGAGACCGACTGCAGCCGGACCTCCTGCGGCGTCTGCACCACCACCTGGCGGTCGAAGTCGCCGCTGGCGCCGTCCAGGTCCAGGGTGGCGCGCAGTTGGTCGGGGCGCAGGCGGTCTATGCGCGGACCGGGGCCGGAGACGCCCACGTCCACGAAGTCGGGTACGCCGACCGCCAGGTCCTCGGCCTCCACGCCGTCCACCTCCAGCGGGATGGAGAAGGTGCGCTGCGTGATGGTGGTCGTGGTAGTGGAAACCAGCCACCAGAAGCCCACCGCCGCCAGCAGCGCCACGAGCTTGCCCGGCCAGTTGCGCACCAGTCGCAGCAGCAGTTCCTTGATCAGCCCGAGGATGCCGCTCACGAGTACGCCTCTTTCAGCGCCTTGAGCAGGTCGGCCGGT
Source organism: uncultured bacterium (assembly GCA_964467885.1). Lineage (GTDB taxonomy): Bacteria > Deinococcota > Deinococci > Deinococcales > Trueperaceae > JAAYYF01. Next base: position 9,365 of record CAYXUE010000006.1, on the reverse strand, counting down.
GCGATGTCGGGCGTGAGCACGCCGTCCCGCGCGATGCTGACGGTGCCGCGTTCCTCGCTGACCACCAGCACCAGCGCGTCGCTCACCTCGGAGAGCCCGACGGCAGCGCGGTGCCTGGTGCCGTGCTTCACGGACCAGCCCTCGTGCTTGTCGGAGAGCGGGAAGATGACGCCGGCGTTGGCCACCGTGTCCTCACGGATGATGACAGCACCGTCGTGCAGCGGGCCCTTGGAGGCGAAGATGGTCTGCAGCAGGGCCGAGGTGACGGGCGCACCGATGGGCGTGCCCTTGTCGGCGTACTCCTTCAACGGGGTGCGGCCCTCGATGGCTATGAGAGCGCCGCGCCGCTGCGTGGCCAGCTCGCGGGTGGCCGTCATGATCTCCTGCACCGGGTCCGTGGTCACGCTGCGCGTCCGGCGGCCCCTGCCCACGCGCTCCAGCACGGCGCGGAGCTCCGGTTGGAACACCACCACGATCGCGAGGAAGCCGGCCGGCGCGATGGCGTCGAACAGCCACTTGGTGGCCTGCAGTTCGAAGAAGCCCGCCAGGAACCAGAGCGCCGAGAGCGCCAGGATGCCGCGCAGCACGTTCCAAGCCCGCGTGCCCACCAGCAGTACGTACGCCTGATATATGAGGCCACCGATTATCAGGATGTCGATGGCATCCTGCAGACGGAAGCTGTCGAAAAGGATCAAGCGTGCGCCTCCGGCGAACGGTGGGTGCTAAGGCGGTTCCAGGGAAGCGCCGCGGGAACGATGGGGAGGGCCCCTCCGACCCGAGAATATCACGCCTCCGAGAAGTTTCACGGCTTGGCCGGCGCACCCTGCCGACGCGGTAGAGTTACCTTCTGGAGGTCACCATGGCACGAGCGAATTTGTCCGAGATGAAAGAGCGGATCCAGTCACTACGGGGGTATCTTTGACCTGGCTGCCAAGCGAGCCAGGCTCGAACTACTACAACCACAACTGAACGACCCCAACCTCTGGAACGACCCCGATAACGCGCGGCGCATCAGCCAGGAAGCCTCGCAGCTCACCCGCATCATCGAGGCCTACGACACCGTGAGCAACGACGTCGAGGGCCTGGCGGAGCTTTACGAGCTAGCGGAAGGCGACGAGGAAGAGGAGTTGGCCGGCGAGTTCCAGCGGGTCGAGGAGGACCTAGAGGCCCTTTACCGCGAGACGCTCTTCAGCGGCGACCATGACGAGCGCGCGGCCATCGTCACCATCAAACCTGGCGCGGGCGGCACGGAGTCGGCCGACTGGGCGGGCATGCTCTTCCGCATGTACCGCCGCTACGCGGAGCGGCACGGCTACAGCGTCGAGCTGCTGGACATCGTGCACAACGATGACGCCCCCAACGGCATCGAGTACGCCCAGATGATCGTGCGTGGCGAGCGCGCCTTCGGCATGCTCAAGTCCGAGGGCGGGGTGCACCGCCTCGTGCGGGTGAGCCCGTTCGATTCGCAGGGGCGCCGCCACACCTCGTTCGCCGGGGTGGAGGTCATGCCCGAGATCGACGATAGCTTCGAGCTGCACATCGACCCCAACGACCTGCGGGTGGACGTGTACCGCTCCAGTGGTCCAGGGGGGCAGTCGGTCAACACCACCGACTCGGCCGTACGCGTGGTCTACAGGAGCGGCACGCCGGAGGAGATCATCGTCACCATCCAGGACGGCAAGTCGCAGATCAAGAACCGCGAGAAGGCCATGACGGTGCTGCGCTCGAGGCTGTTCGAGCGCGAGGAGCAGAGGCGGCTCGAGGAGCAGCTCAAGGCGCGCGGCGAGCAGAAGGCCATCGAGTGGGGCTCGCAGATCCGCAGCTACGTGCTGGACAAGCAGTACATCAAGGATCACCGCACCGGCGCCATGCGGCACGACCCCGACAACGTGCTGGACGGCGACATCGAGGACCTCATCTGGGCCGGTCTGGAGTGGCATGCCAAGAACGCCGTGACGGCCTGAGCCGGGGACCCTTAGCAGCACCATGCGGCTCCTGCTCATCTCCGACGAGGTCTCGCCCGTGGTGTACTCGCGGAACTTCCCGGAGAACCTGGGGCCCTTCGACGCGGTGCTCAGCGCGGGCGACATACCGGGCTACCTGCTGGAGTACGTAGCCACCAAGACCACGGTGCCGCCCGTGTACGTCTTCGGCAACCACGCCTACGGCAAGGTGCGTGACCCCGTCACGGAGGAGGAGCGCCCGCCCGGCGGCTGCATCGACGCCCACCTCAAGGTCATCGAGGTGGGCGGCCTGCTAGTAGCGGGGGTGGAAGGCAGCCTGCGCTACAAGCCGGGGCCGCATCAGTACAGCCAGCGTCAGTTCACGGGCATGACCCGACGGCTCTACCCGCACCTCTGGTGGAACCGGCGGCGGCGCGGGCGGGCCGTTGACGTGCTGCTCACCCACGCACCGCCGCGCGGTCCCAACGAGGGAGCGGACCACGTGCACCAGGGGATAGACGTCTTCAACGAGTTCCATCGCCTCTGGCGGCCTCGGCTCCACGTGCACGGTCACGTCCACCTGGTGGGCGCCAACGCCCCTCGCGAGTACGTGACGCCTGAGGGCGTGCGCGTGGTCAACGCCTTCCAGTTCACCGTGGTGGAGCTGTAGCGCCTCGCCTGCCGGTTAGCTGGGCTGCCACTTCACGCGCACGGGGCGCTGATAATCGCACCATGTCTTCTACACCTAACGTTGAGTCGACCGTCGCCGACACCGTGGTACCGCTGGCGCATCTGCGCGCAGCCGAGACCGGAGCGGTGGTGGCGCACCTGCCCAGCAGGGTCGTGCTGGCGCAGGGCCCCGACGCCGCCTCCTTCCTCCACGGACAGCTGGCGAACGACGTGACGGGCCTGCCGGTGGGCGGCGTGAACCGCAGCCTCAGCCTCAACCACCGCGGGCACGCCATGGCCGAGAGCAGCGTCCTCAGGCGCGGCAAGGACGAGTTCCTCCTGGTGGTGGGCGACGATGGCGGCGAGTTCGTGATCGACAGCCTGGAGCAGCACATCATCTTCGACCAGGTCACGCTGACGCCCCAGCCGGACCTGGTGCTCCTCACCCTGCAGGGTGCCGGCGCGGCGCAGCTGCTGCCCCAAGCGCCCCAGGCCGGCAGCAGCTCCGTGTGCGAGCTCGCCGGTCACCAGGTGACGGCCTTCCCGCGGCGCCGTTCCACGGGTGGCGGCTTCGACCTGCTGGTGGACAGGGCGGGTGCGGAAGCCGTGACCGCGACGCTGGTGGACGCCGGAGGTGTGGAGGTGGCCCCGGCGGTCATCGACGCGCTGAGGATCAGAGCCCTGTTACCCACGGCCGGCCGCGAGGGCGGCGAGGGTGTGCTGCCGCAGGAGGCGGGCCTGGAGGACGCGCTGTCCTACCGCAAAGGCTGCTACCTAGGCCAGGAGATCATGGCGCGCATCGAGGCGCGCGGCAACCTGAGGCGCTCGCTCACCCGTCTGGAGCTGGACTCCGCAGCGGTCACGGGACGCCAGATCTCGCGCGGTGGCAGGGCCGTGGGCCTGCTGGGCAGCGTGGTGCAGATCGAAGGCCCCGACGGCGGCGCGCCCATGGTGGAGGCGCTGGCCGTGTTGCGAAACGACCTCGAGGGCGACGAGCCGCTCGAGGTAGCGGGCGCCAACGTTTGTCGGGTACATGAACGAGCGTGAGCCGGACTTCGTCCCTGCTCGCCCTATACTGACGCTATGAAGCCGAAGAAACAGTGGCTGGCGGAGGAGTACGCGGAAGCCACGGCTAAGTTCCCCGAGCGGGAAGCCGTGTTCGAGACCCTGTCCGGGATCCCCGTCGAGCCCCTTTATACGGAAGACGACCTGGCCGATTTCGATCCGGCCACGAAGCTGGGCTACCCGGGCGAGTTCCCCTACACGCGCGGGGTGCAGCGCACCATGTACCGCGGGCGCCTGTGGACCATGCGGATGTTCGCTGGCTTCGGCACCGCCGAGCAGACCAACGAGCGCTTCCACAAGCTGCTGGAGGCTGGTCAGACCGGTCTGTCTACTGCCTTCGACCTGCCCACCCTGATGGGCTACGACTCCGATCACCCCATGTCGCAGGGCGAAGTGGGCAAGTGCGGCGTGGCCGTGGCCAGTCTGGCAGACATGGAGGTCCTCTTCGAGGGCATCGATCCCGAGAAGATCACCACCTCCATGACCATCAACAGCCCCGCCAACGCCATCTGGGCCATGTACCTGGCCATGGCCGAGCGCAAGGGAGCCGACCTCAAGAAGGTGGGCGGCACGCTCCAGAACGATATCCTCAAGGAGTTCATCGCTCAGAAGGAGTACATCTACCCGCCCGCACCCAGCGTCAAGCTGGTCATCGACACGTTCGAGTGGGGCCCCAAGGTGGCGCCGAAGTTCAACTTCATCTCGGTCTCCGGCTACCACATCCGTGAGGCAGGCTCCACCAGCGTGCAGGAGCTGGCGTTCACCCTGGCAGACGGCATCCATTACGTGCGCAAGGCGCTGGAACGCGGCCTGGACATCGACGAGTTCGCACCGCGCATCTCCTTCTTCTTCAACGTGCACAACGATTTCTTCGAGGAGATCGCCAAGTTCCGCGCCGCCAGGCGCATCTGGGCGCACCAGATGAGGGACGTGTTCGGCGCCAAGAACCCGCGCTCCTGGATGCTGCGGACGCACGCCCAGACGGCCGGCGTGAGCCTCACCGCTCAGCAGCCGCTGGTCAACATGTCGCGCGTGGCCATCCAGGCGCTCGCCGGGGTGCTGGGCGGCACCAACAGCCTGCACACCGACGCCTACGACGAGGCGCTCTCCGTACCCACCGAGGAGGCCGCCACCCTGGCCCTCCGGACGCAGCAGGTGGTGGCTCACGAGACCGGCGTCACCAACACCATCGACCCGCTCGCCGGCTCCTACTACCTCGAGAGCCTCACGGACGAGATGGAGCGCCGCACCCTGGAGTACTTCGAGCAGATCGACGCCCTGGGAGGTGTCGAGGCGGCCATCGAGGAGGGCTTCTTCGCCCGCGAGATCGGCGACGCCAGCTGGCAGCAGCAGCGCGACATCGACGAACGGCGGCGCCTCATCGTGGGCGTGAACGCCTTCGAACAGGAGTACCCGGAGGTGCCCATCCAACTGGTGGACGCCGAGGTGGTGCGCGTCCAGAACGAGCGCCTGGCCAAGGTGCGCAGCGAGCGCGACCCGGTGGCTGTCGAGGCCGCGCTCACCTCCCTGCGCGAGGCCGCCAAGCAGGGCAGCAACACCATGCCCGCGTTCATGGAGTGCGCCAGAGCGTACTGCACCCTGGGCGAGCAGATGGACGTGCTGCGCGAGGTGTACGGCGTCTACGAGGAGCCGGTTCTCATATGAGCGACCGGCCGATAAGAGTACTCATCGCCAAACCGGGCCTGGACGGCCACGACCGCGGCGCCAAAGTCATCGCCCGCGCGCTGCGCGACGCCGGCATGGAGGTCATCTACACCGGCCTGCGCCAGACCTCCGAGATGATCGTCAACGCCGCCATCCAGGAGGACGTCGATGCCGTCGGTCTCTCCGTGCTCTCGGGCGCGCACATGCACTACTTCCGAGAGATCACGGCGGCCCTCGACGAGCGCAACGCGTCGGACATCCTCCTCTTCGGCGGCGGCATCGTGCCGGATCAGGACCTGGACGAGTTGGAGCGGTTGGGTGTCGGCAGGATCTTCACACCCGGCTCTAATACTCTGGATGTCGTGGAGTACGTCAGGCACGAGATCGCCAGCCGGCGCGCCCAAGCCGTCTGAAGCGGGCTTGTGCGGTATCACTCATGACATTCTCAAGATCCCGCTGGTACATTGGCTAGCGATCATCCCGGCCTAGGGGGAGAACTACCTTGCAAAGCCTGAAAATCGCTGCCCACATACTGATGATGGCAGCACTCTTCCTTACGCCGACTGCAGCCGCGGAGGCTTACGCGTTACGCACGGTTCAACCTGGCGATTCCATCGGCATAATCGCCGAGCGCTACGGCGTGACGGTCGACGCCATCCTGGCCGCCAACGGCATGAGCACCAGCCTCATACACCCCGGTGACATCATCAAGGTCCCGTACATCGATGCGGTCGGTGGCCCCGCCGAGCTGGGCAGCCGCACCCCGCCCGGCTTCACCTGGTACGCGTTGCGGGAAGGGGAGACCCTCAGCTCCGTGGCCGGCCGGTTCGGCCTCAGCATCTCCGCACTCGTGGGGGCCAACCCGGACATCTCCTCGCTGGACCGTCTGCCCAAGGGGTTCGAACTGCTGATCCCCCCCAGCGCCGGCCTGGTGGTGCGCTTCGGCGCGGGCGACGACATCCTGGGCCTGCTCGAGCAGCACGACATCTCCGCTGCTGAGTTCGCACGCGCCAACGGCCTGCGTTCGCCCTTCGACCTGACACCGGACATGCTGCTCTTCCTCCCGGGCGTGCAGCCCACCGAGGCCCTGGCCCGCCTGCAGAAGGTGCGCGAGGAGGAGAACCGCTACATCTGGCCGCTCCACGGCCGGCTCACCTCGTACTTCGGCCCGCGCAACCTGGGCATGGGCACCTCGAGCTTCCACCGCGGCATCGACATCGCCGCGCCCACCGGCACGCCTGTCGGCGCCGCCCGCTCGGGCACCGTCACCTTCGCCGGGTGGTCCAGCCAGGGCTACGGCAACCTGGTGCGCATCCGCCACGCGGACAACTCCGAGACCTGGTACGCGCACTTCAGCTCCGTCACCGTGTCGGTGGGTCAGTACGTCTCCCAGGGCGCCATCGTCGGCCGGGTGGGCTCCACGGGCCTCAGCACCGGTCCGCACCTGCACTTCGAACTGCACGAGCGCGGCTCGGCCATAGACCCGCTCGGCATCCTCCGCTGACCCTCGCCTAAGCGGCCCTGAGGGCCTGGAACTGAGAAGCCCGGCGACCGTCGCCGGGCTCTTCCCTTACTACCTGTAGAGGGTCTGCATGTAGAGGGTCTGCGCGCTCAATCCTTGTACATGAGGATACGGCCGCAGCTGGGGCAGCGGGTTACGCCCGCGCCCTTGCGCGCCTTCTGCACCACGTGGATGGGCAGGCGCACGTTGCAGCCGGAGCAGCTGGCGTTGTCGACCACCTCGGCCAGACCCACACCCCTGCGCGACTTGCGCACCTGGTCGTACTGCTTCAGCAAGGAGTCGTCGATGTCCTGCGCCAACGCTTCCCGCTGGGAGCGCACGTCCTCCATCTTCTTGTCCACGGCCTCGACGCGCTCCCGCTCGGCCTGTTCCAGGCTTTCCAGTTGGGGCAGCAGCTCGTTCAGCTCAGCCTTCAGGGCGTTGACCACCCCTTCCACCTGATCGAAGTTCTCCATTAGCGGCAGCGTGTCCTCCTCGAGCTCCTGCACCCGCGTGCCGAACTGCAGCTCCTGGTTCTGGAACTGGGAGACCTCCTTGGGCGAGCTGGCGCGGACGGCGTTGGCCGCGGCGTTGCGGCGGCGCTCCTCCATGGACTTCAGTTCCAGCTCGTTGGCGTTCACGGCGCGCCGGAGCTCGTCGAGCTCCTGGCTCCTGACCTCGATGGTGCGCTCGAGGCTGCTGCGCTGCTGCTTGGCCTCCAGCAGTTCCGAGGGAACCTGACCGCGCTCCTCCTGCAGGCTGTCGAGTTCCAGATCCAAGGTCTGCACCTCGGCCAATCGGTTCAGCATCGTTCCTCCATAACTAAAGAACCCCCGCCCCCATGGTGGTGGGCGAGGGTTCGGCATGATGCCACGAGGGACTTCTCGATCACGGGCGCCAGTTTAGCACGCGCTGGCGCCGCTAAGTCGGATAGTAGAATGCAGCGGATGATCGAAGACTCACCGGAATCATTCATCTCCCGCTGGCGGAACCACGCCGCCGCCGTCGAGCTGTTCCCGCACACGGAGGGAAGCCCGCTGCTAGAGGTGCGAGCAGGATCCACGCTCATGCAGCTCTTCGAGCGCACCGGCCCCTACCTCGGGCGGCCCGGCCAGGCCAAGGTCATCATCCATCCCGTCACCGAGAGGGTGGAGCGCGTGGAGGACCCCAACGCGGTGGTGGGGATCGAGGTCACCGGCGTCAGCCGCTTCGAGGCGGTGGCCCGGGTGCTGGAGGTAGACGGCCGCGTGGCGGTCATGGACGCCGGTGTGCCCCTGGTGGTGGGGGTGCTGGCCCAGGACGGCGCCCCGTTGCAGCCGGGCGAACTGGTCAGCTTCCGCAATCGCCCGCCCGCGCACGGCTTCGTGCTGGCGGAGGACAGGCGCAGCGTCGTCCGGGGCAGGGAAGAGCATCACGACGACTCGATCTGACGTTCCGCCGGGGCGTGAGACCGCGAAGGCTACCTCGGAGGACCAGGAACGTGCGCCGGGGAGTTAGCATCAGCCCCGTGAGTGCAAGCAGCCCCGCCAGTCGACCAGCCACCAACCCAGTGAGCACCTTCCTCTCCTTCCTCAAGTTCGAGCACACGCTGTTCGCGCTGCCGTTCGCCTACGGCGGCATGCTCATCGCGGCCGGCGGCTGGCCCGGCTGGCGCGAGTTCCTGCTCATCACCTTGGCCATGGTGGGCGCGCGCACGGCAGCCATGGCCGCCAACCGGGTGATAGACGCCCGCATCGACGCCCTCAATCCCCGCACCAGCGGACGCGAGATCCCCAGCGGCCGGCTCTCCGGCGCCGTGGGCTGGTGGACCACGTTCGCCGGCCTGGCGCTGCTCGTGGTGGCGGGCGCCCTGCTCAACCGGCTGACCTTGGTGCTTCTGCCGGTGGCGGTGTTCTTCCTGATCCTCTACCCCTACACCAAGCGCTTCACGTGGGCGTGCCACCTCTGGCTCGGTGTCACCATCGGCGCCGCGGCGGCGGGCGGCTACATCGCCGTCACCGGCGCCTTCGCTCCCGAGGCGTGGCTCCTCTGGCTGGGTGTGGGTGCCTGGGTGGCCGGCTTCGACGTGGTGTACGCCATCCTCGACCTGGAGTTCGACCGCGCCCACGGCGTGCACAGCATCCCTGCCCGCTTCGGCGTGGGTGGCGCTCTCGCGTGGGCTCTGGCCCTACACGTGGTGGCGGTGGCGGCGTTCGTCCTCGTGCCGCGCTACGTTGCGCTGGGGTGGCCCTACTGGCTGTCCGTGCTCCTCACAGGCGCCGTGCTGGGCTGGCAGCACTTGTCCCTGCGCAACCGGGCTGTGGGAGACGTTCTGGCGGCCTTCAACGCCAACCTGGTGATAGGCGCCATCATGCTGACCGGCATAGCTCTCGGGCTGTGGGCGCGCGGCTGAGCAGCTGACGCGCGGCCGTCAAGGCCGCCGCGCCTTGACGTTACGGGCCCACTTTACGTACACTCGAGTTTGCGTGGAGCCGTAGTGTAGCGGTTAGCATATCTGCCTGTCACGCAGAAGGTCGCGGGTT
>CAYXUE010000005.1:20302-74265 GCA_964467885.1 uncultured bacterium | reverse complement strand
CACTAGACGAGGCCGATGCAGTGCGTCAACCTTCCGGTCTACCGCTCCACTGCCGCACGGTTCCGCTCTTCACCCGCACCGTGCCGTTGTCGGCGAGTAGCTGCAGTGCCCCGCCGTCGTCCACGCCCACGTAGGCGCCTTCCTGCAGGCCGGTGGCGGTCTCGACGAGCACGCTTCTGCCCCTGAGATGATCCAGCGGCTCGAGGCGCCCGGCTAATCCGGGCGTCCCTTCCAGGGCGACCTCCAGGCCGGCGCGCACCGCCGCCAACACCAGGTCGTCGACGAAGGCCAACTCCCAACCCGTTAGGGCTGCGCCGGTGGGCGGGGCGGGGTTGGCCACGTTGATGCCCACGCCCACCACCAGGTGACCCCGCACGTACTCGCACAGGAGCCCTCCGAGCTTGCCCTCACCCAGGTAGAGATCGTTCGGCCACTTGACGCTGACCTTGGCGCCGGCCTCGCGGAAACTCACCGCCAGCGACACGGCCAGGTGCAGCGTGATGGCAGGATCGCGCAGCGAGCCGCCCCAACGGTCCTGAACCGCCAGGCTCTGGTAGCTACCCCCAACTGGGCTCTCCCAGCCCCTCTCACGCCTGCCGCGTCCCGCTGTCTGCTCCCCCGCCCGCACGACTAGGCCATCCACCTCGCGACCGGCCTCCAGGCGTTCCCTCACCGTGGCTTGCGTGGACGGCAGTCGCTCGTGACGCTCGACGCGCCACGCTGGCAGCTCCGCGGCTATCGGCGACGCCGGTGCCGGCTCTTCGCTCACGAACCGGCGCCCACCAGCTGCTCCCGCCCGGGCTCCGTTTCCTCACGGCGGATGCTGAACACGCGGCTCACGCCCTGCTCGGTGGTCACGCCCCACAGGGTGTCGGCAATCTCGAACGTGGCCTTCTGGTGGGTGATGAGTATGAACTGCGTGCCGGACTCGGCCAGACGCGAGACGAAGCCGCAGAAGCGCCTGATGTTGGCCTCGTCCAAGGGGGCGTCCACCTCGTCCAGCACGGCCACCGGCAGGCCGCCGCCGTTCTCGTCGTCGCCCATCAGGGCGAAGAGGAAGGCCAGCGCGCCCATGGTGCGTTCGCCCACGGACAGCAGGTGCAGCGACTGAGTTTGCTTGCCCGGCGGCTGCAGCCTGATGCGCAGTCCCACCGGCCTGCCGCCATCGAACTCGACCTCGATGGCGCCTCGACCGTCGGCACCGAAGAGCTGCCGCACGTGCCGTCCGAACGCGTCCTTCAAGCGCTCGATGGCTACGTTGAGGCGCTGGGTGGTCTCACGGTCGATCTTCTCGAGAGCGGATTCGAGTTCCGCCACGGCCAAGGTGGCCTGCACGGCTTCGACCTCGAGGCCCTCCTTGCGCTCCTTCGTCTCGGTCAGGTCGTTGGCCGCGCGGTGGTTCACCGGGCCCAACTTCTCGAGCTCCTCTTCCACCGTGCGCAGGCGCGAGCGCGCCGCGCGTTCGCTGAGGTCGAGTTGCTCCAGTCCCGCGGGGAAGGAGCGCAGCTCCTCCTCCGCCAGTTCCAGAGCGGTCTCACGCCTGGCGGACTGGACCTTGGTCTCCTCCAGCTCCTGGGCTCGCGTGGCCTGCGCCTCCGTCTCGCCGCTCAGGCCCTCCTCGATCTGCTTCAGGGCGGCCCGTGCCTCGTTGAGCGCCAGCTCCTCACCCTCCAGGCCGGCGGGTACGGCGGCCACGGCCAGTTCGTGGGCGGCGGTGGCTTCGGTGTGCTCGCGGGCTAGCGCCTCTCCCCTGGCCTTCAACGCGCCCAGCTCCTCGCGTACGGTGGCCGCACGGGCCTTGCTCGAGCGGTAACGCGCGCTGGCGTCCTGGTAGGCGCGCCACCGCTCGTCCGCCAGCGCTGCGCTCTGCTGGGCCGCGGCGGCCGCCAACCTCAGGTCGCTCTCCCGGTCCCGCAGGGCGGTCAACCGTTCGGCGGCGGCTGTCGCCTCCGCCTCCGCCCGGTCCACGGCGGCCCTCAAGGCCTCCAACTGCGCCTCGCCCGGCGCGTCGGCGGCAGCCAGCTGGTCGCTCTCGCTGCGCAGCTGGTGGCGCCTCTGCTGCAGGTCCTCGATCAGGCTCCGCCTCCCGGCCCGCTCCTGCAACGCGCTGGTCAGCTCCACCTCCGCTTCGTCCCGCTCGGCAGCCAACTGACGGGCCGTATCGATCTGCGCCCGCACCTCCGCTTGCAGGCTCTCCAACGCCGCGGCGGCGGCCCGAGCCTCCTGCTCGGCCTCGGCGGCGGCCTGCTCAGCCTCCTCCAGGTCCGCCGCGGCGCCCAGCACGGTGCCCTGCTGCGCGCGCCGCCCGCCACTCATGGCGCCGCTGGTTTCCAGCACGTCGCCCTCCAGGGTCACCATGCGCGGGCGCGAGGCCGAGCTGCGCGCCAGGGCCGTAGCCGCGCGCATGTCCTCGACCAGCACGGTCCCGCCCAGCAGTTGCTCGAAGAGCACCTCGAAGCGGGGCTCGACCTCTATCACGTCGGTGGCGGCTGCCAGTACGCCCGGGCGGCGCGTGAACTCGTCGAGTTGTCTCTGCCCCTGCGGGCGTAGCAGGTCGAGCGGCATGACCGTGACGAACCCGCCGGAGCGCCTCACGTGCTCCAGAACCTTCTGGGCCGTCTCGGCGGTGTCGGCCACCACGTACTCGGCGCGGCGGCCCAGCGCCCCGGACACCGCTTCCTGGTACTTCTCGTCCACGCGCACGAGGTCGGCCACCGAGCCGATCACGCCGGCGATCCCTGAAGACAGCGCGTTGCGAGGGCCCTGTGCGTAACCGCGGCGCGCCTCGAAGGCAGCGCGCTGGCGTTCGGCGGCGCGCTGGCGCGCCACGCTCTCGGCGCTCGCCATCGCGTGCCGCTCGTGGGCTTCCTGCAGTCTGGCTCGCCCGGCCTCCAGCGCGGACTGCGCAGCTTCAGCCGCTTGGCCGGCGGAGGCCGCCTTGGCCTCCAGCACCGCAGGGTCGCTGAGCGTATCGTCGCCGTCCAGCGCCGCCAGCCTCTCCTCCACCTGCGCCAGTTGAGCGGCCAGACCGGAGCGCCGCGAGGCGTTGCCGGCGGCCTCGAGTTGGGCCCGGGACAGCTCCGCCCGCGCCCGGTCCGCAGCGGTGCGGGCGGCCGCCTCGGCCGCGTTGGCGGCGTCCAGCTGCGCTCTCGCCTCGGTCAGTCGCGCCTGAGCGGCTGCGGCCTCCTGTTGCGCGGCGGCCGGCTCCACGTCGGGCGCGGTCGGGGGCTCGAGCCCTTCCAGCCGCTGCGCTTCGGCCTCCAGCGACTCCAGAGTGGCTGCGTGAGCGGAGCGACGCTCCGTCAGTCTCTCCAGCCGCTCGGCCGCCAAGCGCACGTTGCCTCGCCGGAACTCCAGCTCGGCCGAGGCGGTCCGGTAGCGTTCCTCGGCCTGGTCCCGCGCCTGGTCGGCCTGGCGTCCGCGCTCCCGTAGTGCCGCCAGGCGCTCGCGGCCGTCCAGCAGGTCGGCCTCGAGGTTCCCCCGCCTCTCCTCCAGGGAGGCCAGTTCGCTGCGCAGCGCGGCGCGGCGTGCGGCTGCCGCCGTGAAGCGCAGCACCAGCGCCTCGCTGGACAGCTCCGTATGCCGCTGCGCTTCCTGCGCTTCGGCCTCCAGCGCCTCGCAGCGCTGCTGCAGCTCGAGCAGCACGTCCTGCAGGCGGTCCAGGTGCGACATGGCGGTATCCAGGCGGGCCTGGGTCTGGTCGCGCCGGCCCGCCAGGCGCGCCACGCCTGCGGCCTCCGCCACGTACTCGAGGAGCTTGGCCGGATCGGCTATCAGTACCTGGCTCACCTCGCCCTGGCCGATGATGGCCAGTCCGCTCCGGCCCAGACCGCTGCCGGCCAGGGCCTCCTCCACGTCCAGGAAGCGCGCCGACTTGCCGTTCAGGCGCAAGCGGGTGGTGCCCTCGCGGTCGAGGCTGCGGTAGACCTTCAGGCTGCCACCCGGGCTCTCCAGCTCCACCTCCACCTCGGCCAGCCCGACGGAGCGCTTGCCCGCCGCGCCGTGGAAGATCAGATCCGTCTTGTCCGCCGCACGGAACTCGCGCGCCCTACCGCCCCCGCTGGTCCACTTGAGGGCGTCTATGACGTTGGACTTACCCGAACCGTTGGGGCCGATGATGGCCGTGACGCCAGGGTCGAACTCGATGGTCGTACGGTTGCCGAAGCTCTTGAAGCCCTGCAACGTCAGCGAGGCCAGGCGCATCAGCTCTCCGGCTCTGTGCCGGCACCTTCTTCGCTCTCGGGCTCCGCCTCGTCGGTGGCACGCTCCTTGGGAGCGGGCAACTGACGGTTACGCAGTGAGTCGAGGTGGTTGCGCAGCTGCGACTGCAGGCTGGAGATACGGCCCTCCATGCTGTTCTGCAGCTCGTCCAGCCGTGAGCGCAGCCGGATGATCTCCTCCACGCCGGCCAGGTTGACGCCCAACTCCTGCGTCAGGCGCCTGATCTCGCGTAGCTGCTCGATGTTGCGCTGCGAGTACAGGCGCGTCTTGCCGGCGCTGCGGCTGGGTTCGATCAGGCCTTTCCGCTCGTAGAGCCTGAGGGTCTGGGGGTGCATGTCGACGAGTTCGGCGGCGACGCTGATGACGTAGAGCGGCTTGTCCATGTCGATGCCGCTGCCGCGTTCGTCGCTCGCTGGCTCGGCACCGCTTACATCCTTGTCGACGGATCCACCATCGACTCTCGAATCGTCGCTAGTCAACTCGCTTCGCCTCCTCCCCCCAGTTTACGAAACCACGACCCGATCCTGCGTCCCGCGCCTCGTAGCCAGTCCTCCTCCACGGTGAGGACCAGGTTGCCGGTCTGCCCGCCGCTACGCACGCCGCCGCCCATGACCCTGATCTCCGTACCCGTGCGGGCGCCCGCGGGCACCACCACCTCCACGCCCTCGAAGTCGGTGGTGGTGCCGTTGCGCGCCTCAAGCGGTGTGAGGACTAGGGGCGCGTGCACGTCGCGCCCAACCACCTTGGCGCCCTCGGGCAGCAGCAGGGCCAGTTGCACCATCACGTCGCCCGGCGGCTGGCCTGGCCCGCCCGCGCCCGCCAGGCGCAGCTTCGAGCTGGCCGGCGCGGCGGCTGGCACTCGCACCTCCAGCTGCTCGCCACGCCGCACGCCGCGGCCGCCACACTTGGGGCAGACGGCCGCCCCGCCCACCTGATGTTGCGGCGTGCCGGCCTCGAACGGCCCGGGCGCGGTGGCCTGCACCTCGCTGCCACTGACCCGTCCGGTGCCCTTGCACGTCTGGCACACGCTGACGCCGGGCACGCGCACGGACTTCACCGCGCCGTTCTTGAACTCCCCCAGCCGGAGAGGCAACTGCACCTGGTACGTCTGGCCGGGTAGCATGCCGGCGCCGCGCAGCATGCCCGCCATGACGCCGAACAGGGCGTCGAACACGGCGCTGCCGGTGCGCGGCATGCCGCCGCGGGCGTCCCAGTCGATGTTGATGTCCGCCTCGCGGAAGATGTCCTGCCAGTCCACGTTGCTCGTGTCCGGGCGGTAACTGGCGGGGTCCGCGGCGCCGTAACGGTCGTAGCGGGCGCGTGCCTCCGGGTCGCGCAGGGTGGCGTACGCTTCCGACAGTTCCTTGAAGCGCTCCTCGGCCTCCTTGTCGCCCGGGTTGCGGTCCGGGTGGTACTCCATGGCCTTGCGGCGGTACGCCGACTTCAGGGTGTCCGCGTCCACGTCCTTGGGAACGCCTAGTACTTCGTATGGATCGCGCCGTGTAGCTGCCACCAACCGAGGATACTTCGGAGCGCCGCATCAGGGTGCAGTCCGACATCAGCGCGTAGGCCACGCACTAACCGGTGCTATCCTCGAACTGTTTCGACCGTCGGCCAGGCCGCCGACATCCGGAGGTTGAGAAGTGTCCACACGAACCAAGCGAACGCTCGCAGTCGTGATGCTGCTCCTGGTAGCCCTCCTGCTGGCTGGCTGCCGCAACGAGACGCAGAACCGGATCCGCCGCAGCATCCAGGAGTACACCGCGCAGCGCATGTACATCACCGTCTACTCCTACGACGGCCAGCCCATCTTCGAAGGGATAGTCGACGGCAAGGTAACGCGCTCCGGCAACGCCAGCGAGGGCGGCCAGGGCAGCGAGGCCCTGGGCGACTACGTTTTCTGGTACGACGAACGCGGCCGCTACCACCAGACGGACCTGCCCTACCTCGTCTCCACCTACGACCGAGCCCAGACGCCCGCAGGCAACTGAGGCCCATGGCGCTCCGGTGCTCCATGAGCCGCCCACGCGGAGAGCCCTAACGGACGGTTAAGGGCCCGGAGCCCGTCCAGCAGCCCACCGTTGCTACACTCGACCCTAGATTGGGAGGCCCATGATGAAGCGCAAGCGTGTCCATCTAGCGGTAGCCGCAGCGCTGGTAGCGCTGCTCGTTTCCGCCTGCACCATCACCGTCAGACCCGGCAGCGTCGGCGGCATCGACGTAGCATTCAACAACGTCATCGAGGAGTTCCGCCCCACCCGCGGGGAGGGCGCCTCCTACCGGGTAGGCGACCAGATCGAGTTCCGCCTCGTGGTCAACCAGCCCGGCTACATAACCCTCTCGGCCATAGACCCCGACGGCAGCGTCTACGTGTTCGCCCGCAACGTTCCCGTGGAGCGCGGCGTCAACTATCTGCCCACCCGCGGTCAGCGCGTGGTCTACAGCGCCGGTCCGCCCCGCGGTCTGCACTACGTGAGGGCGTCGTTCACTTCCGGCCGCACGTCCGGCAACGTCACCTACCGCGGCCGCTCCGGCAACGGCGAGTGGAACTCGGCCATCCAGCTCGAGGTGCGCAGTTTCCCCGTGCGCGACGTGCTGGAAACCAGCCTTTACATCCGCTGAACAGCGACGGGGAACTCCCCGGTAGAAACCTGCAGGATGACAGCCGCCACGGGCAGAAGTCCGTGGCGGCCGTCTTGTGGAGTACAATGGTCGGCATAGAAGCGCGCAGGAGCTGAACAGTGCGCCGACGCAACCGTGGAGGAAAACAGTCTTGGCAGGCCATAACAAGTGGTCACAGATAAAACGTAAGAAGGGCGCGCTCGACCAGCAGCGCGGCAAGTTGATAAGCAAGCACATCCGGGCCATCCAGGCGGCTGTCCGCTCGGGCGGGGGTGGCGATCCAGCCACCAACCTTGCCCTGAAGAACGCCCTATCGGCGGCGAAGAGCGACAACGTACCGGTGGACAACGTGGAACGCGCCATAGAGCGCGCCACGGGCGGCGGCGAGGGCGGCAACTTCGAGCCAGCCATCTACGAGGGCTACGGCCCAGCCGGCGTGGCCGTGCTCGTCGAGGCACTGACGGACAACAAGAACCGGACGGCAGGTGAGGTGCGGCACGTGTTCACCAAACATGGCGGCAACCTCTCGGGCTCGACGGCCTGGCAGTTCGATTCCAAGGGCATGATCGTCGTGGAGCAGGTGGGCGATGCGGTCGAGGAGGCCGCCATCGACCTCGGAGCCGAAGACCTCGAGGTGGAGGACGGCTCGACCGTCATCTACACCGGTCCCACGGAGCTCTACGCCGTCGTGGAGGGCCTGCAGGAGCACGGCCTCACGGCCGAGGTCTCGCAGCTCACCAAGCTGCCGCAGACCATGACGGAACTGAGCGGCGAAGAGGCAGACACCGTCATCCGCTTCCTCGAGGCGCTCGAGGACCTCGACGACGTGCAGAACGTTTACACCACTGCCGACCTGACGAACGCTCCCGAGAGCGTCGAGTGAGCCTAGAACTAGAAAGGGTGAGCATGAGCTTCCCGACCATGAATTGGGATCAAGTTCCGGCGATCACCGCCAACCAGATGCAGCAGCTGATAATGCTCGCGACCGGCAAGTTCGGGCTGGACAACCGCGTTCTCGTGGAGCACACGGCCCGCAACCTGGTCACGCTGGCCGAGGAGTTCTGCGACTCCGGTCCTGTACTGGTGGTGGCCGGCCGCGGCAACAACGGTAGCGGCGGGTTGGCTGCGGCGCGCCTGCTGGCGGCCCGCGGCCGCCGCGTCTGGGTCGTACCCACGCACGAGGCCGAGAACTACTCCGGCACGCCCAAGGAGCAGCTGGAGCACCTGCGGCACTTCGACAAGGTCAGGGTGCGCACCAGCCTCCCCAAGATGAAGTTCGGTTGCGTCATCGACGCCGCCATCGGCACCAACCTGGAGGGCCCGCCTCGAGGCCGCACGCTGGACGTTATCACCGTGCTCAATCAGGCTGACGACAGCGTGGTCATCTCGCTGGACACTCCCACGGGCATGCTGGCGGACACCGGCGAGACGCCCGGCGACGTGGTGCGTGCTGATATCACCATGAGCATCGGCCTGCCCAAGGTGGGCGTCAAACCCGGCGGCAACGTGGGCCGGCTCTTCGTAGGCGACCTGAGCCTGCCGGCAGGCCTGTTCGAGGCGCTGCGGCTGGATCCGGTGGAGCTGCCCTCGTACATCACCGAGGTGGTGGCCGACTGACCGGTCGGTATAGCCGATAGCCGTGAAGAGTGTGGCCCCGTCCGACCGGACGGGGCCACACTCCTATCGCTTACTTGCGGTTGGTAGGCGCGGACAGGATTGAACTGTCGACCTCTACAGTGTCAGTGTAGCGCTCTCCCACTGAGCTACGCGCCTGCGCGTCGTTCACTTTACCGCAGCGGAGCCGCTCGCTGCTAGGCCTCGCGCCGCTCCTCGCCCGGGGGCGGGATCGAGCGGAAGTTTGGAGGCGCCGACCGGATTCGAACCGGTGAATCGAGGTTTTGCAGACCTCTGCCTTACCCCTTGGCTACGGCGCCGTACTCCCCTGCCCGCTACTCGAGCGGGGCGGTTCGCGGGCTGCCGGAACCCCCGCCGGGCGGAGGCTCAAGCCTTGAGAAAGTACCATGAAAACGGGCAAAAGGTCAACGCGGCGCGAACATGGCTGGAAGGCGCGGACGGCAGCCGGACTGCCTTCCAGCTGAGCACCAGGCGGTAAGCTGACGGCATGCAACGGAAGGCTCCGACCAGGTTCGCTCACCTCCATCAGCACACCGCTTACTCGCTCTTGGACGGCGCCGCAAGGATCAAGGACCTCATCCGCTGGGTGAAGGAGGTCTCCCCCGACAGGCCCGCCGTGGCCATGACCGATCACGGCAACATGCACGGCGCCGTCGAGTTCTACAAGACCGCCGTCAGCGAGGGCGTGAAGCCCATCATCGGCTTCGAGGCGTACGTTGCGCCCGGCTCGCGCTTCGAGAAGCGGCGCGGCTCCAGCAAGATCGACGGCGGCTACTTCCACCTCACGCTGCTGGCCAAGGACTTCGAGGGTTACAAGAACCTCTGCAAGCTCTCCAGCCGCGCCTACCTCGAGGGCTTCTACATGAAGCCGCGGGTGGACCTGGAACTGCTGGAGGAGCACTCGCAGGGTGTAGTGGCCCTCTCCGGCTGCCTCGGCGCGCAGATACCCCGCACCATCCTCGACCTGGGCGAGGACGAGGGCGAGCGCGTACTGAAGCGCTACCTCGACATCTTCGGCGACGACTTCTTCGTCGAACTGCAGGACCACGGCCTGGAGGAGCAGCGCATCCTCAATCCCATCCTCAGGCGCTTCGCGGACAGCTACGGCATCGGCATGGTGGCCACCAACGACGGTCACTACGTGCGCAAGGACGACGCGCACGCGCACGACGTGCTGCTGGCCATAGGCACCAAGGCGCTGGTCAGCGACGAGAAACGCATGCGCTTCCCCTGCGACGAGTTCTACGTCAAGTCGCCCGCAGAGATGCTTCAGGCCATCCCGGAGGCCGACTACCCCGGCGCGTTCGACAACACCAACCACGTGGCCGACATCTGCAACGTGGACCTGCCCGTGGGCTCCAGGCGCGTGTACCAGATGCCCGAGGTGCAGGTGCCCGAGGGCGTGACCCTGGCGGAGCAGCTGCGGGTCGACAGCTACCGCGGCCTCATGCAGCGCTACCCGGAGCTGACCGAGGATCTGGTGCGCGAGTACCTCGCCAGCGCCCGGCAGGCGTACGGCGCGCCGGCCCCGGCTGCTGAGCCCGACCTGGAGGGCGCCCTGCTGGAGCTGGCGCGCTTCGCGGAGCGCGGCAAGCAGGCGCAGAAGGACGGCGCCAATTACGGCGGCTACGAGTATCCGCACCTGGAAGAGTTCCAGCCCTCGCGCGACGCGGAGCGCACCCTCCAGCTGCTCGAGCGCGTGGAGTACGAGCTGGGCGTCATCATCGCCATGGGCTTCCCGGACTACTTCCTCATCGTGGCCGACTTCATCAACTGGGCGCGCCAGCAGGGCATCGCCGTGGGACCGGGGCGCGGCTCGGGCGCCGGCTCCATCGTGGCCTACGCCATCGGCATCACCAACATCGACCCGCTCGAGTACGACCTGCTCTTCGAGCGCTTCCTCAACCCCGACCGCGTCAGCATGCCGGACTTCGACATCGACTTCTCGGACGTGCGCCGCGGCGAGGTCATCGACTACGTGCGCCGCAAGTACGGCGACGACCGCGTGGCCCACATCGCCACCTTCGGTACCCTGGCCTCGCGCGCCGCCATCAAGGACGCCGCGCGCGTCATGGAGGCCAGCTACGCCGAGGCCGACAAGGTCAGCAAGCTCGTGCCCCTCAAGTACGGCCGCAGCGTCTCCATCGACGACGCCCTGGCCGAGATCCCCGAGATGAAGGAGCTGTACGACGGCGGCGCCAACCGCTACGTGGACGTGGCGCGCCAGCTGGAGGGCCTGCACCGGCACGCCTCCATCCACGCCGCCGGCGTGATCATCGCGCGCGACCCGCTGCAGGAGTTGGCGCCCGTGTTCCGCACGGGCGACGGCCCCATCGTCTGCCAGTACGACATGGGCTCCATCGAGGACCTGGGCTTCATAAAGATGGACTTCCTGGGACTGCGCACCCTGTCGCTCATCGAGGCGGCCGTGCGCATCGTCAAGGAGTCGCGTGGCGTGACCTTGAAGCCGGACGAGTTTCCGCTCGACGACGCCGCCACCTTCGAGCTCCTCAGCCGCGGCGAGGCGGCGGGCGTCTTCCAGTTCGAGGGCTCCGGAATGACAGACACCTTGCGGCGCCTGAAGCCGCGCAGGATCCACGACCTCATCGCCGTTTCGGCCCTCTACCGGCCCGGCCCCATGGAGAACATCCCTACCTACATCCGGCGCCACCATGGCCAGGAACCGGTGGACTACTCCGACTTCCCGGAGAGCGAGAAGCACCTCTCCTCCATCCTGGCGGAGACCTACGGCATCCCCGTCTACCAGGAGCAGATCATGCAGATCGCCCAGGCGGTGGCGGGCTACAGCCTGGGCGAGGCCGACCTGCTGCGCCGCGCCATGGGCAAGAAGAAGGTCGAGGAGATGGTGCAGCACCGCGCCATCTTCCAGAAGGGCGCCGAGAAGCAGGGCTTGTCGAAGGCGGAGGCCAACCGGTTGTTCGATCTGCTGGAGCGCTTCGCGAACTACGGCTTCAACAAGTCGCACTCGGCCGCCTACGGCATGATCTCGTACCAGACGGCCTACCTCAAGACGCACTACCCCGTGGAGTTCGCCGCCGCACTGCTCACGGTGGAGCGCGGCGACTCCGACAAGGTGGCGGAGTACGTAGCCGACGCCAAGCACCTGGGCGTGCCGGTTCTGCCGCCCGACATCAACCTCTCGCGCGGCGACTTCACGCCGGTAGAGGACGTGGTGCGCTTCGGCCTCTACGGCATCAAGAACGTGGGCGAGGGAGCGGTGGACGCCATCCTGGCCGAGCGCAACAAGGGTGGCCCGTTCAAGGATCTGTTCGACTTCTGCAGCCGTGTCGACACCGCCGCCGTGAACAAACGCGCCATCGAGCACCTCATCAAGGCCGGCGCCTTCGACCCGCTGGTGCCCCGTGACAGCCTGAACGGCCAGGACGAAGTGGGCCGCGGCCGCAACGTCCTACTGGCCAACCTGGAGACGGCCATGAAATGGGGCGCCATGCAGCGCGAGCAGGAATCGGCGGGCCAGATGTCACTGTTCGGGGTCGAGGAGGTGGCGCCGCCGAGCCTGGAGTCCGCTCCGCCCCTCAGCGAACTCGAGCTGCTGCGCTTCGAGAAGGAGGCGCTGGGCCTCTACATCAGCTCGCACCCCATGAACTCCTACCCGGGCCTGGCGGAGGCGGCCTCGTGCAGCGTGGAAGCCCTGGAGCGCTACTACGAGCAGAACGTGCTGCCGGGCTCGAGCCGGCTGAAGGTGGTGCTGACCGGCATCGTGCAGAGCGTGGCCAAGCGCCCCACGCGCAAAGGGACCATGATGGCCCGCTTCGAGCTGGCGGACGAGTCGGGCGCGCGCGAGGTGCTCGTCTTCGGCCGCACCTACGACTCGGTGGCGCCCCTGCTGGAGGAGGACGCCCCGGTGGTGGCCGTGCTGGACGTGGCAGAGGAGGGCGAGGGCGTGCGCCTGGTCGTCGACCGGCTCATCCGCTGGGACACCAAGCAAGGGTCGGACGGCGGGGTGCCCGAGGTGGCGGTCCTGCGGCTCGACATCCTGCAGGTGGCACCGCACCAACTGCTGGAGCTGCGTTCCGCCATAGACGAGCACTCCGGCCGCACCCCGGTACGACTCGAGTTCGATGGGCCCGGAGGCCGCACCCTCTACCAGTTGGACGGTGTACGGGTGGACCCGGAGGCGCTGGACGAGCTCAGGACAGCCTTCACCTGGCTGGAGCCGGTGATGACGGTGGACCGCCAAGCGCTGCTGGCCGAGCGTAGCCGGCCGGCCTTCGGAGGCGGCAGGCCCCAGACAACGACCGCCGAGGTGCCTTTCTAGGGCGCCTCGGCGGCCTCACGACGCTGGGTTCCGGCCCCTGGAGGGCGCGCTTCCTCAGTCGAACTGCGTCTGCCGCGCGTAGTCCACTTGGGTCTGCCGCACCGCATCCGACTGCGTCTGTTTGGTGACGTCCACCTGCGTAGCTGCCATCTTGAACGCCTGACTGCTGGTGGCGGCGTGGTAGCCCGTGTCGTACGAGATGATGCCCTGCTCGTACAGCTCGGCCAGGTGATCGTCGAACGCGCGCATGCCGTCCAGGCGAGCCTCGCGCAGCACGTCGTAGAGCTCCGAGGTGCGGTCCTCGTCGCGCACCAGGTCCTTCACCCGCAGCGTGCCCTTGAGGATCTCCGTGGCGGCCACGCGGCCCTTGCCGATGCGCGGCAGCAGCCGCTGCGAGACGATACCCACCAGGGACTCGGCGAAGAGCACGCGCGCCGTGTCGCGCTCGTGAGGTGGGAAGAGCTCGATCATGCGGTTGATGGTGCGCACCGAGTCCTGGGTGTGCAGCGTGCTGAACACCAGGTGCCCGGTCTGCGCCGCGGATAGCGCCGCCGCGGCGGTGGCGTGATCGCGGATCTCGCCGATCATGATCACGTCGGGGTCCTGACGCATGGCGGCCGTGAGGGCCTCCGAGAAGGACGGCGCGTCCACGCCCAGCTCGCGCTGCACCACGATGGAGCGCTTGGAGCGGTGGAGGTACTCGATGGGGTCCTCCACCGTGACGATCATGCGCGAGTGCACCGCGTTTATCTCGTCCACGATGCGCGACAGCGTGGTCGACTTGCCCGAGCCCGTGGGGCCGGTGACGAGCACGAGACCCTTCTCCTGGTCGCGGAAGTACTCGATGACGTCGCTCGGCAGGTTGACGACCCGGAGCGACTCCTCGTCGCTGTTGATCACGCGCAGCACGGCGCTTACGCTGCCCCGCTGTCGGAAGAGGTTCACGCGGAAGCGCCCCAGCCCGGCCACGCTGTAGGCCAGGTCGATCTGGTGCTTGTCCTCGAACACAGTCCGCTGCCGCTCGTCGCACATCAGGTCGATGAGGGCTTCGGTGAACTTGGGCGTGATCCTTGACTCGGTCACG
Source organism: uncultured bacterium (assembly GCA_964467885.1). GTDB lineage: Bacteria > Deinococcota > Deinococci > Deinococcales > Trueperaceae > JAAYYF01. Next base: position 60,403 of record CAYXUE010000005.1, on the reverse strand, counting down.
GGGCTCAGCTTGCCGCTGATCCGCGCCATGGCCGGGAGCCCGACGTGAAGGTGCACGTCCGACGCACCACGCTCGACGATGCGCTGGAGAAGGTCGTTGAAGTGCATGAGACGAGTGTGCTACAGGAAGACTGACGGGATTCTTTCTCGGTCACGGCACGCCTTATGCGTGTCACAGCCTGTACACTTGCTGCGGCATGACAGATGACCTGAGCACACTAAACGCAAGTGCACGAGAACAGGGCGCGGAGCGGGCCGCATGAGGATCCTGGCTCTGGCCGTACTGGCTGCGATCATCGTGGCAAGCGGCATCTGGTTGGCGCGCGACCGTTCGGAAGCCACGGACCCCGGCGCGGATGCTCCACCCGCGGCAGAGAACACCCTCCCAGCGGACACGGCCGACGACGCGGCCCAGGCCTCCGACGGAGAGTCCGACGCCGAAGCAGGTACGGGCGCCGCGCCCGAGGGGACAGCCTCCGGCGAACCGGCGGAAGAACCCACGGACGCCGAGGTCGTGCCGCAGGGCTACACGCAGGTGGAGTTCCTGACGGACGTGCCGCAGCAGGCGTTCGACGCGCCGCAGGACGTACTGGACCCCGACCTGGACTACGTGGCGGTCATCCGCACGAACCGGGGCGACATCGCGGTTGACCTGTACGAGGAGCTCACGCCCGTCACGGTCAACAACTTCGTGTTCTTAGCGTTGCACCGCTACTACGAGGACGTGCCCTTCCACCGTGTCATCGACGGCTTCATGGCTCAGACGGGCGACCCCACCGGCACCGGCACGGGCGGGCCCGGCTACCAGTTCGACGACGAGATCGTGGAGGGGTTGTCGTTCGATAGCGAGGGCATCCTGGCCATGGCGAACGCCGGACGCGACGCCGACGGCAACGGTACGAACGGTTCGCAGTTCTTCATCACCTTCGCGCCCACCACCTGGCTGAACGGCGCCCACACCATCTTCGGCCACGTGATGGAAGGCCTGGAGGTCCTGCCGGACATCACCCGGGTGGATCCCACCCAGCCCAGCGCGGCCGTTACCTACGACAGCACCGTGGGCGAACTGGCTGAACAGGGCGTGGAGCTGCCGGTGGATGCCGACATGACCGTGGAGCAGGCCATCACGGAACTCCTGGGCGCCCTGCCCAGCACCGGGCAGTCGTTCAGCGTGGCGGGCTACCGTGGGGTGGCGGGCATGCTGGGCACCTCGCCCGCGTTCGGGTTCTACCTCAACCCGGACGAGATCGAATCCGTGGTCATCGCCGCGCGGCCGCGCTGAGCCGCCCCGCACCAAGAACGGGTCGCGCCCCCGCGTAGGGCGTCCCCCTCGTCCCGAAAGGACAGCACCATGAACTCACTCGACGGCTTCACCAAACTCGACCGCCTCTCGCAGGACCGCGTCACCAGCTTCCGCGCACCCGAACAGGTGCTGCAGGACGGTAAGGAGTACCGCGCGGTGGTCAACACCAACAAGGGAACCATGGTGCTCGAGCTGTACGCCGACAGGACGCCCGTGACGGTGAACAACTTCGTGTTCCTGGCCCTGAACGGCTACTACGACGGCATCGTGTTCCACCGCGTGCTGGAGGACTTCATGGCCCAGACGGGCGACCCGACCGGCACCGGTACGGGCGGCCCCGGCTACCAGTTCGGGGACGAGTTCGACCCTAGCCTGCGCCACGACAGCAAGGGGGTGCTGAGCATGGCCAACGCCGGGCCTGGCACCAACGGCTCGCAGTTCTTCATCACCTTCATCCCCACCCCGTGGCTGGACGGCCGCCACAGCGTGTTCGGCAAGGTGATCGAGGGTGACGAGGTGCTGGACAACATCCAGCGCATCGACCCGGGCGCCCGCGCGCCCGGCGTGCAGCCCGACGCCATGGAGTCGGTGGAGATATACGTTCGCTGAGGTTCTAGTCGATCTGCGGCTCGGGATGAACCGAGGTTCGAGCCGCCCTAAGGCTTAGATGGGCGCGACCCGGCACGGAATACGTGCCGGGTCGCGTCTTTCCGCCAGGTCCGGGCAGCCTGCCGCTACCCGCCGAAGCCTCGGGCGCCCTCAGGCCAGCGGCTCGATCTCCAGCACCCTGTCCGCGGAGTTCCTCGCCACGTGCTGCACGAACGCCTCCGCGTTCACGCCGTTCTGGTTCGGCTCCTTGCGGCTGCGGAAGCTCACGGTGCCGTTCTCCAGCTCGCGGTCGCCCAGGATGGCGATGTAGGGGATCTTCAGGAGCTCCGCCTCGCGCACGGCAGCGTTCATGCGCTCGCCTTCGTCCGCCAGGTCCGCCCGTACCCCGGCCTCACGTAGCTTCTCCACCAGCTCGGACGCTCCGGCGCGGTGGTTATCGGTGATGGGCACCACACGTACCTGCTCGGGCGCCAGCCAGAGCGGCACGTCGCCGGCGAAGTGCTCGAGGATGACGCCCAGGAAGCGCTCGGTGGAGCCGGTGACCGCGCGGTGCAGCACCACCGGGGTGGCCTTGCTGCCGTCCTCGGTCACGTACTCGCAGCCGAGTCGCGAAGGCTGGATGAAGTCCACCTGGATGGTGGAGAGCTGCCACTCGCGGCCGAGGGCGTCCGAAGCCATGAAGTCCGCCTTGGGACCGTAGAAGGCCGCCTCGCCCCTTGCCTCCACGTACTGCACACCCTCGGAGTCGAGCGCCGCGCGCAGCGCCTCGGTGGCGCGCTCCCACTTCTCGTCGTCGGCCACGTACTTGCCCTCGTCGCCGCGCAGCGAGAGCTGCACGTAGTAGTCCTTCAGCCCGTAGATGTCCAGGGTCTCGCGCACGATGCGCAGGGCCAGCGCGAACTCGCTCTGGATCTGCTCCTCGGTGCAGAAGATGTGCGCGTCGTCCTGGGTCAGCGAGCGCACCCGGGTCAGTCCGGAGAGCTGCCCCGAGCGCTCGTTGCGGTACAGGGTGGCGAACTCGGCCATGCGTAAGGGCAGATCGCGGTAACTGTAGAACTGGCTGTTGAAGAGGGTCATGTGCGAGGGGCAGTTCATCGGCTTGAGCCGGTAGCGCACGTCACCGTCCTCCATGGCCGGGAACATGTCCTCCTCGTAGTTCTGGATGTGCCCGCTCCTCTGGTACAGCTCCTCCTTCACCAGGTGACCGGTCCACACGTGCTGGTAGCCGTGTTCGGTCTGCTTCTGGCGCACCAGCTTCTCCATCTCGTGGCGCATGATCTCGCCGCGTGGCAGGAAGAGCGGTAGGCCGGGCCCGATCTCGTCCGCGAAGGTGAAGAGCTTGAGCTCTCTGCCCAGTTTGCGGTGATCGCGCTTCTTGGCCTCTTCGAGCTGCCAGAGGTGGTGCTCCAGCTCCTCCTTGGTGGCGAACGCCACGCCGTAGATGCGCTGCAGCATGGGGCGGCTCTCGTCGCCGCGCCAGTACGCGCCGGCCACGCTCATGAGCTTGAAGTGCGGCGGTATGGCGCCGGTGCTGGGCAGGTGCGGGCCGCGGCATAGGTCGGTGAAGCCCTCCGCCCCGCCCTGCTCGTAGAAGGAGATCCTCTCCCCCTCCGGCAGGTCGTTTATCAGCTCCACCTTGTAGGGGTCGCCCAGTTCCTCGTAGCGCTGCAGCGCTTCGTCACGCGGCAGCTCGTACTTCACGAGGGGCATGTCGGCTTTCACCAGCTCGCGCATGCGGGTCTCGATCTTCTCCAGGTCGTCCGGGTTGAGGGTCCTGGGCAGGTCGAAGTCGTAGTAGAAACCGTTCTCGATGACCGGGCCTATCCCTAAGTGGATCCTGCTGCGGTCGGCGCCCTCCGCCACGAAGAGCTCCTCCACGGCCTGGGCCATGACGTGGGCCAGGGTGTGGCGGGCCAGCACGATGGCGTCGTCGTCGCGCTTGGTCACCACCTCGACCCTCGCGCCCTCCGGCACCTGGCTCTGCAGGTCGGAGAGCCTACCGTTCACCCGGACGCCCAGCGCTGCGCGCGCCAGGCCGGGTCCTATGGCCTCGGCCACCTGCTGGCCGGTGGCCTCTTCGGGAAGATCCAGCTGTTTGCCGTCCGGCAACAGTACATGCATGTGAACACCTCAGGGGTCAGGCGCCTCTCAGCGGGCGCGGGTCGGTTCCAGTGCGGATTACGGACAGAAGTAACTGCGGCTACACGCGTCAGCGACGCGTTCGCCAACCGGCCCGGCTGCGAGCCCAGCCGCGCGCCGGATGTCCGGCCGGAGCGGCGCTCATGCAGACCTGGGACCTCACTAACATGGCAGAGATGCTATCACAGGCCGCTTGTGTCACCTGATACACTCGGCCCCATGCACCTGGTGGCCCTGGTCTCCGACGATGCCGATCTGCTGCACGCCCTGCGGTCGTTCCGCGACGGCGCGGACAGGTTCCACCTCCATCCGGTACCGGCAGGCAGCACCAGCGAGCTGATGCGCGCCCTAGTGCGCCTGGATTTCGCGGGCGCCGTCGTCCTGGGCGAGAGGGCCCAGGCCGAGGCGCAGCGGGTGGCTGACCGCAGCTCGCTCGACGCTCAGGAGCTCGGTGCTGCCGACACCCTGACGGTCACGCCGGCCGGCGTGATGGCCGATCACACCTTCGGCCGGGCGGTGGCGGCGCTGCTGCACGGGCGCCGCTGGGACGCCAGCGGGGCGAACGTCGTCATCCTGGGCGCCTCTCACAAAGCCAAGGCCCTGGCCCGCGAACTGGCCCGCATGGGCGTGGCTTCGCTGGCGCTACTCGACGATGACCGCGTGGCGGCCGAGCGTGCGTTGCCCGCCGCCGCCGGCACCAGCCTCATGGCGCGCGCCAGCTCCGATCCGCTGGCCGTGACCCTCATCGAGCGCGCGGATCTGCTGGTGAGGGTGGACGCCGGCGCCCGGGTGGACGACGCACTGCTGGGGCCGCACCTGACCGTAATAGACCTGGCGCAGGGCGCCAAGTACGACCTGCGGCGGCGCGCCGTGGAGCTGGGGGCCCTGACCTTCGCGCGGCACGAGGTCGAGGCGCACCGCTTCGAGCACGCCCTCAGCCAGGTGCTGGGCGGCTCCGTGGGCATCGAGCCGTTCCGCACGCTGTTCGACGCGTTCTAGTCGCGTGCTAAGGCCGGTCGGCGGGGGCGCGCCCGGTCGCTCCATGTATCGGGGACTCATGAACTTCAGGCGCCAACTTGACAGACTCGGCGGCATGCTGCGTGCCACCCCTCGCTATCCGCACCCTCACGTGGCGCCCAGGTTCCTGCTCATACCGCTGCTCCTAGCGCTGGTCGCGCTCGCTGCCGTGAATCCGGCCGCAGCTCAGGGTGCCGACCCATCGGCGACCACCGACCTCTACTACCGCCTGCCTGGCGCCAACACCACCCTCACCGACGACGCCGTGACCATCCGCTACGGCGCCTACCACGAGACGTACGTGGCGGGCCTTGGCTGGCTCTCCGGCATCGAGGCCGACCCCCCGGTCGTGCAGGCCGGCGAGGTGCTGGTCAACGCCTCCCTGCTGGACGCCCTGGGGGTCAGCACCCCGCGGCTGGAGGGCGTGCGCTCCAGTGGGGGCGCGGAGGTGCGAGTCGTGCTGGACCTGCCGGGCGTCCCCGCCAGCCAACTCGAGGGTCTCAGGGGGAGCGGCCGTAGGGCCGCCGGTCAGGAGTTGAGCCTCCGGCTGCCGCCGCTGCTTCTGCCGGAGATCGCGCCGGACGAGGTGGCGGGCGTGGCGCTCGACCTGTCGCAGGAGGGTGACGGCACGCGCCTCCGCGTCTCCGGCCCGGAGTTCGATTACGACGTCTTCCCCCTGGCCAACCCCACCCGGTTGGTCCTGGACCTGATGCCCAAGCGCGACCTCACGCCCGTGGTCCACACCGAGCGCCAGATCGCTCCGGGCGTCGACTACAGGCGCTTCACGGTGCACACCACGAGTGGCGGTAGCGTGGTGCACGTGGTGAGCATCGCCCGTACGGCGGGCGAACTGCGGGTAGTGGGCGAGAGCCGCGTTCCACGCACCACCAGCCAGCTGGCCTCCGGAGCGCTGGTGGCGCTGAACGCCGGTTACTTCGACACCACCACCTTCAACGCCATCGGCTACCTGCTGGTGGATCACGGTCTGCAGTCGCTGCCCAGTCGCAACCGGGCCAGCATCGGCTTCAGCGCCGGACAGCCACCGCTGATCGACCGCCTGGACGTGACCATCAGGCTGCATACCAGTAGCGGCGTCATCGACGTGGGCAGCGCCCAGCTCGACGGCGTGGACGTGGTGCGCACCCCCGGAGCCTTCGCCGGTAGCGCCACGCGGGGCGTGCTGATAGTGGAGGGCGGGCAGGTGGTCGAGAACAAGATCGGTCCGCGCCGCGTACCGGCCGACGGCTTCGCTCTCGTCTATCCCCCCAGCAACCGCGCCATCGCTCTCCTGGACGAGGGTGACCGCGTGATCCTCGACACCCTCATCGAACCCAGCGGCTTCGGGCGCGCCCGCTACGCCGTGGAGGCCGGGCCCCTGTTGGTGAAGGACGGCCGGCCCGCCTACGAACCGGAGCTCGAGCGTTTCGCGGTCGGTCAGCGCATCCTCGACGGCCTGACGCAGCAAGCCGCCGTGGGGGTCACCGCCGACGGCACCACGCTGCTGGTGGTGGCCGAGACCATGCGCGCTTCCGAGCTGGTTCCGTTGTTCCTCTCGCTGGGCGCCGACCGCGCCATGCGCCTCGACAGCGGCGGCAGTACCACGCTGGTCATCGAGGGGCGGCCCGTGAACCGCAGCACGGAGCGGCGCGTGGTGAGCGCCATCGTGCTCGTGCCGGACCGCGCCGGCAACCCCTAGGCTGCAGGTAACCCCTAGGCTAAGGACCGGTCCGTCCCGGCCCGGCGCCAGGCGCGGGCTGCACGCGAGACCCGGCCGCAACGGCGCCCCACGTATACTCGGAGCCATAGTTATGGGACTCCGCTACCGGCCACTGCGAGCCCTTCTGGGGCTCAGCCTGGCGCTCACCTTCTCCGGCCTATCGGCTGCCGTCGGGTGGCCAGCGGCGCCACCGGGGCTCGCCTTTGCGCAGGGCGCCATCCCCGCGGCCGAGGAGCCCGACAGGGTCCGCACGCCGGCGCTAGAGGTGGCCTCCAACGTCCAGTTCTCACTCGGAGTGGGCGGTCAGCCTGTGGCCGACGCCTGGAACCCGCTGCGGCTGCAACTGCGCGACGCCCCGCCCGCCACCCTCACCATCCAGGTGGACCAGGGCACGCTGAGGAGCGGCGAGGTGCCCCTGACCATCAGCCTCGACGTGCGCGGCGGAGCCGGCGTCTCCATCTTCGAAGAACTCGTCTACCTGCCGACTTTCGCCACGCTGAGCTGGCGCCTGGCCACGGCTCAACGGGTGCTGGCCAGCGGAAGTATCGCGGGCCGCGAGGCCGACGGGCGGCCGCTCGACCTGCTCCTCACCAGTAACCCCGGCGCCTACCGCCTGGCGTACCTGGACTCCTACGGTTCCAACGCCCGCCTGGTCGACATCGCGGCTGCCCACCTGCCCCAGGAGGTGGCGGCCTACGACGGCGTGCGCAGCCTCATCATCGACGGCACGGCCGCCGCCCCCCGGCTGGAAGCCGTGGCCGCCGCCGTGGCGGGCGGCGTGGTCGTAACACTGGTGGGACCGCTGCCCAGCAGCCACGCCGAACTGGACCTGCTGCTCGACGGGGCGCCCGTGGCGCGGCTGGGCGCCGGAGCCCTGCTCCTCGTGAACGACAGCCGCGAGCGCGCGGTGGAACTAGCCAGTCAGGTCACCGTGCCCTCCCGCTCCGCCCTGCAAGCCGTCCTGTTGCAGGAGCCCCTGATCGAACGCCCCACCACCCTGGGTGAGACCACCCTGGTGGTGATACTGGCCCTCTACGCCCTGGGCGCGCTGCTGCTCCTCAGGTTCGGGGGCTCGCCCGGCCTCGTGGCCGCCGCCGCGCTGGCCGGTCTCGTGTCCCTCGTGGCGTGGCAGCTCCTCAGGCCGGCCGCGCCGCAAGTGGAGGGCGGAGCCATGCTGGCGCTGGCCGGCGGAGAGCTGGCGATCCTCTATCCCGTGCGCGAGGTGCTCACCATGCCCCGGGCGGAGCTCACGTTCACCGAGCACGCGCGGCCCATGCGCGCTCAAGCTCACCGGGTGGACCCGGAGGGCACGCACCTGACGCTGGAGCGGTGGCGCTCCGTGCTGCTCGAGACGGCGCCCCTCCTCGGGCAGTCCCAGTTGAGCGTCAGGAACGGGGTCCCTCACAACCACGGGCCCACCCCGCTGAAGGACCTCTACCTCGTAGGCGAAGGGCTGCAGGGCGACCTGGCGGTCGGCTCGTCCCTCCCGCGAACCAGCGAGACGGGCTCCGACGAGTGGGCCGCCGACCTAGCGCCGCTGCTCCCGGACGGCACCTGGCTGGCGCGCGACGACTGCGCCGCCGGTTGCACCACCTGGGTGGTCTACCCGCCCGCGGAACTCGTGGCCAGCGCCGCTCGCACCCCGCTAACGGCTACCCCTCCGACCGACCCGTTCCGCAGCGCACCAGGGAGCTCGGAGGGAGAGCCGTGAGACCGCTAGACCAGGTCAGCGCCAGGCTCATGCGGCCCGACATGTCGCAGCTCCTGACGCTCTTCTTCGCCGTGCTGGTGGTGGTCGTAGGCTTCTCCTGGCCCTCGGCTGGCGGCTTGGCCAACGAGAGTTGGTTCGCGCTGGCGCCCGCAAGGAGCGCCTTCCTCGCGTTGGCAGCTGCGGGCTTCGGCGCCTCGCAGAACCTGATACTCCTCCCTAGCCGCACCTACACTTACGTGGGCGACGCCGTCACCAGGCTGGCCGAGGCGCGCTTCACGCTCGGCGCGCTCCTGGTCTGGGTGCTGGTCACTCTCCCTATAGAGGTCGTGAGCCACGCCGCCAGCTACCCTGCCACCAACCTCGCCTGGAGCGCGCTCGTGTCGCTGCTCACCGTACCCGCCTTCTACGGCCTCGGGCTGCTTCTGCGCCGCGTCGCGGCCACGCTCAGGGTGGGCTGGGCGCTTCCCGTGGCGGTGCCCGCTGCCGTTCTGTTGGGAGCGTGGCTGGACCTCCGCTTCGACACCGCGCTCTTCAACCCCTGGACGGCGCCGCTAGCGCCATCGCTCTACCCCCTGGTGGCCGGAGCGTCCGCCCTGCTCACGCTCTTCTACCTGTTCAGGCCGCGGCAACCAAGTGCCGGCACGCAGTCCGAGGCAGCCTCCGCCGCGGGTGGGGTGCGGTCATGATCGGGGCCAGCAGTAGGCGTGCAACTCCCGGCGGTCCGGACGCCGGCGCCGCGTTCCAACTGCACGTTCGCGAGGCACGGAAGGCCGCGCTGCACCGGCGCCTGCTGCACGCCTCTCTGGCGGCGGTCGTGGCCGCCGCGGTCTGCTTCTTCCTACCACTACCCCTGCTGGGTCGAGCCGCGGCCACCTTGGCAGCTGGCGTTCTCGGGGCGGCGTGGCCGCCGCGGAGCGGCTTGGGCGCGGCGCTTGCGCACATCAGAGGGCAGACGGGCCTCAGCTACGAGACGGCGCTGGACCTGCTGCGGCGCCCCGAGGATGCACCACGAGGGCGTGAGGGGCAGGCGCAGCCGGTATCGCCGGACCCGTACGGGCTGCAGGACGCCGTCATCGAACGAGCACGGCTCAGCATCCGCGGTTACGAGAGCGAAGCGCGCCCGGCGTGGTGGCTGCCTGCCCTGGTTGTGGCCGCCGCCCTGATGGTCATGCCCGAGTTCATCGGCAGCCCGGCTACGGGAGCCGTTACGGGCGGCCCGGCTGCGGCCTCCCCCGAGAACGAGGCCTTGGTCGAAGCCGAACAGGCGCCGCAGCCGGACGCGCCGGAGCCGCCCGCCCCCGGCCGCGCCGAGCCGCCAGCAGCGGGTCCGGGGCAGGACCGCGAGGGTGACGACGCGCCCGTTAGCGAGCTGCCGGACGGCGATGAAGAGGGCCAGTCGCCCATGTCGCGTTATCTGAACTCGTTACGTGAGCGCCCACCCGCCTCCGGCGCCCCCACCGATGGTTCGGACGGCGCCGAGGAGACCGCCGAGGCCGATCGTGAGGGTGACGAGCGCTCCAGCGAAGCCGGCGAGGGCGACCGGAGCGGCTCGGGCGACCGGACGCAGAGCGAGAGCGAAGAGGGTTCGGAGGGCAGCCCACCAACGGTGAGCGACGCCGAGTCCGGCTCCCAGGAGGGTGAGAGCAGCGAGGAGAGCGAAGACGGCGAGGGCAGCCAGGGCAGCGAGACGGCGGAGGTGGACGGCCGGGAAGGCGAGCCCGGCATGGAGCCCGGCACCGAGCAGTTGGATGAGGGGCAGAACGCCGAAGGTAGCAGCGATGAGGGGAACGACCCACTACAGGCCGGCAGGGGCCAGGGCGATCCCGACAGTGAGACGGAAGGATCGCAGAGCGCTGGCCTGGGCGGTGGGGAGCCCGGCGAGGAGCTGCTCGACCCGCAGGGCGCCGGCGGCGAGCAGGAACAGCTGCCGGGGGTGCTGCAGGATGGGCCCGAGACGGTGGCCGGCAGCGTGCGCCTGCCCGGCAGCGACGAGGTGCAGCTGCCACCGGGCAGGAGCCGCGACGCCTACCAGGCCGCGGCCGAGGAGGCCATCAGCGAAGGCGACCTACCGCTCGATTATCAGGAGATCATCCGCCGCTACTTCCGATGAGCAGCGAGCTGATCAGGTATGGCAACTCCGCCAGGAGCGACGAGGCCAGTTCAGGCGCGGCGCGCTCCGCCAGCGCCTGCACGGTGGGGTCGTGCTCCGGCTCCGGCAAAGGCAAGGCGGTGGATTCGACGCGCGAACCCTGGTGCGTGCGGGTCCGCATGACCTGCACCACCGAGTCGTTGCGAGGGTCCACCACCTGCGCTTCGAGCGCAACCGAGACGTCCACCCGCCGACTGCTGCCGTCACGGCTCTCGGCCACCTCGCGCTCCAGGACGGGCGCACCGATCATCACGGCCAGGTCCGCACCCTGCGTCCTGGCGATGCGTGCGGCACTAGGGGCGGCGCGGCTATGGAACAGGTCGTTGTGCGTCTCGAGGAAGCGCATGGTGAACGAGGAGACGAAGTCGAAGGGCGCGTCCGCGCGGTCCTCCAGCTCGGTCTGTACGGCCTCGGCGGCCCCACCGATGCGGGACTGCGCCGGGGCGTTCATCATGGCGATGGTGGCCCGGGCCTCGCCCGTCTGCTGCGAGGGGGCGCAGGCCGCAAGCAGCAACGCGCAGAGCGCGACGATAACGATAGACAGCCTGTTCATACGACCATGGTGCCACGAGGGGAGCCGTTCCCGCAGGTCATGGGTAGCTTCCTGAAGGGTAGCTCAACGACCCTAGGCCTCACCCGTCCTGGCGCGTCATGCGAACCGCGCCGTTCGTGACCTCGGTGAGGCGCTCCATGGCACCTTCCAGCTGCGACTCCGGCAGGGTGAGTTCCAGCTCCAAGCCGGCCGCTCCGAAGTCGGTGGCGCCCTTGCGCGAGTCGGGGTGCTGGGACACCAGTTCGTCCACGGTGCGGAGCACCACGTCCACGAGCGCGAAGTCCGCTCCCAGCGTGAGCGTGACCATGTCCACCACCTCGCGCACCCCAGCCCGGTCGAGCGCCTTGCTGACCGCGCCGGAGTAGGCACGCACCAGGCCGCCCGCCCCCAGCTTCTTGCCGCCGTAGTAACGCACCACCACCGTGGCCACCATGTCCAGCTCGCGCTTGAGGATGACTTCGAGCATCGGTCTACCGGCCGTGCCGCCCGGCTCGCCATCGTCGGAGAAGCGCTGCACCTCGCCGAACTTGTAGGCCCAGCAGTGGTGCGTGGCGTCCGGGTGCTCCGCCCGCACCCGCTCCAGTAGTTCGGCGGCGTGCTCCGGTCCCGAGGCGGGCCAGACATAAGCCAGGAAGCGGGAGCCCTCGATGATCTCCTCGTGCGTTGCGGCGGTTGCAGCGGTCGCGTGAGCCACGAGCCGAATCTACCAGGGCGGCAGGGTCGGCAGCGCTCACGGGCGCGGCGACGGGAAAGTTCGGCTGTGGTGCCAGCGTGCTAGAGTCGATGCCGTGGACCAGGAACCGCCGCGCTTACGCACCGCCGCCGGTGGAACGCGCGATCCCCGCGCCGACCAGCGATGTATGGCCGGCGCGCACCACGGCTGCACCGTTCCCGGATGGCCGCAGCCGCGGTGCGCCCCTTGCTGCGCCGCCTGACCTGACGTGCTAGCGCGGTGCGGGCCGAACCTCCTCCGAGGGTAGGACCCCACCCCCATCCACGGTGCCCGCCGGACGAGGTCCGGCATACCCCTGACAGACCTTTACCTTCCCTGGCCTCGAGTGCGAGCAGCCAGGGTTTCGGAGGACACGATGCAGCTGGAGTTCTACAACACCCTGACCAGGCGCAAGGAGCGGTTCCAACCCGTGGTGGAGGGCCACGTGGGCATCTACATGTGCGGACCGACCGTCTACTCCGAGCCGCATCTGGGACATGCCCGGGGTCCGGTGGTGTTCGACGTGCTGAGGCGCTGGCTCGAGCATGAGGGTCTGCAGGTGCGCTTCGTGACCAACGTGACCGACGTGGGTCACCTGGTGGACGACGCGGACGACGGCGAGGACAAGCTGGCCAAGCGCGCCCAGATCGAGAAGCTCGAACCCATGGAGGTGGCCGAGAAGTACTTCTGGGCCTACTTCGACGCCATGGCCCGCCTCAACGTGCGCCGTCCCAGTATCGTGCCGCGCGCCACGGGCCACATCATCGAGCAGCTGGAGCTGACGCAGCAGCTGATAGAGCGCGGCGTGGCCTACGAACAGGATGGCAGCGTCTACTTCGACGTGTCGGCCTGGGAGGCCTACGGGAAGCTGTCCGGCCGCGACCCCAGCGAGCAGGTGGAGGGAGCCCGCGTGGAGGTGCGGTCCGACAAGGACGACCCGCGCGACTTCGCGCTCTGGAAGCGGGCGGAGGCGGGCCACATCATGCGCTGGCCCAGCCCCTGGGGCGAGGGCTTCCCCGGCTGGCACATCGAGTGCACGGCCATGGCCACCAAGTACTTGGGCGACGAGTTCGACATCCACGGCGGCGGCCTGGACCTCGTCTTCCCGCACCACGAGGCGGAGATCGCGCAGGCGGAGGCGGCGGGCAAGGAGTTCGCACGATACTGGCTGCACTGGAACATGATCACGCTGGCGGGCGAGAAGATGGCCAAGTCCAAGAACCACTTCGTGACCCTGGCCGACCTCTTCGAGCAGTACGACCCGGTCGTCATCCGCTTCCACCTGCTCAGGTCGCATTACCGCAGCGTTTCGGACTTCAGCGAGGAAGGCATCCTCTCCTCCGCCCAGGGGCTCAAGCGCCTGCGCGAGACGTACCGCGCGGTACGCGCCGTAGCGGACGTCGACACCGCACCCGACGCCGCGCCGTTCAGCGAGTTCCGTGACCGTTTCTCCGCAGCCATGAACGACGACCTGAACACCCCGCAGGCCATCGCCGCCCTGTTCGACGCCTCGCGCGCCATCAACCGCGCGCTGGAGGACGGGGCGGCGGCTGGTTACCTTGCGGGAGCGGTGACGTTCTTCGACGACCTGCTCGGTGAGGTACTGGGCGTGCCCACCACGGACCAGGACGTGCACGACGCCATGGCTACGGTGGAGGGGTTGGTGGAGATGGTGCTGGCCGAGAGGCAACGCGCTCGCCAGCGGCGTGACTTCGCCACCTCCGACGCGCTGCGCGACCGTCTGGCGGAGCTGGGCGTGAGCATAGAGGACACGGCGCAAGGGAGCCGCTGGAAGCTGGACTGAAGCCCAGAGATAGTAGTCGCCAGACCCGTGCCCCGGCTCGCTGCAGCTGGGGCACGCACCATGATGGAGCCGTGGCTCACCAACAGCGCACTCCCTTGGGCGCCGCGCCTCCCCGCGCGGCGAGCACCGTGGCCGCTGGCTCCTCGGCGGAGCGTGCAGCCCTCTACCAAGCGGTGTTCACGGCGCCCGGCATGAACGCCGCGCGCATGCGTCCCTTGGTCACCGAGCTGGGCTCGCTGGAAGCCGCCCTCGGCGCGCCCCGCGCCCGCCTGGCTGAGCTCCTCGGCGTTGTCCCCGCCAAGGCCGGCGAGCTGCAGGCGGCCGTCGTTCGGGCGCTGCCTGCAGCCACGGCTCAGGTCCGGGCGGCGCTCAGCGCAGGTCTCGGCGTGGTCACCTGGGAGGATCCCGACTACCCGCAGGCGTTGCACGACGACCCTGTGGGTTGCGCCCCCATCCTCTACGTGGAGGGCGCTCTTCCACCTCAGCTCGCTTACCCCTCCCACCAGGTGCGCGCCTTCGCGGTGATCGGAACGCGCCGGGCCACCCCGGGCGGACTGGGCTTCGCCCGTGACGTGGGCCGGGGGCTCTCGCGCGAGGGTGTGCTGGTGGTCTCGGGACTGGCCATCGGCATCGATGGGGCGGCGCACACGGGCGCGCTCGAGGCATCCGAACTGGACCGACTAGGCAGTGCAGCCGCCCCCACTTACGGATGGCGGCCCGGTGTGGCACCCACCCCGCGGCCCGCCGGCACGGTCGCGGTTCTGGGCGGCGGTCACGGTCACGTCCACCCGGCCATGCATCGGGGTCTGGCGGGGCGCATAGTGGCCGCTGGCGGGGCGGTCCTCTCCGAATGGGCGCCCGACGTGCAACCCCGCCCCTACAGATTCCTGCAGCGCAACCGCGTCATCAGCGGGCTCAGCCGCGGGGTCCTGGTAGTGGAGGCCGGGGTGCGCTCCGGCACCAACAGCACCGTGGCTCACGCCCTCGATCAGGGCCGCGACATCATGGCCGTCCCCGCCTCGCCCTGGACCAGAAGCGGTGCCAGCTGCCTGGCCATGATCCAGGAGGGCGCCCAGTTCGCCTTCGACCACACGGACGTGCTGGCCAAGTTCCCCGAGCTCGGCCCCACCAGCCAGCCGCCCAAGGGGGAGGAAGCAGCTGACGGACCCAGGGCGGAGACCCGATCGGCCCAATCGGAGCTGCGATCCGGTGCGGAGGAGGTCGCCCTTCCCGCGGCCACCAGCCGGTCGGAGCTCGACCCGGTTACGGAGGAAGTCACGCGCCATCTCACCGCGGGGGTGGAGACCTCGCTCGACGCCCTGGTCACGGCCACCGCGCGCCCGCCCCACGTGCTCATCGGCGCCCTCGCCACACTGGAGCTCATGGGCGTCGTAGAGGCCACGCCGGGAGGGCGCTTCAGACTGCGCGGCGGGTGACCATCCACTGAGCCCTCAGGCCCTTCCCTGCCCGCTAGGAACGTTAAGAACGCATCAACTCCCTCATGGACAGTGCCGCGCCGCACTAGGTATCTTGGAGACAGGTCGGGTGGGCGACCTGCGGCGGCTCTGCGCCTCGAGTCGGCCCACCGGACGACACCGGAAGGAGAACAACCTTGAGGAAATTCCTCGTAGCAGCGCTTCTCGCCGTGGCCACGTTCGGTGTGGCCTTCGGCCAGACCTTGACCGTCTGGACCACCTGGACCGATCAGACGCTCGATTGGCTCCGCGAAGAGTCCGCGTCCTTCAGCGACGCGTTCGGCGTGGACGTCGAGATCGTCCGCCTGGACGTCAACGAACTCAAGCAGCAGGCCCTCCTGGCCGCCCCGCAGGGCCAGGCAGGCGACGTCTTCGCCGGCGTACCCCACGACCAGATCGGCGAGATGGCCGTCGGCGGGGTCCTCCTCGACATGTCCTCCTACGCCACCAGCGCGTACCTCTCCGACCTGAGCGAGCAGGCGCGCCTCGGCTACACCTACGCCGGCCGCCTCTTCGGCCTGCCGATGTACGTGGAAGGCCCCGCGCTCATCGTCAACAACGAGTTGGTCGACGAGCTGCCCGCCACCTACGAAGCCACCATGGATCTCGCCGGTGACCTCACCACGGCGGACACCTTCGGCTTCATGTACGACATCAACAACTTCTACTTCAGCTACGCGTGGCTGCACAGCAACGGCGGCTACGTCTTCGGGCGCACCGCCGACGGCGGCCTCGACCCGGCCGACATCGGTCTCGCGAACGAGGGCGCGGTCGCCGGCGCCCAGGCGCTGCACGATCTCCGCTTCGCTCGCGGCCTCATCCCGTCCGGCACCAACTACGACGTGGCCAACGGCCTCTTCGTGGACGGCGCCCTGGCCATGATCTACACCGGACCCTGGGCCATCAGCCAGTACCAGGACGTGGGCCTGGACGTCAGCGTCCACCCCATGCCGCCTCTGGCCGACGGCACCCCGTTCGCCGGCTTCATGGGCGTGCAGGGCGTGCTGGTCAACTCCTTCTCGGATCTCAAGGTCGAAGCGGCCAACTTCGCCAAGTGGCTCTCCCGCAAGGACGCCCAGGTCTCCATGGCGCGCCTCTCCGGCCGCATCCCCTCCTCCAACTCGGCTCTCGCCGAAGTGGAAGACGACCCCATCATCGCCGGCTTCGGTGCGGCCCTGGTGCACGCCGAGCCCATGCCCAACATTCCCGAGATGGGCGCCGTGTGGTCGCCCATGGGCAACGCGCTCAACGTGATCACCGAGGACGCCAACGCCGACGTTGGCGCCACCCTGGACCAGGCCGTGCAGGAGATCCAGGGCCAGTAAACCGAACGCCCTGCCGGGCCGTTCTACGAGGCCAGGTAGTAGAATCGCGGCCAGGGAGACCTTCCCTGGCCGCTTCCCTTGGGCGCGGCCCGGCTGACGGCAGGACCAACCAACCGAACGCGCATCCGTCAGCCCTTACGCACGCAGGGGGTAAAGAACATCGACATCTCGCGCTCTCCCAAGCAGTACCTGCCCCGGAGCAACTCCACCGCCGGTGGGGTACTGAAGTCGCTCGGGCTGCTAGCCGCCGCACTCCTCGTCTCGGCCGCAGCCGGGGTGGCGGGCTACCTGCTCATCCGGCTCCTCGCACCGGGGGTGCCCGCCTTCGTGGGGCTACCTATAGGCGCGGTGGTGCTTCTGCTCGTACTCAGGTGGATCGGCCAGCGCTTCCAGTGGATCATGCCCTGGTACTACCTGCTGCCAGCCATCATCTTCCTCCTGACGTTCACGTTCTTCCCGGTCGTGCTCACCATCGGTCTGGCGTTCACGGATTACGCCGGCATCCGCAACGGCGAGCTCAACCCCACCACCGAGACGACGATAGAGAGCTTCGACGGGGTGACCTTCGAGGTGGGCAGCACCGCCAACCTGGCCTGTCACAACCTCCGGAACGGCTGCAACGGAGTCAGGGCCGTGGTCTACGCCTCCGGCGACCTCGAGATCGAGGGCGCCGAACTGGACGGCACCATCCTCACGCTCGCCGACGCACCGCCCGCGGGCCGTGAGGTGCAGACCGTCGAACTCTACATGCCCGATCTGGGCTTCGCCGACAGCGTGCGCGTGGTCGAGCAGGACGGGGCGCAGCTCACGCTGCAGCGCGCTCCCCCGTTCCCCGCTGACCTCTCCTCGGTGACCCTGCAGCTGGACCGCGCCGCCATCCAGCGCACCATCGTCTCCACCGAAGGCACGACCCTCACCCTCGACCGGCCCTTGCCCGAGGGTTCCGAGCCCGTGTCCATCGCGCGTTACAACGACTTCGGCTGGGTGGGCTGGCGTAACTTCCGCCAGATCATGGCCTCGGCACCCCGCGCGCTGATCCCGGTCTTCGTATGGAACATCAGCTTCGCCATCATCACGGTCTTCCTCAACATGGCCGCCGGCATCCTCATCGCCGTTCTGTTGAACAACAAGGCACTGCGGTTCCGAAACTTCTACCGCACACTGCTGATCATCCCCTGGGCCTTGCCCAGCGTCATCACGATCCAGGTCTGGAAGGGGTTCCTCAACCAGAACTTCGGGGCCATCAACCGCGTGCTGGCCCTGCTGGACATCAGCGCCGAGCCCATCAACTGGCTGCTGGGTGACGCCAACGCGGCGCGGGCGGCCGTGATCCTGGTGAACCTCTGGTTGGGTCTGCCGTTCATGATGACGGCCACCCTCGGGGCGCTCTCCGCCATCCCGGACGAGATATACGAGGCAGCTCGCATCGACGGCGCCAGCCCCTGGCAGGGCTTCTGGAACGTCACCGGGCCCCTGCTGCGCACCGCGCTGGTGCCTATAGCGCTCAGCACCTTCGCCTTCAACTTCAACAACTTCAACGTCATCTTCCTGCTCACCGACGGCGGGCCGCCCGTTCCCTGGGGCACGGCCACGGCGAGGGGCACGGACATCCTCATCAGCTGGGCCTACAACGAGGCGTTCAGGAGCCAAGGCGGTTACGCCTACGGCTTCGGCTCGGCCATCTCGCTGATCATCTTCGTCATCACACTAGCGGTGAGTCTGATGAACTTCAGGGTCACCGGAGCGCTGAAGGACGAGGCGCGGATATGAACACCGGCAGGCGCATCCACTTCTGGTCCATGGGCTTCGTGGCCCTGGCCACCATCGCCATCGTCTGGCTGCTACTCGGCACGGCGCCCGAACCCATCATGCGTGACCGCATGCTGGTCATCCCCGGCGCCTGGTGGCGCTTCCTCAGCTCGTTCGTACTGGTGATCCTGGCGCTCGGCGGCATGGCGTACCTGTACGGCCTGGCCACCCGGCCGCTGCGCGCCTGGCGTTACGCGGTCACGGCCGGAACCCACATCTTCATCTGGGTCGTGGTGCTGGCGGTCTTCTATCCCGTGGTATACCTGCTCTCCGTCTCGTTCAACCGCAACGACACCCTGGCGGGTGCCCTGCCGCGCACCGGCAACATCCTGGTGCGAGCCGGCGTTCTGCCCAACCCGGCCGACATCTCGGTGGTGCAGTACGAGAAGGTGCTGCGCGAGACCCACCTGTCGTGGCATCACTGGCTGCTGGCAGCCATCCTCATCGCCGCCATCCTCGTTGTCATAGGCGCGGTGATACTGCCGCGCTTCGGCTTCTACTCCCGCAGGCTGGAAGCGGTGCGGAGCGCGGCCGGCTGGACCATCTTCGGGGCGGCGGCGCTGCTGGTGCTGACCATCGGTCCCGAGCAGTTCTACGGCCTCACCTCCGAGGGGCGCAAGCTGCCCGCCAGCATCGGCGGCATGGTGCCGCTCTACATCCGCAACACCCTGCTCGTGTCGGGCACCACCGGCGTGCTGGCGGTGCTGCTCTCGACCACTGCGGGGTACGCCTTCTCGCGCCTCAAGTTCGAAGGACGCTACAACACGCTCCTCACCTTCGTGTTCGTCCAGATGTTCCCCACCTTCATGGCGCTGGTGGCCATCTTCTACCTGATGAGCCGCCTGGATCTGCTCAACACCTTCACGGGCCTGATCCTGGCGTACTCCGGCGGCGCCATCGCCTTCTCCACCTGGATCTTCAAGGGCTACCTCGACTCGCTCAGCCCCAGCCTGGAGGAGCAGGCCATGGTGGACGGGGCCACGCGCCTCGGCGCGTTCTGGCGCGTCATCATCCCCATCAGCGTGCCCATGCTGCTCTTCATCTTCCTCAACCAGTTCATCGGCACCTACAGCGAGTTCATCCTGGCCAACACCCTGCTTGTGGGCCAGGAGCACTGGACGGTGGGGGTGGGCTTACGCAACTTCACCACCAACCAGTTCGCCACGCAGTGGGGCGCCATGGCAGCTTCCGCGGTGCTCGGCAGCATCCCCATCCTGGCCATCTTCTACTCGTTCCAGGACGCGCTTACCGGCCAGTACACCGCTGGCAGCGTGAAGGGCTGAGCGGTCTGGCGCCGCGTGCCGGATGGTAAACTCCGCAGGCATGAGCGGGAGCGAAGGCCTGGGCTACGGAACCGCGGTGTTGCTGGACGGCGCGTACGCCGACGTGACCAAGCTCACCGACCAGGGCGCCGTGCGCGACGTCCTCGAGCGCATAGTGGCGGAGGTCGAGCCCAACGTGGGGTCCACTTCGCCCGCCGACGTGGTGTTCCACGATTCCCGAAGGGACGGCATGAGCGCGGCGTTGATCCGAGGCGAGACCTCGGTGCTGCTCCACGCCTTCCCCGACCTGCGCACGGTCACGCTCCACCTCTTCTCGGCCCACGACCTCTCACTGAGCGCCACCACGAGGATGTTCCTGGACGCCTTCGACGTGGGCAAGTTCCAGAGCTCCGTGCGCGCCTACGGCCATTACCCGCCGCGCGACCCCGTGGCGTTGGAGCACGCGCTGGCTGGCCTGCGCGACTACGCCCGCATCCGCGTCATGCCCTCCGCCTCCGTCACCCTCTAGGCGGGACAGCGTGGCCAGCAAGTACGTACTAGCCCTGGACCAGGGCACCACCAGTTCACGCGCCATCCTCTTCGGTGCCGACGGGCGTGCCGCGGCGTCCGCCCAGAAGGAGTTCACGCAGCACTACCCGAGGCCCGGCTGGGTGGAGCACGATCCGCTTGACATCTGGTCCAGCCAGATGGGGGTGGCCACCGAGGCGCTGAGCCGCGCCGGGGTCAGCCCCGGCGAGGTGGCTGCCGTGGGCCTCACCAACCAACGCGAGACCACCGTCATCTGGGACAGGCTCACGCTGCAGCCGATAGCCAACGCCATCGTGTGGCAGGACCGCCGCACGGCGGCGGAGATCGAACGCCTGCGCGCCGCAGGGGCCGAGGAGCTCGTGCGCTCACGCACCGGTCTGCTGCTCGACCCCTACTTCTCGGCCACCAAGATCGCCTGGCTGCTGGACAACGTGGAAGGCGCAAGGCTGCGCGCCGAGCGCGGCGAGCTGGCCTTCGGCACGGTCGACGCCTGGCTCACCGCCAACCTCACGGGCGGCAAGCACGTGACCGACGTGACCAACGCGTCCAGGACCATGCTGTACGACATCCACCGTCAGCGGTGGTGCGACGACCTCCTGGAACTCTTCAGGGTGCCGCGCCAGATCCTGCCGGAGGTGGTGCCCACTTCGACGCACGTAGCTGAGATAACCCGCCCGCCGCTGGCCGGTGTGGCCCTTAGCGCCCTGGTGGGTGACCAGCAGGCGGCCACCTTCGGGCAGGCGTGCTTCCAACCTGGTCAAGCCAAGAACACCTACGGCACCGGCTGCTTCCTCATACTCAATGGTGGGGAGAGGGCGCCCGAGTCCCCCTCGCGCTTGCTGACCACCGCCCTCTGGCAGTTGGGGGGCGAACCGCTGGAGTACGCCCTCGAGGGCAGCATCTTCATGGCCGGCGCGGTGGTGCAGTGGCTGCGCGACGGCCTGGGCATCATCCGCGACGCGGCGGAGGTGGAGAAACTGGCTTCCGCGGCTCAGGACAGCGGCGGCGTGATCTTCGTGCCCGCCATGACGGGCCTGGGGGCGCCGCACTGGGACCCGTACGCCCGCGGCACGATCCTGGGGATCACCAGGGGCACCACGGCGGCCCACATCGCCCGGGCCGCCCTGGAGGGCATCGCGCTGCAGGTGGCCGACGTCGTGGAGGCCATGCAGAACGATTCGGGTGTGCCCCTCACCGAGCTGCGGGTGGACGGCGGCGCGGCACGCAACGACCTGCTCATGCAGTTGCAGGCCGACCTGCTGGGCGTGGAGGTGGTGAGGCCCGAGATCACCGAGACGACCGCCCTCGGCGCCGCCTATCTAGCGGGCCTGGCCGCCGGCGTGTGGCCCGACCGTGACACCATCAGCGCCATGTGGCGCGAGGACCGCCGTTTCGAGCCCCGATTGGCGGAGAGCGAGCGCAGCGAACTCCGCGGCAGGTGGAGCGAGGCGATAAGACGTTCGGCCTCCTGGGCATCGGAACGCTGAAGCCCCAGCACGGTCAGGACACGGTAAAGTAGCTTCCGGCCTGCCGGGATGGCGGAATGGTAGACGCCGCAGACTTAAAATCTGCTGTCCGCGAGGGCGTGCGGGTTCGAGTCCCGCTCCCGGCACCAACACCTAGAACCGATGACTCGTCCGCGAGCCAGTCTGTAGCTGCGCTTTTCGCGTCAGGGGCGCCACGCTCGCGGGTCGAGGTAAGACACCTGTAAGACGCCGAGCGGTACAACTGGCACCGGCGTGAATCCATCGAACTCCCTCTCCCCCGAACCGTGCGCGCAGGCGCCCCTCTGCCCTGCGTGCGGTAGTCCCGTCATCCGGATCGCCGCTTCCGTCGAGGTGAAGTACCGCGTGCATTACGCGCAGACCATCAAGGAACTGGAGGTGATCGAGGAGCAGTTCGGTGAGGGCGAGTGGACCGAGCAGAGCCCGGCCGCCTGCACCGATTGCGACTGGCGGGGCGCCGTGGCGGAGCTGCTGGAACGGCGCTGAAGCGCGCCGCGGACCTCGATCTTCTCGCCGGGCCGAACCACGTGGGGGGACTGGCGCCTGGCGGTCTACGATGTATAATCGCTAGGCTGATTCGGTCAGTGTGCCCGCAGGGCGCTGAGCGCCTCAGCGAAGGGCTCGGAGAAGGGTCCGCCAGCAAGGCGATGTAGCTCAGTTGGTGAGAGCGCACGACTCATAATCGTGAGGTCGACGGTTCAAGCCCGTCCATCGCTACCACGTCCAGGACGCACCTCCTTCGGGGGGTGCGTCCTGCTTTCGATCCCTTCGCAGGTCAGTGGCAGGTCAGTGGCAGGCAAGCGCCGAGTCGGTGGCGGCACGACCAACTCCTCCCCCAGCTCATGTGGTGCATTGACTCACCCCCGGATACGTGCTACCGTCCTGAAAAGCTTTTCAGCAAACGTTTTCAGAAGGGGCCTTGATGGCGACCATCAGAGAGGTGTCACGCCTCGCCGGGGTGTCCAACGCGACGGTTTCCCGTGTGCTCAACGGCACGGTACCCGTCTCGCCCGAGGTGACTAAGCGGGTGTTGGACGCAGTACGCCAACTCGGGTACCGTCCCAACGCCTTCGCGCGCGCTCTCGTCACCAACCGCTCGGGCGGTCTCGGCATGGCGGTCAACGACGTGGCCTCGCCCTACTTCGGCCTCGTCATCCGCGGCGTGGAGGCAGCTGCCGAGGACGCGGGCATGCACCTGCTCATCTCCAGCGGTCATGCCGATGCCGCCAAAGAGCGCGCCGCGCTCGAGTTCCTGGCCGACCGCCGCTCGGACGCCCTGATCGCGCACATCGAGGGCCTCGCCGACGAGGAGCTCCTCCCCTACCTGCAGCAGGAGACGCCCCTGGTGGTGGTGGGCCGTAGGATCCCCGGCTACGAGGAGCGCTCCGTCTACCTGGACAACGAGGCTGGCGGCTACATGGCCACCTCGCACCTGCTCGAGCAGGGTCACCGTCACATCGCCCACGTGACCGGGCCCTACCGCTTCCCGGATAGCCGAGCGCGCCGGTTGGGCTTCGAGAGGGCCATGCAGGAGGCCGGTCTCAGGCCCGACCCGGAACTCATCCTGGAAGCCGACTTCGAGGAGGAGGGCGGCTACCTCGCCATGCAGCAACTCCTCGGCAGGGCACCGCAGCTAACGGCGGTCTTCATGGGCAACGACCAGATGGCCGCTGGCGCCTTCATAGCTCTGCGCGAGGCCGGCCTCTCCATCCCGGACGATGTCTCCGTCGTTGGCTACGACGACGTTTCCTTGGGGCGCTACCTGTACCCCACATTGACGACCATCCGGCAGCCGCTGGAGGCCATGGGCCGCGCTGCCGTGCGAGCCGTTCTGGCCCTGCTGAACGGGGAGGAGGGGGTGACTAACAGGTTCGAACCGGAACTGATCGTAAGGCAATCCGTGGCCCAGCCACGGCACGCGTAAGAGGCAGCAAGCGGCTCGAGGGTGAAGCCCGCAGCCGTTCCACGAAAGGAAATGGCAGATGCTCAAACCAGCACGAGTGATCCTGGCGACCCTACTTCTCGCTCTCGGAGCGGCGTTCGCTCAGACGAACATCTCGATCGCGCTCTACCCCGACCTCGACTCGCACCTCAACGCCGTCCTGGAGCAGTTCCACGCGGAGAACCCGGACATCATCGTTGAGGTGCGCATCCTCGAGCACGGCGATCACCACACGGCGTTGGTCACCAACCTGGCCACGGGCTCCGGCGCCGCCGACGTGGTGGCCATCGACGTGGGCTTCATCGCCCGTTTCGTGGCTGACGGCGGGCTGGTGGACCTGAACTCCGAACCGTACAACGCGGGCCAGTACCAGGACATCTTCGCCGAGTACGCCTGGCTGCAGGCCAGCACGACCGACGGCCGGCTGGTGGCCATGCCCACCGACCTCGGTCCCGGCGTCATGTACTACCGGCGCGACCGCTTCGAGCAAGTGGACGCCAACGTGGAGGACGTCATCGCCGACTGGGATTCGTTCCTCGAGTTCGGGCGCGCCGTAACGCGCGACACGGACGGCGACGGCCAGATCGACGTGTACCTGATAGCCGACGCCGGTGACGTGGCCCGTGCCATGTTCCGCGCCAACATAGCCCCCGGCGACGGCGTGTTCTTCGGTGCCGACGGTACACCGCTGGTCACCAACGAGCGCTTCGTGGAGGCGTTCCGGGTGGCCAAGGCCATCCGTGACGACGGTCTCGACGCCCGCATCGGCGCCTGGAGCAACGAGTGGTACGAAGCGTTCAAGCGGGGCACGGTGGCCGTGCAGCTGTCCGGCGCCTGGCTTCTGGGTCACCTCCAGAACTGGATGGCCCCCGAAACCGCCGGCCTGTGGGGTGCCTCCAACCTGCCTAACGGCATCTACGGCTCCTGGGGCGGCTCGTTCTACGGTATCCCCGAGCAGTCCGCCAACAAGGACGCCGCCTGGCGCCTGATCGAGTTCCTCACCACCAACCCCGACATCCAGCTGGCTGCCTTCGACCGCATCGGCGCCTTCCCGGCCGTCACCAGCACCTACGGCGCCCCCCTGTTCGACGAGGAGCTGGCCTTCCTCGACGGGCAGCAGGCACGTCTGCTCTTCTCCGAGGTGGCCAACAACATCGAGGGCCGGGCCACCCACCCGGGCGACAACGTGGCGGAAGAGATCGTGAACTCCGCCCTGTCGCAGGTGCTCGACGAGGGCCGCGACATCGAGGAAGCCCTGGCGGAGGCGCAGCAGCTCATCGCCCGCCGCACCAGGTAAACAGCTTCCGCACCTCGCTTCCCGCCGCCGTGATGGCGGCGGGAAGCGGGGAAGCGAGTCCCGGGGAGAGCCATGACGACCAGCACACGTGAAGCAAACGCCAAGGCGGAGGCGGTAACCGCCGTCAAGCCGGATCGGAAGTTCCGCTGGTACCGGTGGCAGCGGCGTTTCGCCCCCTACATCTTCGTCAGCCCGTTCTTCATCCTCTTCGCGGTCTTCGGGCTCTTCCCCACCCTCTTCTCCATCTACCTATCTTTCCAAGCGTGGAACCCCGTCCAGGGCCTCGGCTCGATGGAGTGGGTGGGCATCGAGAACTACCAGTTCCTGCTCACCGATCCGTGGTTCTGGAAGTCGTTGCGTAACACTATCTGGCTGGCGCTGGCCTCGGGCATCCCCCAGCACCTGCTGGCCATCCCCCTAGCCTTCGTGCTGGTGAGCGTGGTGCACCGTAGCTTGAGGCACCCGCTCACGGCCGCGTACTTCCTGCCGTACATAACCTCCACCGTGGCGGTGGCCATCGTGTTCAACACCATCTTCGGCACGCAGTTCGGCGTGCTCAACTGGGCCATCAACGGCCTGGCCGAATGGCCGCTCACCAGCTGGATGTTCTCGGGCATCCGCGATCAGATGCCCATCAATTGGCTGGGGCGCGCTCCTTACATCAAGCCGGCCATAGCCATCCTGGTGTCGTGGAAGTACTTCGGTTTCAACGTGGTGCTCTACAGCGCCGGGCTGGCCACCATCCCGCGCGATTACTACGAGGCGGCCATGATGGACGGCGCCACGGCACTGCAGCGCTTCCGGCACATCACCCTGCCGCTACTAAGGCCCATGATGTTCTTCGCCATCACGCTGACCATCATCGGCAACCTGCAGCTGTTCGACGAGCCGTTCATCCTAACCAACCGCACCGGCGGGCCCAGCGAGTCGGGCCTGACGCTGGCCATGTACCTCTACCGTACGGGCTTCGAGTGGCTGGACATGGGCACGGCCGCGGCCATGTCGTGGGTGCTCTTCCTGGTCATCGGCACCTCCACCATCCTGCACTTCTTCATCTCCGGCCGCCGCGGCCTGGAACGGAGGGAATGACGTGGTGAAAGCCCGTAAGAACGGACCCGGTCTCCGGCCCGCCAGTTGGCTGAGCTTCCTGTTGCTACTGGCCCTGGCGCTCCTCACGGTCTTCCCCCTGTACTGGATGTTCGTGCTGGCCACGCACACGCGTGAGACCATCTTCACCGCGCCGCCGCCCTTCATGTTCGGCACCGCGCTGGAGCGCAACTACGAAGGCCTGCTCGCCACCCTGCCGTTCTGGCGCAACGTCTGGAACAGCGTGTACGTGGCCTCGCTGGCCACGATCACCACGCTGTTCTTCTGCTCACTGGCGGGCTTCGGCTTCGCGCTCTACGAGTTCCGGGGCCGTAACGTGCTGTTCGGCTTCCTCATCGCTTCGCTCACGTTCCCGCAGCTGCTGAACATCATCCCCTACTACCTGATCATCGACTTCCTCGGCTGGCTCGACACGCCGCGCGCCCTCTGGTTCCCCGGCATGGCCAGCGCCTTCGGCATCTTCCTCATGCGGCAGTACATCGCCTCGACCATCAGCCGCGATCTGGTGGACGCGGCGCGCATGGACGGCGCTACCGAGTTCCGCATCTACTGGAGCGTCGCGCTCCCCCTGGTCAGGCCGGCACTGGCCACCCTGGCGCTCCTCACCTTCATCGGCCAGTGGAACAACTTCCTCGGGCCGCTCGTCATCCTCCGCAGCCGTGAAACGTACACGCTGCCCCTGGCCCTGAGGTCGTTGCAAGGGCTCATCAACACCGACTGGGGCGTGGTCATCTTAGGCACGGCCCTGGCCGTCGTGCCGCTGCTCATACTGTTCTTCTTCGCCTCCAGGCAGGTCATCGAGGGGCTGACGGCAGGAGCGGTGAAGGGGTGAGGATACTGGTCCTGCTCACCGCGCTGGCAACCCTGGGCGTGGCGTGGGGCAGGTCGACCGTGACCCTCGGCGAGCTCAGCGGAGCGCAGGTGGCGCCGCAGGCCATAAGCGGCTTCAACTACGGCAACATGATGAGGGTGGTGGGCTGGGAGGAGCGCTTCGCGGCGCTGAACCTCACCAACATCCGCTTCCCGCCTGGCAACGTCGCCGACGAGCACGCGCTCAACCGCGCTGCCCTGGAGGCCCTGCTGCAGAACTGGCGCTTGCTGGGCCAGCCAGAGGTGACCTTCGTGGTCAACCTCTTCACCGGCGACCCGCACCAGACACGCCAGGCGGTGACCATGCTTCTCGAGGCGGAAGTGCCCGTGACGCTGTGGGAGCTCGGCAACGAACCCGACCTCTTCGCCTCCAACCGCAAGGACCCATCGTGGACACCCCAGCGCTACTGCCGGGAGTTCCGCAGCCACGGCGCGGCCATCCGCGAACTGGTGCCGGACGCGCTGCTAGCCGGGCCCGGCGTCTCGGGCAGCAGACCCAGCGCCCTTGACTACCTGCGCGAGGTGCTGACCGCCTGCGGCGACGTCATCGACGTGCTGACCTTCCACCTCTACCCCACGGACGGAACCTGGTCGGACGCGGAGGCGCTGGCCACGTCCAGCCTGGCCACGGACGAGATCGGCCTGCTGCGCACCTGGCTGCGCGATCCGACCGTCAACCCGCTCGGTCACGAGCGCCACATCCCGCTGGGCGTGACGGAGTTCGGACTGAGCTGGCGCACACCCAACTACCGGCACCTCGAGGACGTGACGGCCACGCTCTGGCTGGCTGACACCCTGGGGCGCCTGGCGGTGGAGGGCGTGAGCGTCAGCCACTACTTCGCCCTGCAGGGCCTCGGTGGCCACGGTTTGCTGGACACGAGTGGCTGGGTGAGACCCACCTGGCACCTCTACCACCTGCTGGCCGGCTTCCGGGGGCAGATCTTGCCGGCCACCGTGACCCACGCGCCTGGCGTCAGCGCCTACGCTTCCTACGACGCCGGTCGGCTGACCTTACTTCTGGTTAACCGCTCCGCCGCGGACGTTGAGCTCAGCCTGGAGCTGCCCGGCGAAGCCGCTAGCCTGCGGCAGCGCACCATCTCGCAGGCCTCCTACGAGATCTCGGATGAACCCCTGGAAACTGAACTGACCTCGTTGTCGAGCGTGCTGTTACCCGCGCTGTCGGCGACCGTCCTCGACGGCGCGCTGATGGGCCTCAGCACGGCAACCGGAAACCCGGAGGATTGAACGGATGATCAAGCGGACCGACTTCCCTGCCGACTTCGTTTGGGGCGTGGCAACGTCTTCCTACCAGATCGAGGGCGCCACCAGCGAGGCTGGCCGGACCCCCTCCATCTGGGACGCCTTCAGCAGCACGCCGGGCAAGGTGCTCGACGGCACGAGCGGCGCGGTAGCGTGCGACCATTACCACCGCTGGGAGCCCGACCTGGACCTCATCCGCGACCTGGGGGTGCGCGCCTACCGTTTCTCCATCTCCTGGCCCCGTGTGCTGCCGCAGGGTAAGGGGCGGATCGAGCCGCGGGGGCTCGACTTCTACGAACGCCTGGTGGACGGCATGCTGGAGCGCGGCATCGACCCTTGGCTGACGCTCTACCACTGGGACCTGCCGCAGGTTCTGCAGGACGCTGGCGGCTGGCCGAACCGCGACACCGCCCATGCCTTCGCGGAGCTCACCGAAGCCGTCAGCGCCCGCCTGGGTGACCGCGTGACCCACTGGGCCACGCTGAACGAACCGTGGTGCAGCGCCTACCTGGGTTACGAGGACGGTGAGCATGCGCCGGGGCTCAACGACAGGCGGCAGCATCTGCAGGCCTCGCACAACCTGCTACTGGCACACGGGTTGGCCATGCCCATCCTGCGCCGCAACGCACCGAGCGCCATGCACGGCATAGTGCTGAACCTCAACCCCGCCTACCCCGCCTCGGACAGCCCGGAGGACGCCGCGGCAGCCGAGCGCTTCGACGGCTTCTTCAACCGCTGGTACCTGGACCCGCTGTTCAGGGGCGAGTACCCCTCGGACGTTTGGGAAGGATACGGTCCGTACGTTCCGCATATACGGGACGGCGACCTGGAGCTCATTGCCGCACCGCTCGACTACCTGGGCGTCAACTACTACAGCCGCACGGTGGCGGCCGACGCGCCGGGCGCCCCCTGGCCCGCCATCGGCGGCGTGCCTTTCGAAGCGGAGCGCACGGCGATGGGCTGGGAGGTCTATCCGGAGGCCCTGACCGAACTGCTGGTGCGCCTGCGGCGCGATTACACGGAACTGCCCGTCTACATCACCGAGAACGGCGCGGCCTACCCCGATGAGATGGTCGACGGCGAGGTCGATGATCAGGATCGCCTCTCGTACGTGAGGGCGCACATCAAGGCGCTCAAGAGAGCCGCGGACCGCGGCGCACCCGCGCAGGGCTACTTCGCCTGGAGCCTCCTTGACAACTTCGAGTGGGCGCACGGTTACACCAAACGCTTCGGGTTGGTGCACGTGGATTACGACACCCAGGTCCGCACACTCAAACGCAGCGCCAGGTGGTACCGGGAGTTCCTACGGGCACAGGACTAGGCGCGGCCAGCCTCGGAAGCGGTGGGTCCAGGGCAAGCGGCGGCTTACAGCTTGAACGGGACGCTGCTCCAGTGCCCTTGGTAGCGGTCGTACAGGTAGATCATGAGCGCGGCGGCGTAATGGGCCCAGTTCTGGCCGATGACCAACACGTACAGGATGATCAGTAGGGCGACGGGCAGGTGCCTCACGGGCTCAAGATTGCAACAGACAGGCGGTTCCTCGGGCGCAGGTGTCGTACGTGGCTCGTTCCGGGTCACTCGGACGCGAGCGCCAGCCCGATCCCATCCGCGTCGTAGTACACGCGCTCAGGGAAGGCGGAGGACTCCGCTTCGCGCACCTCGCTGCTGGCCTCCAAGCGCTGCGCGAGCGCCTGCCTCGCTGCGTCGCCCGGTACCACCAGCTCGAACCAGGCCAGGCCCAGTGAGCCGGGCGCGGGCGCCGGCCGGCCGGCCGTGCCCCAGGTGTTCATGCCTAGGTGGTGATGGTAGCCGCCCGCCGAGGTGAAGAGCGCGCCCGGGTAGCTGGCCTGCGTGACGTCCAGCCCAACCACCTCCACGTAGCGTTCCCTGCTGCGCTGCAGGTCGCTGACCCTCAGGTGCACGTGTCCCATCCTGGTGCCGGCGGGCGCCCTGAAAGGCCCCGTCAGGCCCGCGCCGGCGTCCAGCACCCCTCGCGCGTCCATGGGCGCCGTGACCATCTCCACGCCGCTCTCGCTGAGCGGCCACTCGGCCCGCGGCCGGTCACGGTAGACCTCGATGCCGTTCCCCTCCGGGTCCGCCATGTAGATGGCCTCGCTCACGCCGTGGTCCGAGGCGCCCTGCAGGCGTGCACGCACGTTGGCGCTGTGCTGCAGGAAGGCACCGAGCTGCGCCCGGTCGGGTAGCAGGATGGCGAGGTGGAAGAGTCCGGGCGAGCGGCCGGCGGAAGGCACGTCCGGCGCGGCCAGCAGCCCGACGATCTTCCTGCCGCCTGCGCCCAGGAGGACGGCATCGTCCTGGTTCCGCAGGCGCTCGAGGCCGAGCACCTCCTCATAGAAGCACGCTGCGGGCTCGAGCTCCGCCACGCGGAGGTAGACGGCGCCCATGTGCGTGTCGTCTGGAAGCTTGTGAGGGGCGTCGCCGGCTGTGTGGCTCATCTCTTCTCCGATCGCTTGGGTGTCTTGAGGGTACAGTTCTGGGCCGGCTGGAGCGGGTGCAGCTGCTACCCGCGATGCACGGGCGGAAAGTGGTTTGTTCTACGCCTGAACGTTGGCGCTGCTGATACAGTGACCCCATGCTCGAGCCCTCGCTCGACCTTTACGGGTCCACTTTCGAAAGCGTCGACGGTATCCTGCGGGAGCTCCTCGCTAAGAGCCGGTCGCGGTACGCCCTCATCATCGATCGCAAGGGCTTCGTGCTCATGCACGCCAGAGCCCTGTGGGCGCCACGTCCCCCCTCACTAGACTCCTTCGCTACGCTGGTCGCCTCCAACTACGCCGCCAACCGCGCCATCGCCAACCTCTTCGGTGAGGAAGGCTTCAAGGAGACGGTGCAGCAGGGCGAAGCCGTGGGCACCTACCTGGAGGAACTGGGCGAAGAAGCCCTGCTGGTCACGGTTTTCGACTCCAACGCTCAGCTCGGCCGCGTCAAGCTGGCCGCCAAGCAGGCGGCGGAAGCCATCCGCAGGAAGCTGGAGGAGTCCACCGAACCCGCACCCACCGTCGACTTCGATTCCGAGTTCCAGGACGGCGCCAACGCGCTGCTCGACGGACTCTTCGGGACGGGCAACAAGTGAGCACCATCAACTTCTCCGCCCGCGAGATCAACTTCAAGATCGTCTACTACGGTCCGGGTCTCTCCGGCAAGACGACCAACCTCAAGCAGATCTACGACCAGGTTCCCTCCGAGTCCAAGGGCGAGATGGTCTCGCTGGCCACCGAAGACGAGCGCACGCTCTTCTTCGACTTCCTCCCCCTGGACCTGGGCAAGGTCAACGGCTTCAAGACGCGCTTCCACCTCT
Organism: uncultured bacterium; assembly: GCA_964467885.1. Classification (GTDB taxonomy): domain Bacteria; phylum Deinococcota; class Deinococci; order Deinococcales; family Trueperaceae; genus JAAYYF01. Next base: position 28,970 of record CAYXUE010000005.1, on the reverse strand, counting down.
ACACGGTGCCGGGCCAGGTCTTCTACAACTCCTCTCGCAAGCTCATCCTGCGCGGGGTGGATGGCGTGGTCTTCGTGGCCGACTCGTCCATCGCCAGGTTGCGCGCCAACGCGGAGAGTCTCCGGAACCTGCGCGAGAACCTCACCGAGTACAACCTGCGCCTAGGCGACGTACCGTACGTGATCCAGGCCAACAAACGCGACGTGGAAGACGCGATCGACATGGAGATGCTCAAGGCCGTGCTGGATCCTCAGGGCAAGGTGCAGTTCTTCGAGGCCGTGGCCGCCAACTTCGAGGGCGTCTTCGAGCCGTTACGGGCCGTGTCCACCATGGTGCTGGAGAAGCTCGCGCAGAAGGCGTAACCAGGGCCTGAACCAGCCTCGGTTGGTTACAACGCGAACGTTATCTCGGGGTGCTTCTGTGCGTCAGAAGCGCCCTTTTCGGCGTGATATGGTCGAAACGATGAGGCGCACGCCACTTTACGAGACCCATCTGGAACTAGGTGCCCGCATGGTCGACTTCGCGGGCTACGAGATGCCCCTCCACTACCAGGGCGGCATCAACCAGGAGCACCTGGCCGTGAGGCAGGACGTAGGCCTGTTCGACGTCAGTCACATGGGCGAGATCCGCGTCCTCGGTCCCCAGGCCACCGAGTTCCTCCAGTTCGCCACCCTCAACGACCCCGGCAAGCTGCGCTTGGGCCGTGGGCACTACAACATGCTGCCCAACGACCAGGGCGGTCTGATCGACGATCTGTTCGTCTACCGCGAGAAGGACGACGAGTACATGATCGTGGCCAACGCCGCCAACAGCTCGGCCGTGCTGCAACACCTCAAGCGTCTGGCCGGCAGCTACGACGTGCACGTGGTGGACGAGTCCGACAACTGGGCGCTGGTTGCGCTGCAAGGCCCGGGCGCACCCCTGCTGCTCAGCCGCCTGGTAGAGGACGACCTCAGCGCCATCAGGCGTAACGGCACCCTGGACGTCAAGATCTCGGGTGTGCCCGCCCGGCTCAGCCGCACCGGCTACACGGGCGAGGACGGCTTCGAGATCTTCTGCCACCCCAACGACGTCGTGGCGCTCTGGCGGCTGCTGGTGGACGAAGGCGTCGTGCCCTGCGGCCTGGGCGCGCGCGACACCCTGCGCCTGGAAGCGGGCTTCCCCCTCTTCGGGCAGGAGTTCGACGAGAACAGCAACCCGCTCTGCACGCCGTTCGGCTGGGTCGTGAAGGACAAGCCGTTCTACGGCAGGGACGCCATGTGGGGCGTGGAGTGCCAGCGCCGGCTGGTGGGCATCAGGCTCCTAGCCCGCGGCATCCCCCGCACCGGCTACAAGGTGCTGGCGGGTGATGACGAGGTCGGCGTGGTCACCTCGGGCGTGTTGTCGCCCCTCACGCGCGACGCCATCGCCTTCGCCTGGGTGCGCCCCGACCTGGCCGAGGTGGGGCAGGAGCTCGCCGTCGAGATCCGCGGCCAGTCCGTCGCGGCGCAGGTGGTCGACCTACCCTTCCACAAGGCATGATGCCCGCATGACGCCTCGCCCCGGCGAGCGCAGCGGGACAGTTCCAACCTAAGGAGAAGAGATGAACATCCCTCACGACGTACTGTTCGACGAGTCCCACGAGTGGGTCAGGCGCGAGAGCGATGACACCGTAACCGTCGGCATCAGCGACTACGCCCAGGACCAGTTGGGCGACGTGGTCTTCGTCGAGCTGCCGGAGTCCGGCGCCGAGGTGAAGAAGGGTGACCAGGTGGCGGTGGTCGAGTCCGTCAAGACGGCTTCGGACATCTACACCCCGGTGAGCGGCACGATCGTGGAGGTCAACGGCGCGCTGGAGACCACCCCCGAGCAGATCAACGAGTCGCCCTACCAGAGTGGCTGGATCTTCCGCGTAAAGCTGAGCGACGCGGCGGAGCTCGACAGCTTGCTGGGTGGCGACGCCTACAAGGCGCTCACAGAAGGAGAGTAAGTGCACTACCTGCCACACACGCCCGAGGACGTAGCTCGGGCGCTGGAACTGATAGGTGCGCCTTCCATAGACGCACTGTTCGACGACATACCGGCCAAGTTGCGCGACCCCGAGTTCGACGTGGCGCCGGGCCTCACGGAGGCGGAGCTCCTCGCCCACCTGCGTGAGCTGGCCGCCAAGAACGACTCCAGCGGCGCCGACTTCCTGGGAGGTGGGGCGCGGCGGCACTTCATGCCGAGCGTCACCAGCCACTTGGCCATGCAGAGCGAGTTCGTGACGGCCTACACCCCGTACCAGCCCGAAGTGGCGCAGGGCATCCTGCAGGCCACCTTCGAGTACCAGACCATGATGTCCGAACTGACCGGTCTACCTGTGAGTAACGCTTCCATGTACGACGGCGCCAGTGCCGTGGCGGAAGCGGCGCTGCTAGCGGTGCGCCAGACCGGCCGCGAGCAGGTGGTGGTCAGCCGCGGGGTGCATCCCGAGACGCGCGAGGTGCTGGAGACCTACCTCTCGCCCCTCGGCATCGAACTGAAGACGCGGGATCTGGACCAACTCACCACACCCGTGCCCCCGGCGGCTGAACTCGCCGATGCAGCCTGCGTCATCGCGCAGCAGCCCAACTACCTGGGCTACTTGGAGCCCATGCGTGACCTCTCCGAGGCCGCTCACGATGCGGGGGCGCTCTTCGTGGCCGCCGTCGACCCGCTCAGCCTGGCGGTGCTGGCCGCGCCCGGCGACTACGACGCGGACGTAGCGGTCGGCGACGGGCAGACCATAGGCAACCCCGTCAACTTCGGCGGTCCCGCCTTCGGTTTCATGGTGGTCAAGGAGAAGCTGGTGCGGCAGTTCCCCGGCCGTGTGGTGGGTCAGACCACCGACGTGGACGGCAAGCGCGCCTTCGTGCTCACTTTGCAGGCTCGCGAGCAGCACATCCGCCGCTCGAAGGCCAAGTCGAACATCTGCTCCAATCACCAGCTCACCGCGCTGATGGCGGCCATAAACCTCGCCGCCCTCGGCCCCGAGGGCCTGCGCGAGTTGGCGGTCGGCTCCGTGCAGCGGGCGCACCAGCTGGCGGACGCACTAGAGGGCGCGGGCTACTCGCCCCTGGTCGGCGCCAACTTCTTCAACGAGTTCGTGCTGCCCGTAGACATGGAGCCCGCCGAGCTGAGGACCGAACTGGCGCGCCACGGCGTGCAGGCCGGCGTGGCCGCTGGCGAGGAGTACGGGCTGGGGCACGCCGTCGTGCTGGCCGCCACGGAGAGCACCACCGACGCGGACATCGAGAAGCTGATCGCGGCGCTCGACGCCGTGCTGAAGGGCCGGAAGGAGGCCGCTCATGTCTGACGCCAGTGGCAGAACGGGCGTGAGCAGCAGGCCGGGCCTGAACCAGGACTTCCCCCTCATCTTCGAACGCTCGCGCCCCGGTAGGCGCGCTGCCCACCCGCCGAAGGTTGAGGACGTGGACCTGGCCGCCCTGTTGGGCGAGGAGAACCTGCGCAAGGAGCCCCCCAAGCTGCCAGAGGTCTCGGAACTCGACCTCGTCAGGCATTACACGCAGCTGGCCCACCGCCAGATGAGCATCGACTCCAACTTCTACCCGCTGGGCAGCTGCACCATGAAGTACAACCCCAAGGTCAACGAGGAGGCCGCCAAGCTCTTCCAGGACCTGCACCCCTACCAGGCGCCGGCGTCGGTGCAGGGGGCGCTGGAGCTCCTCTACAACCTGCAGAACGACCTGGCAGCCATCACCGGCATGGCCGGCGTGAGCCTCCAGCCCGCTGCCGGCGCCCACGCCGAACTGGCCGGGGTGCTCATGATCCGCGCCTACCACGAGTCGCGCGGCGAGGGCGAGCAGCGCCGCGTGGTGTTGGTGCCCGACGCCGCCCACGGCACCAACCCCGCCACGGCCGCCATGGCCGGCTACTCCGTGCGTGAGGTGCCCACCGGGCCGGACGGCGAGGTCGACGTGGAGGCGTTCAAGGAAGCGCTCTCCCCCGACGTAGCGGCCGTCATGCTGACCAACCCCAACACGCTGGGACTCTTCGAGCGCAGCATCCTGGAGATAGCGGAAGCCGCCCACGCCGTGGGCGCCCAGCTCTACTACGACGGAGCCAACCTGAACGCCATCATGGGCCGCGCGCGGCCCGGCGACATGGGCTTCGACGTGGTGCACCTCAACCTGCACAAGACCTTCACCACCCCGCACGGCGGGGGCGGCCCCGGTACGGGTCCGGTGGGCGTGAAGGCGCACCTGCTGCCGTTCCTGCCGGCCCCGATGGTTGCCAAGCGCGGCGAGGGGGATAACGCCGAGTTCTACCTAGAAGACGACATGCCCCAGAGCATCGGTCGCATGCGCAGCTTCTACGGCAACTTCGGCAACCTCGTGCGGGCCTACACCTACATCCGTGCCCTGGGGCGCGAGGGCCTGCGCGACGTGAGCGGCTACGCCGTCATGGCGGCCAACTACCTGCGCATGCGCTTCAAGGAGCTCGGCTTCACCGTGCCCTTCGACCGCACCAACATGCACGAGTTCGTAGCCCAGCCGCCCGAGGGCCTGCGCACGCTGGACATCGCCAAGGCGCAGCTGGACTACGGCATGCACCCCGCCACCGTCTACTTCCCGCTCGTGGTGAAGGAAGCCATGATGGTCGAGCCCACCGAGACCGAGTCGCTGGAGACCCTCGACCTGTACATGGAGGCCTTGGCGGACGTTCTGAGGCGCGCCGAGGAGGACGAGACGTACCTGGAGAACGCCCCCTACACCACGCCCGTGAGGCGCCTGGACGAGGTGGGCGCGGCTCGCAGGCCCGTCCTGCGGCACTCCTTCGACGAGGAGCGGGCTCAGGAGGCCGGCGCCTGACCTGCCCTAGTAGTTGTCGGTTAACGGAAGCGGCGCCCCTCGGTTGGTCACGAGGGGCGCCGTTAGCTACGGGTTGCGTATGTATGGCTGGAGGGCTAGGTCAGCTGCAGCTGTCGTTGGGACCCTGTGGCGCCGGACGGCCGTCCGTGCGGAACGAGTGCCCGCAGCCGCAGTTGCTGCTGGCGTTGGGGTTCTCCACGCTGAAGCCGCCGCCCATCATGCTCTCCACGTAATCGAGCTGCGAGCCGCGCAGGAGCGGCCAACTGCGCGGATCTACCACCACGCGCACGCCGCGATCCTCGAACAGCATGTCGCCTTCCATGAAGCGGTCCTCGATGGACATGCCGTACTGGTAGCCGCTGCAGCCGCCGGAGCGGATGAACACGCGGATGGCGGCGTTCTCCTTGCCGCTGTTCGCGATGAGGCCCGCCGCCTTCTCGGCGCCGGTGTTGGTGAAGCTGAGCCTCTCCGATTCAGCGACCTGAGCGGCGTTGGCGAGTGCGTCCACGTAAGTTGCGTTCACCTGCTGCATGGCACTACCTTATAGCACCTTGCTGAGGCGCGCGGTAGCGCCGGAGGTTGCGGAGTCGTCACCCCGCGTGCCTGGCGGATCGAACGAGAGAAGGACGGCACCCCGATCCACTCGGAGTGCCGTCCTTACTGATGGCGGGGGCAGCAGGACTTGAACCCGCGACCTACGGTTTTGGAGACCGCCGCTCTACCAACTGAGCTATACCCCCAGTCGTTCGACCCCGGAGAAGCGCCGCTCCTCAGGGCGGTCGGGCGCCGGAACGGGCCCCTCGACCGAAGATGGAGTATAGCAACCCGCCCTGCAGGCCTGCAACGACCCCGCTACTCCCCTCCGCCGTGTACGCATCCCGGGCGCCTGCCTGAGGGCTCCTCGGAGTGCCCGGCACCGGGGGTGACTGACGCCAGCGACGGAGCGGCCTCAAGCCACGAAGTGGTATCCTCCAACCGTGAAGTTCCACACGGCAACCACCGCTAGGCGCGGCGTTATCCAGTGGTCACTCGTGCTGGCGGTCGCTGTCGGCCTGGGTGCGGTGGCGCTTTGGACCGGTCCCGCCTGGGCGCAGACGGGGGGCTCCACCAACGAGGTCTGGCTGCTTCCCATCGACGGCGAGATCAACTCAGGGACCACGGCGTTCGTGCGCGGCCGCGTGCAGCAAGCGAACGACGAGCAGCCGCTGGCGCTGGTGCTCTACCTGGACACCCCCGGTGGCGCCGTGAACGCCATGCAGGACATCGTCGGCGTCATCCTGCACGAGGCGCGTGTGCCCACCATCGCCGTGGTGCAGAACGCCTTCAGCGCCGGAGCGCTCATAGCCATGAGCGCGCAGCACCTGGCCATGCTGCCCGGCTCGAGCATCGGCGCGGCGCTACCCATCATGCAGACGCCCACGGGGGTGGCGCCCGTGGACGAGAAGTTCTCCTCGGCCCTGCGGGGCGAGTTCCGCAGCGTGGCCGAGGCCCGGGGGCGCAACGCGCGCGTGGCGGAAGGCATGGTGGACGAACGCATAGAGATCCCCGGGCTCTCCACCAGCTCGGAACTGGTGACGCTCACCGCTCGGCAGGCGGTGGAGCACGACATCGCCGACACGGAGGCCGCCAACCTGGAGGCCGCGCTGGCGGCGTTCGGTTACGGGGGTGCCCGTATCACCCGGCTCGAGCCCGGGCTCACCGAGCGCCTGGCGGGCATCCTGTCCCAGCCTCTGGTGGCCGCGCTGCTGCTGGTAGTCGGCATAGGTGGCCTCCTCATCGAGCTCTTCTCGCCCGGCTTCGGCATCCCGGGCGCCATCGGCATCGTGGCGCTCGGGGTCTTCGCGGCCGCGGCCTACTTCGCGAACCCGGCCGGTCTGCTCGACATCGGCATCCTGGTGGCGGGGGTGGTAATGCTGGCGCTGGAGGCCTTCGTGATCCCCGGCTTCGGCGTGGCGGGCGTGCTGGGCTTGGCGGCCATAGTGGTGGCGCTCATCCGCATCTTCGAGGAGGGCACCCTGTCGGTGCTCGGCTACACCATCCTCTTCGGCGGCGTACTACTGGGAGTGCTGCTATGGATGCTGCCCAACAGCCAGATCGCGGCGGCGCTGCGCCTGTCGGACCGGCTCAGCTCCGGTGGTGGCTCGGCCGGCCACATCCCGCAGGTAGACCGCATCGAGCTCCTGGGCTCTACGGGCACCGCCCTCACCGACCTGCGCCCCGCCGGCGTGGCCCGCTTCGGGCAGGACCGCGTGGACGTGGTGAGCGAGGGCGACTACATCCCTGTCGGCACCAAACTGATAGTCCTGAGAGTGGAGGGCAGCCGGGTTACCGTGCGCAAGGTCGAACCGGAGGAGGACGTCGCGTCCTTCGGGCCCGGCGGCACCGGCGCAGCCACCACCAGCATCGATCCGACCAGCACCTCAGCCACCGTGAACGAAGCGGGCAACGACATGACCGCGGCCGATGGCCGCAAGGAGGCCTGACCAGATGGATATCACCCTGCTGATCTTGGCGGGAGCCGTACTACTTTTCTTCATCATCCTCTTCAACTTCATCCCCATCGGGCTCTGGATCTCGGCCGTCGCTGCAGGTGTGAGGGTGAGCCTTCCGTCCCTGGTGGCCATGCGCCTCAGGCGCGTCCCGCCCAACCAGATCATCCTGCCGCTCATCAAGGCGGACAAGGCCGGCATCGACGTCAGCCAGAACGGGCTCGAGGCGCACTACCTGGCCGGCGGCAACGTCGACCGGGTGGTCGACGCGCTCATCGCCGCCGATAAGGCGCGCATCGCCCTGCCCTTCGACCGGGCCGCGGCCATCGACCTGGCTGGCCGTGACGTGCTGGACGCCGTGAAGGTGTCGGTCAACCCCCGCGTCATCCAGACCCCCAACGTCAGCGCCGTGGCCAAGGACGGCATCGAGCTCATCGCCACCGCGCGCATCACCGTGCGCGCCAACCTCGAGCGCCTCGTCGGTGGTGCCGGGGAAGAGACCATCATCGCCCGTGTGGGTGAGGGCGTGGTCTCCTCCATCGGTAGCACTCCCCTTCACAAGGGCGTGCTCGAGAACCCCGACATCATCTCCAAGACGGTGCTGGCCAAGGGCCTGGACTCCGGCACGGCCTTCGAGATCCTCTCCATCGACATCGCCGACGTGAACGTAGGTCGCAACATCGGTGCTCAGTTGCAGACCGACCAGGCCGAGGCCGACAAGCGCGTGGCGCAGGCCAAGGCGGAGGAACGGCGCGCGATGGCCGTGGCGCTGGAGCAGGAGAACAGCGCGCGCGTCGAGGAGATGCGCTCCCGCGTGGTCGAAGCCGAGGCCGAAGTGCCCCGTGCGATCGCGCAGGCCTTCCGGGAAGGCAATCTGGGCATCATGGACTACTACTCGCTGGAGAACATCAGGTCCGATACCAGCATGCGCGGCAGCATCGGCCGCGCGGCCGAGGACGACGAAGGGTAGGCGTGAGCTTCAGCTTCGAGACGATCCTGGGGATCATCTTCTTCATCGTCTTCTTCGTGCTTCCCGCGTTCAGCAAGAAGAAACCCCGCGATGACGAGCCGGCCGAAGGGTCGCCGAAGGACGCAGGCGATGGCCGGGCGCCGGGGCGCACCGCCGCCCCCGGTAGCGGGCCCGTCAGTGGCCCGGCCCGGCAGCCGCAGGGGCGGCCGCAGGCCAGCACCTCGCAGCCGACCCGGCAGGCCCCAGCTCCACAGCGGACGACCGCTCGTGGCGGTGGATCGGCGCCGGCGGGTTCGGTCGAGGAGGCCCTCGAGGCCATCCGTCAACGGGTGCGCGAAGCGCAGGAGGAGGAAGACGCCCGGCGCAGCCAGCGCACC
>CAYXUE010000005.1:0-20202 GCA_964467885.1 uncultured bacterium | reverse complement strand
CCGAGGGCGTTTCGGCGCCCTTGCAGGTGACCAGGCGGGGCCGTCAGAGGAGCGGCGGTTCGACCCGTGAGATCACGGACGGGGCATCCTCCGCCCGCCGTCGCGACACGACGTTACGCCTCGAAGGCACCGTAGCCGCTAGACTGGGCGCGCCCCGGCTGAGAACGGACCGGGACTCGATCGTGACCGGCATGATCTGGCACGAGATACTTTCCGAACCCGCCGCCAGGAAGCGGCTCAGGAGGATGCGATCGCCACATCAGTGACGCTCAAACTCCGCAGTCCCGCGGAGGCACTGTCTCTCTTCGGCCAGAACGATGAGAACCTCAAGCTTCTTAGAAGCCGGCTGGACGCCAAGGTCGTAGCCCGGGGGGACGAGGTCTACCTCAGCGGCGAACCGGGTCAGGTGGCCCAGGCCGAGCGGACCTTCAACGACCTCCTCAAGACCATCCGGCAGGGCGGCGAGATCACCCTCGCCGAGATCGCCTACGGCGACCTCCCCTCCGGCGACCCGGACGAGGAAGCGGACGAGGATGCCGCGCCCACCATGGGAGCGCCCGCCAACGGCGATCTCTCCGGAGTTGGCGCCAGCTCGCTGCGCCTTCCGGGCCGCACGCGGCCCAAGACCGCCGGCCAGCGCCGCTACGTCCACGCCATCGCCAACAACCCCATCACCTTCGGGCTGGGACCCGCCGGCACCGGCAAGACCTACCTGGCCGTGGCCATGGCGGTCGAGGCGCTGGTGGCCAACCGGGTGAAGCGCATCGTGCTCACCCGCCCTGCGGTGGAGGCTGGCGAGCGGCTGGGCTTCCTGCCCGGCGACCTGCAAGCCAAGATCGACCCTTACCTCCGCCCCCTCTACGACGCGCTGCAGGACATGCTGCCCGCCGAGAAGGTGGAGCGCCTCACCGAGCAGGGCACCATCGAGGTCGCGCCGCTGGCCTTCATGCGCGGCCGCACACTCAACGACGCTTTCATCATCCTGGACGAGGCGCAGAACACCACGCCCGAGCAGATGAAGATGTTCCTCACCCGCATGGGCTTCAACAGCCGCGTGGTCGTCACCGGCGACACCACCCAGACCGACCTGCCCGGCACGGTGCAGAGCGGCCTGCAGGTGGCGCAGAAGATCCTCCGGGACATCGAGGGCATCTCCTTCCAGACCTTCTCCAAGGCCGACGTCGTGCGCCACCCGCTGGTGGCCCAGATCGTTCTCGCCTATGAGCAGCACGGCTAGTAGACCCAACAGGCCCGCCACGCGGCGGTTCTGGGTGCTGGTCCTCCTCACGGCGGTCAGCCTCGGGCTGCTCATCTTCAGCGTGTACGGCAACCGGCAGCGAGCCCCTCTGCGGGTGGGGCAACCCAGCCCGCAGACCTTCGTGGCCCCGGTGGCTACACAGGTCGAGGACCGCATCGCCACCCAGCGCGAACGGCTGGCCGCGCGCGAACAGATCGAGACCGTCTACTCTTCCGACCCGCAGATGACCGCCCTCGTCACGGCCAGCGTCACCTCTTCGGGGCTGCCGCCGGCCGTGGTCGACGCCGTCGTCAGCCGCTACCGCGAGCCCTCCGGCGTTCGCGCCTCCGAGATCCCCGACCTGATCGAGCAGGCCCTGGCCATCGCGCCGCCGGAGAGACGGCGCGAGACACGGCTGGTGCTGGAGCGGCGCCTGCTGGCCACCTCGGTGCCCAACGACCGCCTGACCCAGGCGGCGCGCGACGCGGCGTTCGAGGCGGTCTCGCCCGTGCTGCAGTCGCTGGAGGCGGGCCAGGTCATCGTGGAGGAGGGCGAACTGCTGAGCGAGGACCAGCTCAGGGTGCTCGACTCACTGGGGCTCTACAGCGCCAGGGCCGAAGCCATCTCGCAGACGGCCTGGATCGTGGCCGGCGTCGTCATCCTCACGCTGCTTCTCACCGCGCCGCTCGTGCTCATGCGGCGCGTCATACTGGCCCGGCTCACCTTCCGGAAGCTGGCGTTCCTGGTGGCGCTCACGCTGATAGTCCTGCTGCTGCAACGCGTCGCCGCCCTGGGGTCGCCTCACTTCCTCTTCGCCCTCCTGGTCCCCCTGGTGGTGGCCTCCCTGCTGGGCGCCCGCGCCGGCATCCTGGTCGGCGCCTGGATCGGCCTCGCCATGGGCGTCATCATCTCGGCCTCGCCGGTGTTGGCCCTGATGGCCACGCTGGTGGGGTCCACCATCGCGGCGCTGGTGGCGGTCGTCTCGCGCAACCGGCTGTGGCTCATCCTGGCCGGCGCGTTGGGCGGCCTGGCGGGCGGCCTCGCCATGTTCGCGCTGGTCCTGGTGGCCGGCGGCATGACGCTCACGGCAGCCGTCTCCGGGGCACTGCTCATGGTGGCGGGCGGGCTGCTGGCAGGCGTCCTGACGCTGGGGCTCCTGCCCGTGGCCGAGTCGGGTTTCGGCTTCCTGACCGACTTCCGCCTCATCGAACTCTCAAGCCCCACCCACCCGCTGCTGCAGCGGCTCATAGCGGAGGCGCCCGGCACCTACCAGCACAGTCTGATCATCTCCAACTTAGTGGAGCAGGCGGTGAAGAACGTGGGCGGCAACGCGCTGCTAGCGCGTGTGGGCGCGCTTTACCACGACATCGGCAAGATGCGGCGGCCGCACTTCTTCGTGGAGAACCAGTTCACGGGCGAGAACCCCCACGACCGCATCAGCCCGCACCTCTCGTACCTGATCATAACCAGCCACGTGCGTGACGGCCTCGACATCCTGCGCGCCAACCACATGCCCGAGGAACTGGAGCCGTACGTGGCCGAGCACCACGGCACCACCGTGCTCAGCTACTTCTTCAAGCGCGCCCTGGAGGAGGGCCAGGTGGAGGAGCTCAACTTCCGCTACCCCGGACCCAGACCCGGTAGCAAGGAGAGCGCCATCCTCATGCTGGCCGACGCGGTCGAGTCCGCCTCCCGCACGCTGTCGGACCCCTCCCCTTCCAGCATCCGTTCGCTGATCGACAGGCTCATCCAGCAACGGCAGCAGGACGGCCAGTTGGACGAGGCGCCTCTCACCTTCCAGGATCTGGAGGTCATAGCCAACACCTTCGAGCGCATGCTAACGGCCATCCTGCATAGGCGCGTGTCCTACCCCAGCGCCGAGGAGGTGCGCGGCCTCAAGCGCGTGCGCGCCGCGCAGTCCGACACGTATACGGCGCCGCCGGGCGAGGTTAGGCTGCCAAAGACCGACGGGAAGGAGGGCGCGGCCCCTGAGGCCAGCAACGACGATGGAGCGGATAGAACTACTGGACGAGACGAGCCGGTACCCGCACGCTGAGCGCCTGACCCGCACCCTGGCTGCCCTGCTCCACGAGCTGGGGCTGCAGGACCGCGAGTTGACCGTGGTGCTCATGGACGACGCGGCGATAGCGCAGCGCAACCGCGCCGATCGCCAGGAGGACGGGCCCACGGACGTGCTCTCCTACCCCACGTTCGAACCCGGTGACGAGGGTTTCCCGGAGGTGCCGCACCTGGGCGACGTTCTGATAAGCCTGGAGACCGCCGCTCGGCAGGCCGAGGAGAACGGGCACTCGCTCGAGGAGGAGGTCCTGGTGCTGGCGGCGCACGGACTCACCCACCTGCGCGGCTTCGATCACCGCACCGACGAGGAGTGGCAGCCCTTCCTGGAGGTGCAGGCGAGGATCCTGCAGCTGGCTGACGGAGAGGCAAGTTGAACGAGGCGCGGCGCGCGGAGCGGACCTTCCTACGCTCGCTCGGCTGGGCCATCAGCGGGCTGAGGCGCACCTTCGAGCGGGAGCCGAACTTCCGCCGGGAGCTGTTCATCGGGGCCCTGGCCGTGGCTCTGACCCTGTGGCTGCGAGCGCCCCTTGCGCCCATACTCGTCATGTGCGGTCTGGTGCTCAGCCTGGAGCTGATCAACAGCGCGGTGGAGGCCGCGGTCGACCTGGCCAGCCCCCAGCATCACGAACTGGCGGGCGCGGCCAAGGACGCTGCAGCCGGTGCGGTCCTCATCGCCTCGCTAGCATCCGTGTTCGTGGGTCTGGCCGTGCTGGGGCCGCCGCTGTGGCAGCGGCTCTTCGGTTAGGGCGCGGCGTAGAATCAGGTCATGGACGTACCAGGCGGCAACCAGCTGGAACCGCGCAGACCCGAGCAGGTGCCGGAGGACCTATGGGACGCGGCCTACCAGGCCTTCCACAGCGCCTACGCGCCCTTCTCCGGCTTCCAGGTCGGCGCCGCCCTGAGGGCGGCGGACGGCACCATCTTCGCCGGCTCCAACGTCGAGAACTCCAGCTACGGTCTGGCGCGTTGCGCCGAGCAGTCGGCCGTGCAGGCGCTGGTGACCAGCGGGCGCCGGGAGTTCGAGCACGTGGTGGTCTACACCGCGGCCGAGGAGCCCGCCTCCCCCTGCGGCGCGTGCCGCCAGATCCTCTTCGAGTTCTCGCCTGGCGCCAAGGTGCAGCTGGTCAACCACGCCGGCCGAGTGCTGGAGACCACGGTGACCGAACTACTGCCCTTGGGCTTCCGCCTGGAGCCCCGGCTAGGGTGAACGCCCGTTCACCGGCTGGCTTAGGCTTCTCACGCACCGCGGTTATACTCCGCGATGATGATCAGGCGCCCTTCTAGTACTCTTCGGTTCCCCCCTCCGCTGGTAACGCTGCTCACGCTCCTCGCGCTGGCCCTCCCCGGCCTGGCGTCCGCTCAAGGCACCGCGCGCCCCACGCGTGTGGTCATCCTGCCTTTCGATGCGGAAGGCGCCATCACCAGCTACCAGCTGGGGCTCCCCACCGCGCTGCAGCACGCCCTCAACCAGATCCCCGGTCTGTACGTACCGCCCGTGGGCGACGCCGCACTCATGGCCAACAAGGCCGTGGACACCGAGCAGGACGTGCAGGCGCTGCTGACGCGCGTGTTCGGCGCGGACGCGGTGATCACCGGGCGAGTGGTGACCGGTGGCGGCGGCGTCATCACCGAGATCAACGTGACCTCCGCCAGCGGCGTTCAGCCCCTCCAGGCCCAGGGCGCCGGCCCAGCTGAGCTGGTAGCGGTCGCCGCCGAGGCCATCGCGGAGATAGTCAAGCCGGACGCCGGCGCCGACGCGCTGGCCGGGGTTCGGATAGCCGCGGAACAGACCCCGTCCGTGGCAAGCCTGGGCCCCACCGGCCTTGCGGCCTCCGGCCTCCCCGGCGTCAGTGTGGACCAGCTGAACACCGCGGCGCAGCTCGACTCGGGCTCGGCCTGGGTGGCAGCCGAGTTCGCCCGCGTACTGGCCCTCAGCGGCGCGCGGGACCAGGCGGTCGAACAGGCCAAGAGAGCAGCCGAACTGGCGCCCAACGACGCCGAGGTCCAGGCTCTGGTGGGGGTCGTGCTGGAAGCCGCCGACGACGAAGGCGCCCTGGCGGCTTTCGAGCGTGCGCTCAGCGTCAACCCGGCGCATGCGGTGGCCCTGGCGGGCCGTGCGGCGGTCAACTCGGACGACGCCGAAGCCAGCGCCAACGTCGTGGCGGACCTCGAGGCCGCCATCGCCGCCTACCCACGCTTCGTGGACGCCTACGTGCGGCTGGCCAACCGGCAGCAGGACCTGCAGCGCGCCATCCAGACCCTGCGGCGTGCGGAGAGCTACTCTCCCGAGTCCGTCCTTCTGCGCGGCACGGTCATGCAGCGCCTCGTCGACTCCGGTGATGCCGCTGGCGCGCTGGCTTACCTCCGGCAGGTGGTGAACGAGCCGCTGGCGAGCTCGGCTTCCATGTACGCGCTGGCTCGGCTCTTGCCCAGCTCGGTCTCCGCCGGCGCCGGCGAGCTCCTGGCGGAAGGTACGGAACGCTACCCCGAGAGCGTGGAACTGCAGCTGGCCCAAGCCGACAGGCATCTGAAGCAGGGCGAGTACGACGCCGCGCTGGCCATCCTGGAGCCCGTGCATCAGGCCAACCCGCAGCACGTGGGCGTGGCCAACCTCCTTGCGGTGGCGCAGGCGGAGAGCGGCGATCTGGAAGCCGCCCGTGCAACCTTCGAGAGCCTGAGTGCGCTAGGTGTGGACGTCGAGCTCGGCTTGGCCGAGATCTACCTGGCCTCGGGCCGCGCCGGCGGGGCGCTAGAGATCCTCGAGCCCCTCGTGGCGGAGCAGCCGGACGACGCCTACCTCCAGGCCCTCTACGGCACCGCGCTCATGCGCCAGGGACGGCTCGATGAGAGCGAGAGCGTGCTGCAGCGCGTGCTGGAACTGGAACCCGGCAACGCCCTAGCTTCCCGCAGTCTGGAGCTGCTGCGGCAGCAGCGCGAGCTCACGGGCGGCGACGTGGGCTTCACGGAGGAGGCCGGCATCGCCTTCCAGCAGGGACTGGCCAGCCTCGACCAGCACGACTACGGCAGCGCCGTGCAGGCGTTCGCGCGCTCGCGCGAAGCGCAGGACACCGGCCTGGCTGCGTTCTACCAGGGCTACTCGCGGCAACTGCTGGGGCAGACCAGAGCTGCGGTGCAGGACTACGAGGTGGCCCTCGAGGCCTTCCCGGACAGCGACATCGTGCTCAACAACCTCGGCTACGCGCAGATGGAACTGGGTCGCTACGACCTGGCACTGGATTACCTGCGGCGCGCCATCGCCGCCAACCCCGAGAACGCTCAGGCGCACCTCAACCTCGGCGTGACCTACTACGCAGTGCAGCGTTACGAGGACGCCATCGGGGAGTTCGCCGAGGCGGGTCGGTTGGACCCGAGCATCGCCGCGACCACGGAGACACTGATCGAGGACGTCCGTAGGCGCCTCGGCGGACAGTAGGGCGCTCCGTGAGACGGTCGCTGCTGGCAGCAGTTCTGCTGCTAGGCGTCACCTTCACGGCTCAGGCGTGGGCGCAGGGGGCCGAGGTCGCGCCCGCCTTGGGTGGACAGTGGTCCGTGCAGACGGTGGCCCTCCGGGACTGGCGGGAGGCGCAGTCCACGGCTGAGTCCCTCAGGGAGCATGGCTTCGACGCCTTCACGGAGTTCGCCATGGATGGGGGCTTGCAGTTCATCCGCGTGCGAGTGGGTTGCTACACCACCCGTGAGGCGGCTGAGATCATGGCGGAGGCCCTGCGGGGTCGCATCACGGAGGCCGCGGTCGTGGTGGAGGCGACGCCGGGCGCTCCCGTGGTGGGCTGCGTGAAGATGGACGTGGGCTTCCTGAAGCCTGTCACCTGGGACGAGGTCGACGAGGTCGGCCTTGCCCCGGCTTTCCGCGTGGTGGTGGCGGGCGTCGAGGCGCACGTGACGCACACCGGCCAACGCTGGCGGGTGTTGCAGGAGGGCGAGGCTGTACCCCGGGTGGATCCGGCGTTGCCGTCCGTCCGCTTCTCGCAGAGCTCCTTGGGCGGCGTGTCCCTGATAGCCATGGACGGACCCGCCGGACGGGTGATCCTCTGCCCCGGTTCGCTGCTCGACTCCGTGGGTGGCGTGGCGATATCGGAACAGGGAGAAGCCCTAGTAGCGTGTAGCCTTGAGAGCATGGGAGGATCATGAGAACGGGCGCCGCCAGCGAGGAAGGCTCCGCGGCTGCCACGTTGGTCGTGCTCACGGGCGTCAGCGGCGCGGGTAAGACGACGGCCATGCACGCCCTGGAGGACGTGGGCTTCTACACCGTGGACAACCTGCCTCCCTCGCTCTGGCTGGCGCTGGTGGAGGGCGGTCAGTACGGTGAGCGCGGTCTCTGCATCAGCGTCGACATCCGCGCGCGCCCCTTCCTCGATCAGGCGCCTGCAGCGCTGGAGGAGCTGAGGGAGCGCGGCTACGACCCCACACTGCTCTTCCTGGACGCCTCGGATGAGGTCCTGGTCAAGCGTTACAACTTCACCCGCCGCGCGCACCCCGTGGCGGCCGGCACGCTCAGCGCCGACCTGGCAACCGAGCGGGAAGCGCTACGCACTCTACGCACCCTGGCCGACGACGTCATAGACACCACAGGCACCAGCGCCCGCGAGCTCACGCAGCTGCTGTGGGACCGCTTCGCCGAGGGCAAGAGCCTGCTGTTGAGGCTGGTATCCTTCGGCTTCAAGCGCGGCCTGCCCACCGACGTGGACATGGTGCTCGACGTGCGCGGTATGCCCAACCCCTACTACAGCGAGGAGCTGAGGCCGCTGCCGGGCACCGAGCCCAAGGTGCAGCGCCACGTCTTCTCGCCTGAGGCTTTGGAACTCTACAGTCAGTTCAGGCTGCTGGTGCGCTCGGTGGCCTACCTGGCCGAGCGTGGCGGTCGCAGCAACTACAGCGTAGCGGTGGGTTGCACCGGAGGCCAGCACCGCTCCGTGGCGGTGACGGAGAGGCTCAGCCACGACCTGGCGGGCGCCTACCGCACCAGCGTGCAACACCGGGACCTCGAGGCCGCCCTGGCCGAGCACACGGCGGGGGCAGCGGGATGAAGGGCGGGCCCAACTGGAAGGGCCTGAGCACCCTCCGCCTGTGGCTCACGCCCGGCATGGGCGTCAAGCGCTACGTCACCGTGGCTGTGTTCGGCGGTCTGCTGCTGGTGCTGGGCGTGGTGGGGCTCTCCCTCTGGTTCTTCGGCGACGAGCGCAGCGTCATCTCCGCCCCGATCGAGGAGTTCCTGACGAGCGGCAACTGGTACGCCTTCGGCGCGTGGCTCTCCCTCCTGCTGCTGCTCAGCGGCGTCGTCATCAGTTCCGTGGCGGTGGCGTTCCTCAACCGCTCGCTGCTCTCCAACTGGATGCCCCGGCCGGGCGACGCGGCGCGCCTACTGAACCGAAAGGTCATGCTGGCCAAGGGCCCCAAAGTGGTGGCATTGGGTGGCGGCAGCGGGCTCTCCAACCTGCTACGCGGCCTCAGGGAGCACACCTCCAACCTCACGGCCGTGGTGGCCGTCAGCGACAACGGCGGCTCCTCGGGCAGGCTGCGGGCGGAGTACGACATGCCCGCGCCGGGCGACCTCACGGACTGCCTGGCCGCACTGTCGGACAACGAGTCGGAACTCACGAGGCTGATGCAGTACCGCTTCACGCGCGGCAAGGAGCTGCGCGGCCACACCTTCGGCAACCTGCTCATAGCCACCGTCACGGAGATGCAGGGCGACTTCGGTCAGGCGCTGCGGGTCATCAACCGCCTACTCAGCCTCTCGGGCAGCGTCTACCCCGCTACCGCCCAACCGGTTAACCTGGTCGTCACCAAGGAGGGGGGCGTGGAGGTGACGGGAGAGGAACAGTTGCGGGAGGTGCCGGGCGCCGTGCAGTCCCTGCGCATAGAGCCTAGCGACCCCGAGGGCCCGCCCGAAGTGGTGGCCGCCCTGCTGGCCGCCGACCTGGTCGTGCTGGGCCCCGGCAGCCTCTTCTCCAGTACGATCCCCCCTGCGCTCGTGCCCGCCATCCGCGACGCCATCAACCGCACCGATGCCAAGCTGGTGTACGTGGCGAACATCATGACCGAGGTGGGCGAGACGGACGGCTTCGACGCGTTCGCCCACGTGGAGGCCATCACGCGCCACGGGGTCCGCGCGCCGGACGTGGTGCTGGTGAACAGCACGCCGATAGACCCTGAGCGCCTGAAGAACTACGTATCGGAAGGCGCGCAGGTGGTCGAGGCCTCCACCGCCGCCTTCGCGGAGGCGGGCATCCGCCTCATGCCCGTGCCGATGCTCGGGCGGGGCGAGTACGCGCAGCACGATTCGGTCATGTTGGCGCGCGTGCTGGCCGAGATGGCCGTGGCCAGCGTGGAGCCCGAGCCGCTGACGCAGCAGGCCCCGGAGGCAGCTCTTTCGTGAACCTCGTCACCCTGCTCGCTCTCTTCGCGCTCACCCTGACCGATCCATCCGGCGACGCCATCGGCGACGGCGAGTTGACCCCGCCCACCTCGCCCGTCTACGCCAACGTAGCCATGTTCGACCTGCAGGGGGTCACGCTCGACGTCAACGACGCGGGCGAGGCCACGCTGCAGGTGACCATGGGCGCGCTGGGGGCGTCGGTGCCGGGCGGCGGCCGGGAGGACGCGGCAGCTTCGGAAGCCGACGAGGACGTCGCAGCGGCCCAGGCTGACACCGTCGACGAGGCCCTGCGCTTGGAGGAGGCCGGCCAGTTCGACGTGAGCGGCATGCTGGCGGTCATCGACGTTTACTTGGACTCGGGGGAAGGCGGCGCCGACCAGACCTTGAGCGGCCCGAACATGCTGCTGCCCTCGGGTTCTGGCTGGCAGCACGCCGTGAGGATCTCCGCCGAGGGCGCCTGGGGCGTGACCTACGCGGGTGCCGTGCCCGAGCAGGCGGACCCGGGGCCTGAAGAGGCCGAAGCCCAGGACGGTGCGGTTCCCACAACGGACCCAACGGAAGCAGCGGAGGACGGGGCGGTCACGACGGAAGGTGCCGGAGAGGTCGCCCTGGAGTCCGAGGTGCCGGCCGACCTGACTGAGGCCGTGGGCGAGGTGCCGCAGGTACTCAGCTACGTGCCGCTGAACATCGTGCGCTCGGGCAACGTCCTCTCCATGGCTCTACCCTGGACTTTCGATCCCGAGGGCCAGGTAGACGTCTTCGCCATGACGGGTGTGCATGACCCCTTCTCGCCGGACGGCTGGCGGCCCATCAGCGCTTCACCCTCGCCCTGGGCGTTCTCGGGCGGCCAGCAGGTGACCCCCGTGATCGACCTTCTGGCCCAGGATCAGGAAACGCAGGCGGCGGCTCTGCGGCGCGGGGTCCTCCCCGCCCCGGAGCGCGCGGAGGGTGGGGGCTTACCGTTCTCCCCCTGGTTGTGGGTCATGGCGGGCGGCGTGGCGCTGGCCCTGGTGGGCCTGGTGCTACGGGGGCGCGTTCCGGCGCCCGTGACCCAGCCCGAGGTGGCGGAGGGCGCGGAGGGCGCCACCGAGGTCGGTAGCGAGGCCGATACGGGGGCTGCACGCGACCCCGTGGCCGCGGCCGACGAGGCCCCGGCGGATCAGGGCCCGGTCGAGGCTGGCGAGTCCGGCGGGACCGGCGACACCGGCGACACCGGCCACACTGGCGAGCCTGGCGACACCGGCGACGACCTCGATGTGGCCTCGACCCTGCTGGCGTTCGACACCGACGAGGGGCAAGTGGTGCCCGATCCGCGGGCCGAGGCTCCTGAGGACGTTCCGGACGAATCTCCGGAGGAGTTGCCTGATGCGGCACCGGAGGAGGTGCCGGGCGAGACACCGGAGGAGGACGCCGCCGAACCGTCCATCGAACCCCCAACGGAACCGGCCGCGTCAGCTGATGAGGTCGGTGAGGCCGGTGAGGTCGACGACGGCGCCTTGGTCGTGGACGACAGCGATCCGGAACCTAGCTCCGGCTCCGAAGCAGCGGCTGCGCCCAGCGGGGCCTCCCCCTCCGAGGGCGTCCGCACCCCCCGCTCGGCTTTCAGTACCGCCGTGGATCATTCGTTCCTGGTGGGCGAAGGGTCGGAGGACGACGGACTCTTCGGTGACGTGGCCGAGGATGGCGAGAGCTTCTGGCACCCCGCCTCGCGCTCGAAGAAGGCGGGCGCGCGCGCCCCCGCGGCCAGCGCCCCTCCCGCCTCCGAGGACGAAAAGGAACCGCCCGCCGAGTAGCAGCTACCGGACGGGCGGTGAAGGTCAGGTTGTCAGTGTGCTCCGTTCAGTCGCCCACGCTCACATGCGGGGCGAGGGCCGGCGTGCCCATGCGCTCCACCGCGGCGCCCAACGAGCGCAGCCTCTCCGCTAGGTCGGCGTAGCCGCGGTCCACGTAGACCATGCCGCCGATCTCGGAGGCGCCCTCGGCGGCCAGAGCCCCCACGATCAGGGCACCGCCCGCGCGGATGTCGGCCGCGTGCATGGCGGCGCCTTTGAGCTTGCCGCCGCGGATCTCGAGCTGGTTCTCCTCGAGCGCCATGCGGGCGCCCGTGCGCACCAGTTCATCGACGTGCGTGAAACGGCCGGTGTAGACGTGGTCGCGAACGCGGCTCATGCCGGGGATGGTCGCCAGGTAGGCCGTGAACGGCGCCTGCAGGTCGGTGGGCACGCTCGGGAAGACGTCGGCCTCGATGTCCGTGGGCTTGAGCGGCCCGCTGGCATCGATGCTGATGCTGTTCTCCCCGCACCGCACCTTCACGCCGGTGTCCCGAAGCGCGTTCAGGACGGCGTCCAGGTTGTCGGGTTCCACGTCGGTGAGGGTGAGGCTGCCCCGCGTGGCCGCCGCGGCCAGCAGGTACGTGCCGGCTTCGATGCGGTCGGCGATGGGTCGGTAGGTCACGCCGTGCAGTCGGCGGGCGCCTCTCACGACGATGGTGGAGGTGCCGGCACCCTGGATGTCGGCGCCCATGGCGTTGAGCATGTTGGCCAGGTCGGGGACCTCGGGCTCCAGCGCGGCGTTCTCGATGATCACTTCGCCTTCGCCCAACGCGCTGGCGAGCAGCACGTTCTGCGTGCCGCCCACGGTGGGCGCCTCGAACTGCACCGTGCCACTTAGCGGCGCGGAGCGTTGAGCGTAGAAGTCGCCTTCCTCCTCTTCGATGGTCACACCCAGGGCGTCGAACGCCGCCAGGTGCCTATCGACAGGACGGGGGCCGAAGGCGCAGCCGCCGGGCATGGATACCCGGGCCTCGCCCGTGCGGGCCAGCAGCGCACCCATGATGACGAAGCTGGCGCGCATCTTGCTGACCAGCGAGTAGGGAGCGTGGTGCGTGGTGAGGTTGGCGGCGTGCAGGTGGAGGTCGGGGCCCTGCCAGCTGGTGGTCACACCCACGTGGCGCAGGATCTCCTCGCTGATGAGCACGTCCGAGAGGCGCGGGACGTCCTTCAGAACCACGGGCTCGTCCGTCAGGAGCGCGGCCAGCATGAGGTACAGGGCGGAGTTCTTCGCGCGGTTGACGGGCAACTCGCCTGCCAGGGCCTTGCCGCCGTTGATCAGCAGGACGTCGTGGTTTTCGGTCATCTAGGCTCCCTCTGACAGGTGTCGCTCACCGTGCCTCGGGTCCGAGGATACCGGGCCGGAGGGCTCTGGTGATGAGGAAGATGTTGCATTTGGGCATCGACTCAGGATGAGTAACTTACACATCAACCTCAACTGCAGTGTATGGTGGTTGTTGCAGGGTGTCAAGCGCATGCACATGAGTGGTAACATGCGCTCATCACCGCAAGATGCCGCGTTCAGCGGTCACCGACGTTCGCCTCGGCGATCAGCGAAAGGAGCACCGGTGGCAAAGCGTGAGAAGAGCAAGCGCCTCCAGGTAGTCATCACCGAGGAGCAGGACTCGCTACTTACCAAGACGGCCTATCAGCTCTCCAACACGGAGAGGTTGGTCTCCAAGTCCGAGGTGGTGCGGCTGGGCATCGAGATGCTCAACCGGGCCGTGGAGGATGGCGAGATCGATCCCGAGATCCTCAAGGTCCTGTACGACGGTTAGTCCCAGGCATCCGTGTTCGAGAACGGTGAGCTGGTCGACGACCGCTACGAGGTGCTCGGCCCATTGGGGGTCGGGGGCATGGCGCACGTGTTCCGTGCGCGCGACACGCACCTCGAGCGCACCGTTGCGCTGAAGGTCCTCAGACCGCACCTCACCGAGGCCGACAGCGAGCGTTTCCGGCGGGAGATCAGGGCGCTGGCGCGGCTCAACCACCGCGGCATCGTGGCCATATACGACCTGGGGTTGGGCGAGAGCGTCTACTTCGCCATGGAACTGATCGAGGGTGGGCCCATCACGGACCTGGGTCCTTACGAGCCCGACCCCGAGAGCGTGGACCGCCTGCTGGGCGCCGCCATCACCGTGGCGGAGGCGCTCGGCTACGTGCACCGGCTGGGCATGGTCCACCGCGACCTCACCCCCCGCAACATCCTCGTAACCGGCCAGGGAACGCCCAAGGTCATGGACTTCGGCCTGGTGCAGTTGACGGAGACCTCCAAGGCGCTCACCCGCACCGGCTTCACCCTGGGAACGCCCCAGTACATGGCGCCCGAACAAGCCACGGGCGAGCCCACCGGAGCCGCCACCGACCTCTACGCCTTCGGAGCCGTCCTCTACCGCACCGCTACGGGCGTGGCCGCCTTCGACGCTGACAACGATCAGGCGGTGCTCTACCAGCACGTCTACGGCCAGGTGACGCCCCCGCGCGAGATCAACCCGCAGATCCCCGAGGCGCTGGAGGTGCTCATCCTCAACCTGTTGCAGAAGGACCCGTCACGCCGGCCCACGTCGGGCTGGGCGGTGGCGGACGCGCTACGGGCTGTGCGCAGCGCCGAGTTGGCGCGGGCCACCGAGCTCCCCCTAGCCGGGCCCAGCCGTGCGGGCAGCTACCCCGCAGGGCCGCCCAACCCCACCGCCCTCACGCGCCGCTGGACGGTGGCGCTGGACGAGGGACCGCAGTTCCCCTCCGGTCTGGCCGCCTCGCACGGCTTCCTGCTCTGCGGCCTGCGCTCCGACGCGCTGGCCGTCATGCGGCCCGCCGACGGCGGGGTGCAGGCCGTCTTCGAACTGCACGACGAGGCGAGCCAACCCCCGGTGGCGCTGGGCGAGCACCTCTTCCTCACGAGCCGCGACGGCAGCTTGCGCGCGCTGCAGTGGCCCAGAGGCGAGGTGGCCTGGCAGCAGCTGGAAGCCGAGATCGCTGGGGTGGCGCCCGTGGGGCAGGACCTGGTGGTCACCAGAGGCGCGGCGCTGGCGCGGCTGGGGGGCATCGACGGAGAGGAGCGTTGGAGCACTCCCCTGTCGGCCGCCGGCACCACGCCGCCCACCGTGCACGCCGGCTACGGCTTCGTGGCCACGCGCGACGGCTGGCTGCACTCCGTGCGCCTCTCGGACGGCGGCCACACCTTCAAGGTGGAGGTGGGACCGTTGGCGTCTCCCCCCTCCGCCGCTCAGGGGGTGCTGCTCATTCCCGTGCGAGCGGGCGAGGTGCACGCCTTCGACATCCGGAAGCGCGACGTGCTCTGGAGCTACGACCTCGAGGGCGAGCAGTGGAGCACGCCCGTGGTGTGGCGCGAATACGTCTACGTGGTCTCCTGGGGCCAGCGCCTCCACGCGCTGTCGCTGAAGAGCGGCGACGACGTCTGGACCAGGCCGCTGCCCGCGCCGGTGACCGCCACACCCGTGGTGGCCGCCGGCAACTTATACGTGGCCACCGAGGGCGGTGACCTCATAGTGCTGGACGCCCGTAGTGGGCGCGTGCTGCACACGGACAAGGTAGCCAACGCTGCGGTCCAGGCCAGCCCTCTACCCGTCGGGGACGGGGTGGTGGTGGCCGCTCTGGACGGCACCATCGTCGCTTACCACTGAGAGCCGTCGCTCCCTACTTCAACGGCGGCACTATCACCCGTGCCATCGGAGGCGCCCGGGCCACGGACCGGTCACGAACGGTCCATGGACTCCGGGCGCCGCGCCTAGCCGTGCGGACGGCTCAGACGGGTCTGACGGCTCAGACGGCCATGGTCATGTTGCGCGCTTCCGCCTTCGAGCGCCCCAGGCCGGCGGCCAGCTTGTTCATCACGTCCACGTAGGCCAGTACGGATGACTGCACCACGTCGGTGGAGATGGCACGGCCGTAGAGCGTCTGGTCGCCGGCCGCCACGCGGATGGTGACCTCACCCAGGGCGTCGGTGCCGCTGCCGATGGCCTTGAGGTCGTAGCTCTCCAGCGTGAACGGCACCGGCGTCAGGCTGCGCAGGGCGGAGTAGGCGGCGTCCACCGGGCCGGAGCCCGTGGCGCTGGCCTCGAGCACCTCGTCGGGCGTACGCAGCCTCACCAGCGCCTGGGGGGTTATGCCGCCGCTGCCGGACTGGAACTGGATGTGCTCCAGGCGGAAGGTCTCGGCCACCTTGACGAGCTGGTTCTCCACCAGCGCGCGCAGGTCCTCCGTGGTGACGCTCTGCTTCACGTCCGCCAGCTCCTTGAACTGCTTGAAGAGCACGTCGAGCTGCTCCTTGGTGGTCTCGTAGCCCAGCTCCTCCAGGCGCTGCCTGAAGGCGTTGCGACCCGAGTGCTTACCCATCACCAGCACACCCGCCTCGCGGCCCACCAGCTCGGCGTTCATGATCTCGTAGGTGCCCTTGTGCTTGATCACGCCGTCCTGGTGTATGCCGGCCTCGTGCGCGAAGGCGTTCTCCCCCACCACGGCCTTGTTGGCCTGGACCATCATGCCCGTGTAGCGCGACACGAGGCGCGAGGCGCGGTAGAGCTCGCGCGTGTTTATGCCGATGTCGTGGCCGTAGTGGTCCTTACGTGTGTAGAGCGCCATTGCCACCTCCTCCAGCGAGGTGTTGCCGGCGCGCTCGCCGATGCCGTTGATCGTCACTTCCACCTGGGTGGCGCCGTTCTCCACCGCCGCCAAGGTGTTGGCCGTGGCCATGCCCAGGTCGTTGTGGCAGTGGGTGCTGATGGTCACGCCGTGCGCTTCGGGCACGTGCTCGAAGACGTTGCGGATGAGGGCACCGTAGTCGGCGGGCGTGCCGTAGCCGGTGGTGTCCGGGATGTTCACGGTGGTGGCGCCCGCGGCGATGGCGGTGCGCACCAGCTCGTAGACGAACTCGGGGTCGGCGCGCATGCAGTCCTGGGCCGAGAACTCCACGTCGTCCGTGAACGACTTGGCCAGGCGGATCATCTCCTCCGAGATGGCCAGCACCTCCTGGCGCGTCTTGCGCAGCATGTACTCCAGCTGGATGTCGGAGGCGCTGGTGAAGATGTGGATGCGCCCCTTCTCGCCGGCGGGGGCGATGGCCTCGGCGGCGCGCTCGATGTCCCCGCGGTGCGTGCGGGCCAGCGCGGCGATGACCGGACCCTTCACCTGCTTGGCGATCTCGTGCACGCAATCGAAGTCGCCCTGCGAGGTGGCCGGGAAGCCCGCCTCGATGATATCGACCTTGAGGCGCGCCAGCGTGTGCGCGATCTCGAGCTTCTGCTGCGTGTTCAGCGCAACGCCCGGGCTCTGCTCGCCGTCGCGCAGGGTGGTGTCGAAGAACTTGATGTAGGCCACGTCACTCCTCCTGTGGGTGGTCTGTTCGTGAGGGTCCTCTCGTGTGGGTGCTGGCGAGCGGTTCCGTGCCCGCCGCGCCCATCAGTCCTTGGGGCCGGAGATGAACGGCATCATCCGCCGGAGGCGGGCGCCGGTCTGGGCCAGCTGGTGGTTCTCGGTGTTCTTCCGGCCCGCCTTCAGCCTGGGCTGGCCCGTGAGGTTCTCCATCAGGAACTCCTGGGCGAACTGGCCGCTCTGGATCTCGGAGAGCACCTTGCGCATCTCGGCCTTGGTCTCGTCCGTGACGATGCGGGGGCCCGTGCGGTAATCGCCGTACTCGGCAGTGTTGGAGACGGAGTAGCGCATGCGCTCCATACCGCCCTCGTAGATGAGGTCCACGATCAGCTTCATCTCGTGCAGGCACTCGAAGTAGGCGATCTCGGGGTCGTAGCCGGCCTCCACCAGCGTCTCGAAGCCGGCCTGCATGAGGGCGGACACGCCGCCGCACAGCACGGCCTGCTCGCCGAAGAGGTCCGTCTCGGTCTCCTCCCGGAAGGTGGTCTCCAGCACCCCGGCGCGGGCACCGCCGATGGCCTTGGCGTACGCCAGCGCCAGGTTACGGGCGTTGCCCGTGGCGTCCTGATGGATGGCCATGAGGCAGGGCACCCCGGCGCCTTCCGTGTACACGCGGCGCACCAGGTGGCCGGGCCCCTTGGGCGCCACCATGAAGACGTCCACGTCCTTGGGCGGCACGACCTGACCGAAGTGGATGTTGAAGCCGTGAGCGAATAGGACGGCGTTGCCGGCCTCCAGGTTGGGCCTGATGTCGCGCTCGAACACGCTGCCCTGCACCTCGTCGGGCAGCAGGATCATCACTAGGTCGCCGACCTTGGCGGCCTCCGGCACCTCCATCACCTTGAGGCCCGCGGCCTCCGCCTCGGCCCAGGAGGCCGAACCGCGGCGCAGGCCCACCACCACGTCCACCCCCGACTCGTGGGCGTTGAGTGCATGGGCGTGTCCCTGACTGCCGTAGCCGATCACGGCTACGGTCTTGCCGGTCAGGTGGCCTAAGTTGGCGTCGTCGTCGTAGTAGATGTTTGCCATATCTGTTCTGCTTCTCCTAGTTGGGGCGGCCAGCGGCCGCGGAATCGGGGCTAGTGGTGGCTTGCGGATCCACGCCGGCGTCCGGCGTGTCCAGGGCGGAGCGGCCGAGGGCCACCCGCCCGGTGCGGATGAGTTCGACTATGCCGAAGGGGCGCATCTGCTCGATGAAGGCATCGATCTTGCCCTCGTCTCCCGTGACTTCGAAGATGAGGGCGCTGCGCGCCACGTCCACGATGCGCGCGCGGAAGTCCTGCGCCACCTGCCGGATCTCGACGCGTTCCTCGGGGTTGGCCACCCGTACCTTGATGAGCATGAGCTCGCGGTCCACGTACTTGGCCACCGAGTGGTCTATCACTTCGATCACGTCGAGCAGCTTCTTGAGTTGCTTCTGCACCTGCTCCAGGGTGGGGTCGTCGCCCACCACGACGAACGTGGTGCGGCTGAGCCCGGGCTCCTCCGACCTGGCCACCGAGAGCGACTCGATGTTGAAACCGCGCCTGGCGATGAGGCTGGCTATGCGCACCAGCACGCCGGGGCGGTCGCGCACGGTGACGCTGATGACGTGGCGGCTCACGCTTCCACCACTTCGCGCTCGGGCTTCCGCTCGGCGTCCTCCGGCTCCTGGTCGCCCAGGATCACCTCGTCGATACCGGCGCCCGCCGGCACCATGGGGAACACCTTCTCGGCCTCGTACACGAAGAAGTTGAGGAGGACCGGCTTCTTGGCGGCGATCGCCTCGCCTATGCGCTTCCGGGCGTCCTCCCTATCGAACACGTTGTGGCCCTCGATGCCGTAGGCGGCCGCCAGCTTGGCGAAGTCCGGGTTGGAGTCGGCCAGGTAGATCTCGCTGTAGCGCTGGGCGTGGAACATCTCCTGCCACTGCCGCACCATGCCGAGCACGCCGTTGTTGAGGATGGCGATGATCACGGGCAGCTGCAGCTTGTAGAGCGTGGCCAGCTCCTGGATGTTCATCTGCAGGGAGCCGTCGCCGGCCACGCAGACCACCGTCTCGCCCGGGCGGGCCTTGGCGGCGCCGATGGCGGCGGGTAGGCCGAAGCCCATGGTGCCCAGGCCGCCGGAGGTGATGAAGGAGCGCGAGCGCGTGGTGGGGAACAGCCGCGCGGCGAACATCTGATGCTGGCCCACCTCGGTGGTCACGATGCCCGAGCCCTGCGTGGCCTCGCGCAGCATGCCGAGGACCTCCTGCGACACCAGCGGCTTGTCGCTCTTGAACTTCTCCGGGTACCTGTTCTTCCACTCCGCCAACGTGTCGCGCCACGGCTGGATGTCGAGCCTGCCCAGCTTGGCGCCCAGGCGCGGCAGCACCTCGGCCACGTCGCCATGCACGGGCACGTGCGCCTTGACCAGCTTGCTTATCTCGGCCGGATCGATGTCTATGTGCACGATGGTGGCGTTCGGCGCGAAGCGGCTGAGCTTGCCGGTGACCCTGTCGTCGAAGCGCATGCCGGCCGCCAGGATCAGGTCGCAGTGGCTGATGGCCCTGTTGGAGGTCACGGTGCCGTGCATGCCCGGCATGCCCAGCGACTGCTCATGGCCGGGCGGGAACGAACCGATGCCCATGAGCGTGGTGATGACGGGGATGCCGGTGCGCTCGGCGAACTCCACCACCTGTTCCGTGCCGCTCTGCGCGCCGCCGCCAACGATCATCACGGGCTGCCTGGCAGCCACGATCGCTTCGGCCGCCGCCTGCACGCTGGCTTCGTCCGCTACGACGTGTGGCTGGTAGCCGGGCAGGTCGATCTCGACGTCGAGGCTACCCTCGAACTTGGCCTGCTGCACGTCCTTGGTTATGTCCACCAGGACCGGTCCAGGGCGCCCCGTGCTGGCGATGTAGAACGCCTCCGTGAGCACCCGGGGCAGCTCCGCCACGTCCTTGACCAGGAAGTTGTGCTTGGTCACCGGCGTGGTGATGCCGTAGACGTCGGCCTCCTGGAAGGCGTCGGTGCCTATGAGGCCGCTGGCCACGTTGCCGGTGATGGCCACCACGGCCGAGGAGTCCATCATGGCGGTGGCCAGGCCCGTCACCAGGTTGGTGGCGCCCGGCCCCGAGGTGGCGAAGCAGACACCCGTCTTGCCGCTTGCGCGGTAGTAGGCGTCCGCCATGTGCGCCCCGGCCTGCTCGTGGCGCACGAGCACGTGCTCCACCGGCGAGTCGTAGAGCGCGTCGTAGATGGGCATGATGGCGCCGCCCGGGTGGCCGAACACCACCTCCACCCCGT
>CAYXUE010000004.1:42789-75610 GCA_964467885.1 uncultured bacterium | reverse complement strand
GCCTCCAACCTGGAGCGCGAGGCCAACGCGCAGCTCTTCGGCTTCATCGAGGAGCGCCTGCAGGGCCTGGACGACCTGCGCGGCAACGGCGCCGGCGCCTACACCATGCACCGCTTCGGCCGCGTCATGCGCACCGCCTACCACGACACCAGGCGCGCCTGGATGCTGCGCAGCGTGGTGTGGCTCTCCAGCTACGGGCTCTTCGTGGTGGGCATGGCCGTCACCGTGGGCAGCTCCATCTACCTGGTGGGGCAGGGCGCCATCACCGTGGGCGCGGCCTACATGACCTTCCAGTACCTGCTCATGCTGCACGAGCCCATCGAGCAGATCACCCAGCAGCTGCAGGAGCTGCAGAAGGCCGCCGCCGGCATGGCGCGCGTGGGCGAGCTCTTCGCCACCGAGTCGGCGCTGCCGGAGGGCGGCCACGACCGGCTACCCCCTGGGCCGTTGCGCGTGGAGTTCGACGGCGTCAGCTTCCACTACCTGGACGCAGACGAGAGCCAGCTGATCCTCAAGGACGTGAGCTTCGAGCTGGCGCCCGGCGAGCGGCTGGGCCTGCTGGGCCGCACGGGCTCCGGCAAGACCACCCTCACGCGGCTGCTCTTCCGTCTCTACGACCCCACCCGCGGCGCCGTGCGGCTGTCCGGCGTGGACGCGCGCCACGTGCCCCTCGAGGAGTTGCGCCCGGCCATCGGCCTCGTGACGCAGGACGTGCAGCTGTTCCGCGGCAGCGTGCGCGACAACCTCACGTTCTTCGACCCCAGCGTGCCCGACGCGCGCATAGAGCAGGTGGTGGAGGAGATGGGCCTGGGCGAGTGGCTCTCGCGCCAGCCCGAGGGCCTGGACACCATCATCGACTCGGGTGGCCGCAACCTCTCCGCCGGCGAGGCGCAGCTCATGGCCTTCGCGCGCGTGTTCCTCAAGGACCCCGGCCTGGTGGTACTGGACGAGCCCTCCTCGCGCCTCGATCCCGCCAGCGAGCGCCTGCTGGAGGCCGCAGTGGAGCGGCTGCTGGAGGGGCGCACGGCCATCATCATCGCGCACCGCCTGGAGACCGTGGAGCGCGTGGACCGCATCCTCGTGATGGGCGAAGGGCGGGTCGTGGAGTACGGCCACCGCGCGGCGCTGGCCGCCGACCCCGGATCGCGCTACGCCAGGCTGCGCCGCGCGGCGCTGGCGCTCGACATGAACGTGGCCGCCGCTGGGGCGCCCGAGTTGCTGGAGGAACTGTCATGAACTTCAGGACCAACCCGCTGAAGCTCACCATGAAGCTGGTGCGGCAACGCAACTCGCTCTTCATCATCACCAGCTTCTACTTCCTGCTGATCCATTCGCTGCCGGTCCTGACGGGCGTGTTCATGGGCGGGCTGTTCGACGTGCTCTCCGGCTCGGAGGGGGCGGGCCTCGGTCCCTGGACGTTCCTGGCGCTGGCGCTGGCCACTGACGTGAGCCGCATCTTGCTGTTCATCGGCGGCATCCGCACCTGGGTCAGCTACTACATGGAGCTCACGCTTCACCTGCGCAACTCCGTACTGGGCTACCTGCTGACGGCGGCCGGCTCAAGGCGCCTGCCGGACTCGCCCAGCGAGTCCGTGACCCGCTTCCGCGACGACGTGAACGACATCGGCGAGTACGTGGAGAACTGGGTGGACTTCTGGGGCGTGGCGGCCTACTCGGTGGTGGCGCTGGCCGTCATGCTGTCGGTCAACGCCGTCATGACGCTGGTGGCGTGCGTGCCGCTGGTGGTCATGCTGCTGCTCTCCAACGTGCTGATGCCGCAGATCCGCGGCGCCCGCCGCCGCAGCCGGGAGGCCACCAGCCGCGTGACGGACTTCCTGGGCGAGACCTTCGGCAGCGTGCAGGCGGTGCAAGCGGCGGGCGCCGAGCGCGCCGTGCTGCGCCACTTCGAGGGCCTCAACGTCACGCGCAAGAGCACGGCCCTCACGGACACGCTGCTGACCGAGCTGTTCCGCTCCGTCAGCGGCAACATGGTCAACGTGGCCATGGGCATCGTGCTGCTCATGGGCGCCTCGGCGTTGCGGGCCGGCACCTTCACGGTGGGCGACTTCGCTCTGTTCGTGACGCTGCTGCCGCGCCTCACCTCCTGCATGGCGTTCATGGGACTGATGTTCGTGCAGCACAAGCGCACGGGCGTGGCGTTCGAGCGGCTGGGCCGCCTCATGGTGGATGCCCCCGTGGAGGAGCTCGTCACGCCGCGCGAACTGTCGCTCGAGCGGCGCGAGGTGGGCCCCTACCGCCACGCACCGCTCGTGCGCGTGCCCCTACAGGTCCTGGAGGTGGAGGGCCTGGCCTACGACCACCCCGACGCCTCCGAGGGCCTGCGCGACGTGAGCTTCCGGGTGCAGCGCGGCGAGTTCGTGGTGGTGACGGGGCGGCTGGGCTCCGGCAAGACCACGCTTCTGCGCGTGCTGCTGGGCATGCTGCCCAAGACGGGCGGCACCGTGCGCTGGAACGGCCAGGAGGTCACGGACCCGGCCGCGTTCTTCGTGCCGCCCCACACCGCCTACACCTCGCAGGTGCCGCGCCTCTTCTCCGACTCGCTGCGCGAGAACGTGGCGCTGGGCCGCCAGCTGACGGACGCCGAGATCGGCCAAGCGCTGGAAGTGGCGGTGCTGGGCCCGGACGTGGCCGCCATGCCGAGCGGTCTCGAGACGGAGGTCGGCGCTCGCGGCGTGCGCCTCTCCGGCGGTCAGGTGCAGCGCGCGGCAGCCGCCCGCATGCTGCTGCGGGAGGCCGAGCTGCTGGTGTTCGACGACATCTCCAGCGCGCTCGACGTGGAGACCGAGCGGCGCCTGTGGGACGGGCTGTTCTCCTCGGGCGACGTGACCTGCCTGGTGGTCTCGCACAGGCGCGCCGCACTGGAGCGCGCCGACCGCGTGATCGTGCTGGAGGAGGGGCGGGTGGCGGCGCAGGGCTCGCTGGAGGAGGTGCTGCCCGTCATGCCCGAGTTGGGGAACGGGCCGCGCCTCCCTGAACCGGAGGTGGTGGCGCGGGCGGGCGACTGAGCGGCGCGCCGCTCAGTCGCCTCACCGCTTCACCGACTCAGCGCCTCACCGATTCCGGCGAGCGGCCCTGCAGCACCACCGCCGTCCACTGCGACAGCCAGCGCTGCTGGTTGGCCTGGATCACGTCCGAGGGCAACTGCGGGGCCGTGACACCCGGCGTCACCCGCGCGAACTCCTCGAACTCGGGTGGCAGTGCGGCCCCGGCCAGCACGGGATGCACGAACATCTCGAGCGGGATCGCCTCCTGCACGCTCCGGCTCAGCATGAAGTCGACGAACTTCTCGGCCGCTTGCCGCTGCTGCGTGCCCCGCAGGATGCCGATGGCCTCTATCTGGCGGTAGGCGCAGCCCTCGCACTCCAGGTTGGCGGTCGGTGGGGCGGGCAGGGGCTCCTCGGCGAAGATGAGCTCGGCCGCGGGGCTGGTGAGGTAGCTGACCACCACGGGGCGGTCGCCGCCGTAGCGGGTGAAGAGCGTGTAGTAGGCGTCCGTCCAGCCGTCGGATACCTCCACGCCGACGTCACGCAGGTCCGCCCAGAAGTCCAGCCAGTCGCCGCCCTCGTACGGGGCGCTGCCCTCGATGCCGGCCGCCGCGTCGCCGAAGCGCGCCACGGTGGCCAGCAGGAAGGCCAGGCCGGGGCTGGAAGTGGCGGGGTTCTGCACCACCAGCAGGCCCTCGTACTCGGGCCTCGCCAGGTCCTCCAGGGTCTCCGGCAGGGCCAGGTCGCGCTCCTCGAACCAGGCCACGTCGACGTTGGGTATGACCCAGCCCACGTCCACCGGCGTGACCAGGTCGTCTTGCGAGAAGCGGTACTCCTCCGGCACATCCCCTAGGGCGGGGCTCCTGTACGGCTCGAAGATGCCTTCGTCGCGGGCGCGCTCGAGCAGGCTGTCGTCCACCCCGAACAGCAGGTCACCCACCGGACGCGCCTTGGTGAGGATGGCGCGGTTCAGCGCCTCGCCCGCGTCGCCGGCCGGCAGGAACACCACCTCGATGCCGGTGGCGCTGGTGAACTCCTCCACGACCTCCGTGGGTAGCGAGAACGAGCTGTGGGTCAGCACGGTGATGCGCTGTGCGGCGGCCGTGCCCGCCACAAGCGCCAGGCAGGCGAACAGTAGCGCGGCTAGCGCCCGCCTGAGGTTCCCTGAGTCGATCGCGTTACGTGTGTATGCCATCGCGTCCTCCTGTGCACCATGGACGCACTGGCCGCGGCGCGGGCCGCGTGCGTCACTCTCCCTACGCCCGCATTACCGGGTTCAGGTTCTAGGGTGTGATCTCAGCCCCGCGCTTGGCGGGACACCCCTGGCGACAACCCGACCGTAGCCGTTCGGGCGCAGGGTTGCAACAGGTGCCGTCACCCAGCCCCCCCAGCTGGGCTGCTTAGGGGGTGGGCTACTCATGGGTGGGCTGCTCAGGAGACTTCTCCTGCGGCTTCGGCAGGCGCCAGGCGCCGAGGAGAGTGACTATCAGGAAGAGTACGCCCGAGCCCAGGAAGACGTAGCGGTACTCGGTCACGCCCGGGGTGCTGGTGAGCGTCACTATGGCGCCGGCCACCAGAGGGGCCAGGGCACGGGAAGCGGAGCCGATGGAGGTGTCCAGGCCGTAGACGGTGCCCGCCTCGCTGGGGTCCGTGCGGCGCGCCAGCATGGCGCTGATGGCCGGCAGCACACCGCCCACCGACAGGCCCACCAGCGTGTTCAGCACGACGAGCTGCCAGACCTCGGTCACGAAGGTCATGGGCAGGTAGAAGACGGCGGTGGCCAGTGCGCTGATGACGAGGACCGGCTTCTCGCCCACGCGGTCCGTGAGCCTGCCCAGCACCACGCCCGAGAAGGTGCCCGCCGCCGAGGCCAGGCCGATGGCCAGGCCGGTGTAGATGCCCGCCAACTCCTGCCGCACGGCGATGACCGCCACGAAGAGCGGCAGGAACGGCACCAGCATGGTGCGGCCCAGCCAGGCCGTGAAGCGCAGCAGGTAGGCCAGTGGCACGCCGGGCACCCTCAGGACCTGCCACCACGACTTGAAGACCCCCCTGAAGCCGCGCGGCACGCTCTTCGCCCTCGTGAAGTTCTCCTCCACCCGCAGCAGCACCAGCACCCCGCCGATGAGCAGCAGCACGGCCGTGACCACGAAGGCAATGCGGTAGCCGAAGAAGTACTCGAGCACCCCGCCGATCATGGGGCCGATGGAGACGCCGGACCAGCTGGCGGTCTGCATGAGCCCCATGGCGTAGCCGAGCCGTTCGCGCGGAGTGACCGACGCCACCAGGGACGAGCTGGCGGAGACGACACCGGTGATCAGGCCCTGGATCAGGCGCAGCAGCGTGAGCTCCTCGGCGCTGCGGGCGAAGGCCATCAGCAGGATGACCACGGCGCCACCGAAGAGCGAGCGCTGCACCATGAGCTTGCGGCCGTAACGGTCGGCCATGGCGCCCCAGAACGGCGCGGCGATCATCATGGCCACGGCCTGCACACTGAACACCGCCGAGACCCAGAAGACGGTGGAGCCGCCGGTGCGCACACCGAGGAACTCGACGTAGTTGGGCAGGAAGGGGAAGATGGTGGAGAAGCCGAGCGAAGCGAGGAACTGCGCCACGAACATCACGGCCAGCGTGCGTCGCCAGCTGCTGCTCCGGGGTCTGTCCTCGCTCTCTTCCAACTGCGGGCCATGCTACTACCGTTCCGGCGCGCACCTGTGACGAGCTTCCGTTGGTTAGCCTTGGGCATGCCGTTCACCAACGCAGAAGTGCTCGCCCGTTGCCCCCTCTTCGCCGAGCTGGGGGCAGCAGACCTGGAGGCGTTGGCGGCGGTGGGCTACCGCCGCAAGCTCGAGACGTCCGAGGCGCTCTTCTTCGCCGGGGAGGAGGCCGAGGGCATGCACGTGGTGGTGAGCGGCAAGGTCAAGGTCTTCATCGTCTCGCCCGCCAGCGGACGCGAGGTGGTCCTGACGGTGGAGCACCCGTTCAACACCGTGGCCGAGCTGGTGGCGCTGGACGGCGGCAACTACCCCGCCAGCGCCGAGGCCGCCGAGCCCAGCGAGGTCCTTGTGCTGGAGCAGGAGGGCTTCCAGAACGTCCTACGCAACGACCCGGGCATCGCGCTGCACCTCATGCGCATGCTCGGCCGCCGGCTGCGCCGCCTGGTGGGCCTGGTGGAGGCCATCTCCTTCCAGGAGGTGGTGCACCGCCTGGCGCGCTACCTGCTGGAGCAGGGCGAGGCGGGCCTTCCCTACGTGCTGGACACCAACGCGGCCATAGCCGCACAGCTGGGGACGGTGCCCGAGCTGGTGAGCCGCAACCTCTCCAGGCTGCACGCCGGTGGCGCCATCAGCATGAGTGGTCGCCAGGTCACGGGCCTGGCCGTGGAGCAGCTGGCGGAGATGGCCAACAGCGCTGGCCGCTGAGGCCGGCCGGCGTTAGCGCCGCGCTCCGGACGCCAACGGGGAAGCGCCCTCCGCCTACCAGAACCCCAGCGCGCTCTTGGCGGCGTCGCTCATGGCGTCAGGCGTCCAGGGCGGGTCCCACACCAGCTCCACCCCCACGTCTTCCACGCCGGGCACCTGGCCCAGCACGTGCTTCACGTCGGCTTCGATGCTGGCGTGCAGCGGGCAGCCGGGCGTCGTCAGCGTCATCTCCACGACGACGTTGCCGCCCGCCACCGTCACCTCGTAGACCATGCCCAGACTGACGATGTCGAGCCCCAGCTCGGGGTCGATGACCGCACGCAGCGACTCGAGGACGTTGCGGGCCGGTAGGGCGGGGAGGATCTCCGTCAGGGTCGTTTCCGTCATGGCGCCTCCTCAGCGCTGGTTTCGGGACCGAGCTCGGGCATGACCGCGCTCCTGACCGGAGCCGCCGGGGCAGGGCGGTTCAGACTCCGGCCGGCCCGCACGGTGGTGATCACCACGTGGGCTACCTGGGCCAGCTGACTGGCTGCGCCCACCAGAAGCAGCAGCACAGTGAGCGTGGCCGATGCGGGCAGGCCTGTAACGAAGGTGATGCAGAGCCCAAGGGCCCCGCCTGCCAGGGCCCAGGTCGTGACCGGCTCCAGCTCGTCGCGCAGCAGGTCACGCAGCAGGGGGGCGCCGCCCGACACGCCGCCGGAGCGGGCGTTGGCGAACACCGCCGTCCACACCAGGAACGAAGTGATCTTCACCAGCATGCCGCTGACGGCCAGGCCCACGAACCCCACCAGGAAGGCCGCGGCCGCCGCGCGGGGCTGGTCCAGCAGCACCAGCAGCCCGGCGAGCGGCATGAAGGCGTGCGCCAGCACGTAACGCTGGATGGGGGCCTCGAGCTTCTTGCGCAGCCGCCGCCGGTGGATTGCCGCCACCTCCAGCAACTGCATGAGCGCGCCGCCCGCCAGGAGCAGCAGCGCCAGGGGGCCCAGCGAGACGCGGGCGAAGGCTTCGGTGCTTTCCACCACCAGCGCCGCGGTGATGAGCAGCATGGCGGCCCGCACCCGCCACTGAGCGCCCCCTTTCGATAGCGCGAACATGGACAGGAGCTTCTGACCGGAGCCCACGATGCCAAGCAGGAACGCCCCGAAGATGCCCAGCGTCAGGTGGAGGCGTACCGGGTAGCCCACCGCCTGCGCCACCCCGGGCGAGGTGCGGGCGCTGGCTAGAAGGAAGCCCGCCACCACGGTGAAGGTGAGGAACACCACCGACAGGATGAGCGCCTGGCTGCCCGCGTCCTTCGGCGGGCGCTTCAGCGCCGTCGCCAGCAGTTGGGCCAGAAGCAGGATCCACGCCAGGCTGGTGAGCACGGCGCCCACCTGCAACCAGGTGGGGTGGAAGCCGCTGGCGAAACCGACGATCACCGCGGCGCTGCCGAGCAGCAAGGCGGGGGTGGTGACGTAACCCAGTCCCGGCCAGGCCAGCTTGGTCACGAACATGACGGCCGGCAGTTGCTGCAGCGTGCCGGCGAAGATGAGCCCCACGAAGCCCAGCGTGAAGGTGTGGACCAGCGCCACCATCGTGGGCGAGTTGACCCCAGCGGTCAGTGTGTCGGTGTTCAGCAGTAGCGCGGCCGCGCCCACCAGCAGCGCCAGCGCGCCCATGAGCAGCGTGCCGATGGGCAGGGCGGGTGGGGCGCCGCCCTCGCCCAGGCGCGGCATCATGACGCCACCAGCGAAAGCGGGCGGGCGCCCGCGAACAGCGTCGCGTCAGCTCGGCGGTTCCGCACGGCGCTAAGCGCCTTTGGTGATGCGCACCTTGGCGCTGCCGTCGGCCTGTTCCTCCACCTGGTAGTCGGCGCCGGCGTCCGCCAGCTGCGGCAGCAGGTATACGGGCACGCGGTCGTTGTGGATGACCAGCACCTCGCCGGGCGCCATGCCCTCCAGCGCCTCCAGCGTGCGGATCATCGGGTTGGGCGGCTCAAGGCCGCGGTTATCCAGGAAGGTCTCGGACATCTCGTCTCGCAGCATCGCGCTGCGGCGCGGGCCGCCGCGATGACCTGCGTCATGGTGCCGACCCCCTCGCGCCTGACACGCTTGACGGCGTGGCACAGAGAGGCTCTCAAGTAGGTCAGCAAGCAACGAACGCCGCCGGCGACCGAGTGGTGACCGCCGAGCTCGAAAGGCGCCGGCAGAGGCTCCTCGACATGCGCGTGTCCCGCATCCTGGACGCACACGAGGACGCCTTGCAGCTCCTCGTCCGCGGCGGCTTCGAGCCGCTGGCCAACCCCGTGGCGCGCCTGGCCATGGCGCACACGGTGAAGCTCGGCCAGGCCTTCCGCATCAGGGGCCAGGACGAAGCACAGCAGGAGGAGCTCATCAGCGCGTTGCTGGAACTGGGCATCGACGAGGGAGCGGCTTAGGGTGCCGTTACTCAAGCCGCTGGATGCTGCCCGGTACTCCGAGCGCGGCCCCGTGCCGCGGCCCCTCAACATGGGGGAGGGCATGGTGGTCATGCTGCTCTGCCTGCAGAAGGGCCAGGAGCTCATAGCGCCGGAGAACGACCTGACGGAGACGGTCTTCACGGTCCTGGAGGGCTCCGGTTTCATCCAGGAGAACGGTGAGCGGCACGAGGTAAGCGCCGGCCACGTGGTTCACGTGCTGCCTGGCAGCACCAAGGCGCTCATCGCTGGCGAGGGCACCTTCACGGTGCTGGGCACCAGGCGCTTGAAGGGGGGAGGCGCGTGACCGCTGCGACGGACGGAGCCGAAGGCGCCCGGCTGCTCAGGCCCGATGCCATGTGGGTCGACCCCGAAGCGTGCATCGAGTGCGGCATCTGCGAGGAGGTAGCCCCCGGCATCATGGGCGACCCCCGTTACGTGCCCGTGACGCAGGGGAGCCTCGAAGCCATGTCCATATGCCCCACCGGTGCCATCCGGTGGCTGGAAGGGAAGGAAAGAGAATGAAGCAAGTCGACGTCAGGACCATCCACCCACGCGAGCGCCATCCGCTCCTCTTCAAGACCTTCGACGAACTGGCCGCAGGGCAGGCGTTCGAGCTGGTGAACGATCACGACCCGAAGCCGCTCTTCTACCAGTTCCAGATGGAGCGCCCCGGCACGGTGGAGTGGGAGTACCTGGAGCAGGGTCCGGACACCTGGCGCGTGCGCATCGGCAAGACGGCCTGAGCACCCTAGCCACCGCGCAACGGTGGGCAGGTAAGCTCTGACCAGTGAGTTTCTGGCAAGTCGCCTTCCTACGCGCCGCC
This sequence comes from uncultured bacterium, assembly GCA_964467885.1. Lineage (GTDB taxonomy): Bacteria > Deinococcota > Deinococci > Deinococcales > Trueperaceae > JAAYYF01. The sequence continues at coordinate 65,923 of CAYXUE010000004.1, read as the reverse complement.
CTCTTCTGGTTGGTGGCCACCGGGGCCCTAGGGGTCTGGGTGAGCTTCAACCCGGGGATGGCGGCGCTCGTTCGTGCCACCCACGCCCATATGGGCATCATCGGCTTCTTCCTGGCCATGGTCATGGGGGTGGCCTTCTGGATGCTGCCCCGACCAGGCGGCATCCGGCAGAAGGGCTTCGAGGGCGTGACCTTCCTGCTCCTGCAAGCCGGCCTTGTGATGCGCGTGGTGGGCGAACCCTGGTGGCGCTCCGGCGGGGGCCAGCTGCCTTACGTTCTGTTCGTGGCCAGCGGCATCCTCGTGCTGGCGGCCATGCTCTCGTTCGCGATCGCCATGAGCAGGCGCGTGGTGACCATCAAGGTGATCCACGAGAAGGGCCTGGGCCGCAGGCGTCCGATCGCCGAGGAGAGGCGGGAGGCCGTGCGCGCCGCACAGGTGGACGGCGAGGATGGGAGAGAAGGGAGCTCGGACGGCTAGGCCAGTAGGTCCCGCCGTCCGCGCTGCCACGCTAAGTGCGCCTGATCTGAGTCCGCCAGCCGTTACGCCGTGGTCTCCACCACCTGCGTGCCAGCCATCCTGTCGCCCCAGCGCCTGCCGTCCTCCGAGGTGAACACCAGGTAGGCCTCGTAGAGCCCGATGGCCAGCGCGATGGGGGCGATGATGAGCCACAGGAGCCCCAACGGCAGCATGGAGAGAGCCAGCGGCCAGTTGCGCCTGGCGGAAGTGGCCAGGTCCATGACGCCGCTACTTGTACGCGTGACGGTGAGGTTCATCAGCTTCTTGCCGAGCGAACGGCCGCGCATGAAGTCGAACTCGAAGCCGTCGCGCAGCAGTAGGTAGGCCGCGCCCACCAGCGAGGCTAACGGCCCCGATAGGGGTGAAAGGATGGCGAAGATGACCATGGCCACCACCCAGTCGATGACGTAAGCCAGCACGCGCCGGCCCACGTCCGGCTTGCCGGACGCGGTGGTCACGTGCGGTTCCGCCGTCGGCGGTGTGGTCACCGGGTCCGGCTGGTCAGCCGTCGGCACCGGCGTCGGCACCGTATCGGGCGCCGGATCCGGCTCGATGGGCGGAAGTGGGGCGCCGCTATCGTTGTCGGTCATTCAGCAGCTCCTTCTGGACGCCCTACCGCCGAGCCCGGAGGCCGGGGTGACCGTCCCGTACGTACAAGATGCAGCCAGGATAGGGCATACGCGCAGGCGGCGTTGTGTAACGCCGCGCATGATGCCGACCCGGGCCCGCCGGCGCGCCCGGCGGGTCTTCGGTCCCCTGCCAGCGGCCCGGCTCATGGCATAAGGTTATGGCGGAGGCGGCCGCTGGGCGGCTCGATCAGATGTCTAGAACTCACAGCTTCTACGTAGTGCCGACGGGGCCAGGGGTGGGCCTCACTTCCGTGTGCTTGGGGTTGGTCCACGCCCTGCAACGCGAGGGCCTCAACGTCGGCTTCTTCAAGCCCATCCGCCAGCCGGGCGATGACCTGGGGCCGGAGCGCTCCACCGAGTACGTGCGGCGGACCACCAGCATCGAACCCGCCGATCCCATGACCTTCGGGGAGGCCGAGGCGCTGATGGCGGCCGGCCGCCAGTCCGAGATGCTGCAGCAGCTGGTGGGTAGCTACAACCGTTCGGCGCAGGGCGCGGACGTGGTCATCGTGGAGGGGCTGGCGGCCACCGGCGACCACCCCAGCCTGGACGACCTCAACGCGCAGATAGCCCGCGCCATCGACGCGCACGTGATCCTGGTGGCCACGCCTCGACCGAGCTTGGCCGCCCTGGAGGACAGGCTGGACATGACGGCGCAGCTCTTCGGTGGCGCCATCTCCGAGAAGGTCATCGGTGTGGTCATAAACCAGCTGAACGCACCCAGTTACGAGGTGCTGGGCACCACCCGCACCGCCGTCAAGTTGCCGGACGAGACCCTCGGGGCCGAGGACCTGAAGGCGCGAGTGCGCCTCTTCCGCGATCCCGACTTCAGCCTGCTGGGAGCGGTGCCCTGGGAGCAGGCCATGGCCTCCCCGCGCACCCTGGACGTGGCGGAGTACCTGGGCGCCCGCGTCATCCACGAGGGCGAACTCGCAGGACGGCGCGTGGTGGACGTGTCGCTGGTGGCCCGCAACGTGGCGCACATGACGCACCGCCTGCGGCCGGGTGCCCTGATAATCACGCCGAGCGACCGCGACGACATCATCATCGCCTCCGCCATGGCGGCCCTCAACGGGGTGCCCCTGGCGGGCCTGGTGCTCACGGGCGAGCTCGAGCCCAGCGCGGAGGTCATGCGACTCTGCGCCAAGGCGTTCGCCACGGGCCTGCCCGTCATGCAGGTGGCCACCGACTCGTACGTCACGGCCGCGCGCGCAGCCGCCATGCCCATAGAGGTGCCGCTGGACGACGTGGAACGCATGGAGCGCGGCATGAACTCCGTGGCGGAGCACTTGGAACTTGAACCGCTGCTGCAACTACTGGGCAGCGAGCGCGAGCTGCGCCTCTCCCCACCGGCCTTCCTCTACCGGCTGGTGGAACTGAGCCGCGCGGCGGGCAAGACCATCGTGCTGCCGGAAGGAACCGAGCCGCGCACCGTGAAGGCCGCCGCGCTCTGCGCCGAGCGGGGCATAGCCACCTGCGTGCTGCTGGGCGACCCGGAGGAGATCGGGCGCGTGGCCGAGGCGCAGGGCCTGGAGCTAGGCGAGGGCGTCGTGATAGTCGAGCCCACCGACGAACTGCGCGAGCGCTACGTGCAGGGCATGGTGGACCTGCGCAGCCACAAGGGCCTCACCGCGGACGGCGCCCGCAACCAGTTGCGCGACAACATCGTGCTCGGCACCATGATGGTGGCTCAGGGCGAGGTCGATGGCCTCGTGTCGGGAGCGGTGCACACCACGGCCGCCACCGTGCGGCCCGCGCTGCAGCTCATCAAGACGCACGAGAACGCCAAGCTCGTGAGCTCCGTCTTCTTCATGTGCTTACCGGACCAGGTGCTGGTCTACGGCGACTGCGCCGTCAACCCGGATCCCAACGCCGAGGAGCTGGCTGACATCGCCGTGCAGTCCGCCGACTCCGCCCGCGCCTTCGGCATAACCCCGCGCGTGGCGCTACTTTCCTACTCCACGGGCAGCTCCGGCGAGGGGGCGGACGTGGACAAGGTGCGGGAGGCCACCTTCATCGCCCGCCAGCGTCGGCCGGACCTCCAGATCGACGGACCACTGCAGTACGACGCCGCCACCGTGCCGAGCGTGGCGCGGGGCAAAGCGCCCGACAGCACCGTGGCGGGGCGCGCCACCGTGCTGGTGTTCCCCGACCTCAACAGCGGCAACGCCACCTACAAGGCCGTGCAGCGTTCAGCCGGCGTGGTCTCGGTGGGGCCCATGCTGCAGGGGCTCAAGCGGCCCGTCAACGACCTCTCCCGGGGCGCGCTGGTGGACGACATCGTCTACACCATCGCGCTCACGGCCATCCAGGCTACGCAGCAGGTTCCGGGGGTAGACCCCTGACGTCCGCTCGCACGCGGGGGTACGCCTTCAGGTAGGCCAGCCACACGCCCTGCAGCTGGCGGTAATGCTTGGACTGCTCACGGGCGGCCTCCCTGACGAGGGTGAGACCCGGCGTGTAGACGTCGCTGACGGCGCGCAGGGCGCCCGTATCGCGCCACGGCGTGCGCTCCACGCGGCCCAGGCCGCGCCACATGACCTGCTCCGCCGACCACGGACCCAGGCCGGGCAGGCTCTTCAGCCACTTGAACACGTCGTCGTAGTCGGCGCTCCGTAGCTCCGCCTCGTTCACGGTCGCGAACTCCGCCGCCAGGCCCTCCAGCCTCTCCACCTTGCGCAGGTTGTTCGTGGCCTCCACCAGCTCCGGCCGGGCGCCATGCGCCAGGTCGGCGGGTCGCGGGAAGAGACCGAGGGGCGGACCGGCCGGGCTTCGCACCTTGGGTCCGAGCAGGTGGGTGAGCCGCTCCATGGTCTTCACCGCGAACTTCTGTGGCGTGCGTTGCCGCACCACCGTCCAGCAGGCGGCTTGGAACGCGGAGCGGAAGCGGGGCGGGTGGAAGCCGTACAGCGCGGCCAGCACCGGTTGGAAAGGCGGGTCGTTGCGCGCTTCCTCCACCAGGGGCATGAGGTCCAGGGACAGGGCCAGGAACTGGTCCAACTGGTCCCAGACGTCCTGCGCCTCGCCCAGCGTCGGCTCCTCGCCGCCGCTCATCAGCAGCTCCAGGTCCGGTGCGAAGGGCCCCTCGCCTGCAGCTGGCACCAGCCTCACGCTCACCGGTCTCTGCTCGTCGTGACCTACCGACAGGGCTAGTTCCCAGCATGTCCCGGGCCTCACTTCGCTGGGGTCGATAGGCCTGCCCTGGTCGTCCACCGGGCGGCCGCGGTCAGGCACCGCTCCGTATCCGACCAGCGCGACCACCGTCTGAGGCCACGAGAACGGCGGCGCCGGCGTCACGGGCAGCAGAGGGATGAGGGATGCGTCCGCCACGGTCTCCGGAGCCTACCGTACGCGCCGCTACCGCTCTTTCCGTATAATCTGCGGCCGTGGACGTTAACGCCGCCACCTTAGAGAAGCTCTCCTTCGGGCGCATCCAGCAGGCGCTGGCCGACCGGGCCGGCACGCTCCTGGGCATGGAGCGTTCCAGGGCGCTCGCGCCGCTGCCGGATACGGCGGACGCCGAGCGCGCCCTGGACCGCGTGGAGGAGATCGTGGAGGGCGGCGACCTGGCGCTGGGCGGCATCGAGGACGTGCGCCCCTTCCTGGCGCGGGTGCGGGAGGGCAACCTGCTGGAAGGCAGCGAGATCCTCAGCGTGGCCTACACGCTGGACGCCGCCGCCACCCTGCGGCGCGCCATCGTGGCCTCGGAACGGCCCGCACTGACTGAGGTGGCCGTAGGCATCGGCTCGTTCGACGGGGTACTGCGCCTGGTGCGCGAGCAGCTGGACCCCGACGGCAACGTGCGCGACGACGCCACCCCCAAACTGGCGGACATCAGGCGGCGCCTCAACCCGCTGCGGGGCCGCATCCGCGACCGGCTGACCCGCATGCTGGAGAGCTACGCGGAGTACGTGCAGGACCCGATCATCACCCTGCGGCGCGACCGCTACGTCATACCCATCAAGGCGCACCAGCAATCGCGCGTGCCCGGTCTGGCGCTGGACCGCTCCGACTCGGGCGCCACCGTCTTCATAGAGCCCGCCGGGGTGGTGGACCTCAACAACGAGCTGGCGCTACTGGAGATGGAGGAGCGCGACGAGGTGCGCCGCGTGCTGCTGGCGCTGGGACGGCGCCTGGCGGACGAGCCCCGCGTGGACGAGACGCTGGAGGTGGTGGCGGAGCTGGACCTCCTCAACGCCGCCGCGCGTCTGGCCAAGGATTGGCGCCTGCGTAAGCCCGTGTTCGACGATGGCGGCACGGTGCGGCTCTTGCAGGCGCGTCACCCGCTCATTGAGGGCTGCGTGCCGAACGACATAGAGCTCAGTGACGAGCGCCGGCTGCTGATCGTCACCGGGCCCAACGCCGGTGGCAAGACGGTGCTCATCAAGACGCTGGGGCTGGCGGCGGCCATGGCGCAGTCGGGCCTCTTCGTCGCCACCGGCGGCGACGGTGCGCCCGTGCTACCCCGCGTGGACGCGCTGCTGTCGGACATCGGCGACGAGCAGAGCATAGAAGCCAGTCTCAGCACCTACGCCGGCCACCTGCGGAACCTCAAGGCCATAGTCGAGCGCGCGGACCAGCGGACCCTGGTGCTGATCGACGAGCTGGGCTCGGGCACGGACCCCGACGAGGGGGCGGCGCTGTCGCAGGCCATCCTGGAGCAGGTGCTGGCGCACGGCGCGCGCGGCCTGGTCACCACCCACCTGGCGCCGCTCAAGGTGTTCGCAAGCGAGACCGAAGGTGTGGCCAACGCCGCCATGCGCTTCGACGTGGAGGCGTTGCGGCCTACCTACCAGCTCATAGTGGGCCAGCCCGGACGCAGCTACGCCCTCTCCATCGCCGAGCGGCTGGGGCTGCCTGCCGACCTGCTGGAGCGCGCCGCCCGGTTGCTGGGGCCCGAGGGAGAAAGGCTGGAGACCCTGCTGGCCACGCTGGAGCGGCAGCGCGAGGAGCTGGAGGCGCAGCTGGACGACGCTCGCCAGGCCAACGAACGCGCCGTAGCCGAGGCCGAACTCCTGCGCGAGCAGATCTCCAAGCTGCGCAGCCGCGAGCAGGACCTGATAGCCGCGGCCGCCGAGAGGGCGGACGAGCTGCTGCAGGAGACGCTGCAGCAGGCCACCAAGCTGCGCCGCGTGGCGCAGCAGGAGCCGGCGCAGCGCTCGCGCGCCCTAGACGAGATACAGGAACTCAGGCGCCGCGCCCGCAAGCTCTCCGAACCTAGAAGCGAGGGCGCTAAGCCCGCCGCCGCCCCGCAGCGGAGCCCGCAGGACGACCCCTACGCGGTGGGCTCCCGCGTACGGGTCGAGAGCTACGGCGCGGAGGGCGAGGTGCTGGAGCACCGGGGCGGCGGCCAGCTGCTGGTGCAGCTGGGGCTCCTCAAGGTGGAGGTGCCCCGACGCGACGCTAAGCCCATAGCACCCAAGAAGCCCAAGCGGGTGCAGTCGCACGTGCCGGCCCCGGCCACGTTCGATAACGAGCTCAACCTGCGCGGTGCGCGGGTGGAGGAGGCCCTTGAACAGGTGCGCGACTTCGTGCTGGAAGCCCACTCGCTCAAGGTCGAGAGCGTGCGGCTGCTGCACGGCAAGGGCACCGGCGCGCTGCGGGACGCGGTGCGGAACTACCTGCGGGGCGAGAAGCTGGTGGAGCGCTACGAGGACGCGGTGCCTTACGAGGGCGGGCACGGTGTGACCGTGGCCTACCTGCGCTACTGACCCCGGTGAACTGACAGTGGGTTCACACCGCCGGCCGCCCTGCCCGGTTACGCTGGCGGGATGAACGGCATCGAGAAGCAGTACGTCATCGACGCACTGGCCGAGGATTCATGGCGCATGTTCCGCATCCTGGGCGAGTTCGTTCAGGGATTCGAAGAACTGGCCGACATCGGCAAGGCGGTCACCGTGTTCGGCTCGGCGCGGCTCAAGCCGGAGAGCGACACGTACCAGAAGGCTCAGGAACTAGCCGCGCAGCTGGCTAAGAACGGCTACTCCATCCTCACGGGTGGCGGCCCCGGCATCATGGAAGCCGCGAACCGGGGCGCCATGGAGGTGGAGGGGCGCAGCGTGGGCCTCAACATCGACCTACCGCACGAGCAGGCGCCGAACCCGTACCTCACGGACTCCGTGGATTTCAAGTACTTCTTCGTGCGCAAGGTCATGCTCGTCAAGTACTCCACCGCCTTCGTGATCTTCCCGGGCGGCTTCGGCACGCTCGACGAGCTATTCGAGGCACTGACCCTCATCCAGACCCACAAGATCAAGCCGTTCCCCGTCTACCTGGTGGGCGTGGAGTACTGGCGCGGCCTGCTGCAGTGGCTGCAGGGCACCCTCCTGCGCAACGGCACGATCTCCGAGCAGGACATGCATCTCTTCAAGGTGGTGGACGACATCAGCACCATCCCCGACGAGATCGAACAGTACTACCGCAGCGAGAACCACGGCGGCTTCAACCTGCCCTGGTAGGCGGCCCCGCCGCTGCCGACTCAGTCGTGGAAGGGGGGTAGTGCGGAGAGGCCGAAGACCTGACCGGCCAGGTCCCAGATAGCCTCCGGCTCCATGCCGGCGCCCAGGAAGGTGGACTCGCCGCGCCAGACCTCCACGTGCGGGTGCGGGTCGTCCTGCGTGCCCTGGGCGGCCTCGAGCGTGCCGGAGTTGCCGGTGGTGCCGATGATGTCGCCCTGGTTCACGCGGGCGCCGACGCTGACTATCTCCGCAACCGCGGCCAGGTGAGCGTAGCGAGTGACGAAGCCGCCCGCGTGGCGGACCCACACCTGGCGGCCGCGCAGCTTGTCCAGGATCTCGGGCGGGGTGTCCAGCGCCCGGCCCGCTTGGTCGATGAGCGACTGGTACTCCTCGAGGGTGGCCTCCACGTAGTCGTGATCGGCGCGGATGACCACGCCGTCGGCCACAGCGTTGATGGGCGTGCCGTAGTTGATGGGCACGCTGACCGTGCCGGAGTAGAAGTCGAAGCCCTCGTGCACCCCGTTGCGGTAGGTGCGCGGCGCGCCCGGCAGGTGGTTGCGGCGCGAGCTGATGGTGGCGCCCTCGACGGGGACCACGTAGCCCGAGGGCCAGCCCTGCACGAACGGACCATCGGCCAGTTCCACCAGGCGCGGGTAGACCCCCGAAGTGCGTACCTGCGAGTTGTTCATGGCCAGCTGAGCGGCCGTGCGCCCCTCGCCGTCCTGCAGGGTGGGGTCGGCCCCGGCGTTGAGCAGGTAGATGACCTGAGCGGGCGTGCCCGCACCGGCGGCGAGCATGAGAGCCGTGGCGCCGCTGGCCGCCTGGTCGTTGACGTCGGCGCCCGCTTCCAGCAACGTCTCGATGACGTTCGTGCTGGCGCCGGCCGTGACGGCGGCCATGAGGGGCGAGAGGCCGGCCTCGTTGCGCACGTGCAGGTCCGCGCCGGCTTCCAGCGCCTCGTTCACCGCTGCGGGATCGTTCTGCTCCAGCACGACGAACAGGTCAGGCACCTCGGGCTCCTTCTCCCCCGGAGGGAGCACACCGAAGGCGAAGAGGCCGCCCACTACGAGGGCGATGAACAGCACGGCAACGACCAGCAAGCGCATGAGGCATGGTACCAGTGCCGCTACGGAGTATGTTGAGCCGCGTGTCGAGGATCGGCAGCGAGTTGCGTCAACTGGTGACCCTGGCTTTGCCCCTCTCCTTGGCGCAGCTGGCGCATAGCGGCATGGGTTTCGTGGACACCCTCTTCGTCGGTCGGCTGGGACCCAGTGCACTGGCCGGACTGGCCCTCGGCTCCACCGTCTACTTCACCATCTTCAACGTGCTCATGGCCGTGTTGCTGGCCGTGGCGCCGCTGGTGGCCCAAGCCGTGGGGGCCGGGCGCAACCGCGAGCCGGGCCGCGTGGCCGGCCAGGCCCTGCTGCTGGCCCTGGGCCTGGCGGTGCCGGGCGCGGTGCTCTTCCTGAGCGCCGAGCCCATCCTGCTTCTGGCGGGTCTACCCGAGAGCTCGGTGACGCTGGCCGGAGCGTACCTGAGGGCCATCACGCCCGGCCTGCCGTTCGCGCTGGGCTTCGTGGCCCTGCGCGGCATGCTCGAGGGGCACGGCGACGCCAGGCCCATCCTCATCATGGCGCTGGCCGGGGTGGGACTCAACGTCTTCTTGAACGACATGCTGATCTTCGGCCGTTACGGCCTGCCGCCCTTCGGGGTCACGGGCGTGGGCCTCACCACCGCCGCCGTCTACACGCTGATGTTCGCGGGCGCTACGTGGCTGGTGCGGCGGAAGTACCGGGAGCAGGCGGTGTTCGCGCATATGCTGCGCTTCGATCCGGAGAGGCTGCGCGAGATCCTGCGGGTCGGCTGGCCCATCTCGGCCATGTTGGGCCTTGAGGTGAGTGCCTTCAGCGTCACCACCTTCGTGCTGGGCGGCTTCGGAGACGCGGTGCTGGCCGGTCACCAGATCGCCATGCAGTCCTCTTCGATGGCCTTCATGATCCCGCTCGGCATCGCCACCGCTACCGGCGTGCTCGTGGGGCAGGCGGCGGGCCGGCGCGATCCGCACGGGGTGAGGCGGGCGGGCAGCATGGGCATAGCGCTGGCGGCGCTCTTCATGTGCCTGACCGCGCTGCTCTTCTGGCTCGCGCCGCGGGTGGTGATCGGGCTGTTCGTGGACCTGGACTCGCCGGGGAACCTGGCCCTGGTGCAGCACGCCACCACCTTCCTGGCCATAGCCGCCATGTTCCAGATCGTGGACGGCATGCAGGTCACCGCTCAGGGTGCCCTGCGGGGCCTGAAGGACACGCGCGTGCCCATGCTGCTCACCCTGGTGGCCTACTGGTGCGTGGGTATCGCTTCCGGGCTGCTGCTCACCTTCGTGGCGGGCGTTGGGCCGCGGGGCATGTGGTTCGGGCTGGTGGCCGGTCTGGGCGTGGCCGCCCTGCTACTGGTGGTGCGCTTCAGTCGCCTCTCGGGCCGCACGCCCTCCGGGCGGTGGCGTGAACGCCCGGTGGTGTAGGGTAAACTCACCAAACGGAGGCACTCGTGGACACCTTCCTTGTCATCGGTCGCAACGCCATAATCATGTTCATCAGCATCATCCTGTTCTCCGGCTTCTTCGTCGCCTTCACCACCTTCCTGGTGAAGAACACGCACGAGGAGTACGAGGAGCACCCCGACACTGACCACGGCTACTGAGCCAGCCGACAGCGACCACACCCCAGACGGCGACAGAACCAAGCGCTGGGCGGGTCTGGCTGGTCGGTACCTGAACACGCCGCGGCTGAGCGCGGGCGCCGCCGCGGCGTTCCTGCGCTCGGCCTTCGTGCTGGCCTTCCTGGCGCAGTGCGTGGTGGCGGCGCTGGTGGGCGTGGTCGTGCTGCTGCTCGCGGGCGGCGCTCCGCGCAACCCGAGCTCGCTGTTGGCCTGGACCCTGGTCGTCTTCGCCCTGGCTCAGCTCCCGGTGGTGGCGTTCGCGGTCACGCGCATGAGCGGGCTGCCGGGCGGCAGCGGAGCGCGGCGCTCGGCGCTGTCGGCCGCGCTGATGGCTGGCGTGCTGCTCGCTTCCAGCGCCTGGTTCCTCTCGCTGGCGTTGGCCACCGGCCAAGCCGGCGTGCCGCTCTTCCTGCTGCTTCTCCTGACCCTGACCGGCTACGCGCTAGGGTTCCTGGTGGTGGGGAGGCTCGGCAGGGTGGCGGCGTCCGAGGTGTTGGGTGAACCCGAGGCGGAGCCGGCACCGGCGGGCCCCGCACCCGGAGTGAGCGCAGGCCGGCCCGAGCCGGGCGAGCGCACCGAGCCCGGCGACCCCGTTCCCTAGGGTCGGGACGTAGTCAGGAACCGCCGGAAAGCTCTACAGCCGGGCCTCGTCGAACGAGGCGTCCTTCAGCACGTGAACCATGTCGAGCGCCTGAGCGGTGCCCAGCACCACGCAGTCCGCCGCGTTGGAGGCCACACCCACCGGGATGGAGGTGATGCCCGACAGGTAGGCGTCCAGGTTGCGCAGCAGCGCCCCGCCACCCGTCATCACGATGCCGCGCTCTATGACGTCCGACACGAGCTCCGGCGGTGCCTGCTCCAGCACCTTGACCATGGCGTCCGCGATCTTCTTGAGGGACGACTCCAAGGCGGTGACCACGTCCTGGGTGGTCACGGTGACGCTCTTGGGCATGCCGTCAATCAGATCGCGTCCCCGCACCTCGATGGAGCGGTCGTCCTCCGGCGTCACGATCTTGGCCGCGCCCACCTCGCGCTTGATCTGCTCGGCGGTTCGGTCGCCGATGAGCAGGTTGAAGCGGCTCTTCACGTAGGCCATGATGTCGCGGTCGAAGCTGTTGCCGGCTATGCGCAGGCTCTCCGACACCACGATGCCCCCCAGACTGAGGATGGCCAGGTCGGTGGTGCCGCCACCCACGTCGATGATCATGGAACCCACGGGCTCGGCGATGGCGATGCCGGCGCCGATGGCGGCGGCCACCGTCTCCTCGATCAGGTAGCACTTGCGGGCGCCGACCTCGCGGGCCGCCTGCACGACCGCGCGCTTCTCCACGTCCGTGATGCCTGAGGGGATGCAGACCATGATGCTGGGGCGGATGAAACGCCGCGGGCCGCTCAGGACCTTACTGATGAACGCCTTGAGCATGCGCTCGGTCAGGGTGTAGTCGGCGATGACACCGTCCGCCATGGGCCTGAGGGCCGTGATGTTGCCAGGGGTGCGGCCCAGCATGCGGTAAGCCTCCTGGCCGACGGCCTTGACCTCGGTGGTGCCCTTGACCACCGCGATCACTGCGGGCTCCCTAAGAAGCACACCCTTGCCCTTCAGATGGATGCGCACGTTGGTCGTACCGAGGTCTACGCCGATCATAGAGTGAAGGCTACCAGTTGCAGGGCGTACCCGATGGCATCTCGGGCTGCTGCCGCCGGCCACCGTCCCGCTCCCGCCACGCGGTCGGGGGCGGCGCCCGCGTAGCATGAGGCATGGACCGGTCGAGCATGGAAGCCCTGATCCCCGACGATGCGGGCGGCATGCGCGTGGCGCCGGTGCCGGCCGCCCACCCGGGGCCAGGGGAGGTTCTGGTGGAGGTGGTGGCGGCCGGGGTGAACCGCGCCGACATCTCGCAGTTGGCGGGCCACTACCCGCCGCCCCCGGGCGCGTCCCCCATCCTGGGGCTGGAGGTGGCCGGACGCGTGGCGGAGGTGGGCGCGGGGGTGGACGAGGCCTGGCTGGGCGCGCCCGTCTGCGCCCTACTCGCCGGCGGCGGATACGCCCGCTACGTGAGCGTGCCCGCGGAGATGCTGATGAGCATCCCGGGCGGGTGGACCTTCGCCGAGGCGGCGGCGTTCCCCGAGACCGCGCTCACGGCCTACCTCAACCTCTTCCTGGAGGCCGGCCTGCAGTCCGGTGAACGGGTGCTGATCCACGGCGGCGCCAGCGGCGTGGGAACCGCCGCGATCCGCCAGGCCAAGCTGGCCGGCGCCACGGTGGCCGCCACCGCCGGCGGCCCGGAGAAGGTGGCGGTCTGTCGCCAACAAGGCGCCGACCTGGCGCTGGACCGCCACAGGGGACCGTGGTTGGAGGTGCTGCGGGCCGACCTGGGCGCGGTGGACGTGATCCTCGACATGGTGGGCAAGGATTACCTGGCGCCGAACATCGAGGCGCTGGCCCTGGGCGGCAGGCTGGTGGTCATCTCCACCCTCAGCGGTCGCGAGGCCGTGCTGGACCTGCGCGCGCTCATGCTGAAGCGGTTGCGTCTCGTAGGCTCCACCCTCAGGGGGCGGCCGCTGGCCGAGAAGGTGCGGTTGGTGCAGGCGTTCATGGGCCAGTTCGGTGATGTGATGGCCGGCGAACTGAGACCGGTGATGGACACGGTGTTCCCCTGGCACCAGGTGGGGGAGGCGCACGGGCGCCTGCGCCGCAACGACAGCATCGGCAAGTTCGTGCTGGACATGGGAGGCGCGGACGCCACACCCGGCGGGGGAGGGTAAGGGCGGGCGTCCTGCGGTCCCGGAAGTACCGTAGCGCTTGCCGGTCAGGCCGTCGTCGGCAACCCGGTAGACGCCGCCCGGTAGTAGGCTGCGGCCCCAGATCGGGCCGGCGGGTGGAGCGACGGTATCATCGCCCCATGTCCAGCGAGCACGCCGCAGGCGTAACCACCCCCGCCCCCTTCACCGCGCTGGCGCGCGTGTACGACCGCATAATGGCCGACATCGAGTACGACGAGTGGGCCGAGTTCGTACTGGTCAAGGCCACCGAACTGGGTTACGCCGGCGGACCGCTACTGGACCTGGGGTGCGGCACCGGCAACGGCACCCTCCCCATGGTCCAGCAGGGGCTGGAGGTGGAGGGCCTGGACGCGTCGGAGGCCATGCTGAGCGTCGCGCGAGCCAAGCTGCCCGGCGTGAAGTTCCACCAGGCCCACTTCGAGGAGTTCCGCTTGGGCCGGCGCTACGCCCTCGTCTACTCGCTCTTCGACTCACTCAACAACCTGCTCGACGACGCCTCGTTCGGCGCCATGGCCCGCAACGTGCGCGCCCACCTGGAACCGGGTGGCGTCTTCGTCTTCGACGTCAACACCACCGCCGGCCTCGAGCTGCTATGGGAGGGCGGGGTGGCCTCCGGTTGGGCGGACGACGTCTACTACCGCTGGGAGCATAGCTTCGACGAGGAGCGTCAGCTGGCCAAGGTGGAGGCGTTCTGCGACTCGGAGGAGGGGGCCTTCACCGAGGTGCATTACGAGCGCGGCTACGACGCGGGGCATGTGTCGCGGCTGCTGACGGAGGCCGGCTTCGCTCACGTTGAGGTTTCGGCGCACCCGGATGGGGGCGCCATCACGCCGGAGACCGAACGGCTCTGGGTAGCCGCCCGCACCTGACCCGCTGGCCGTCCCGGGCTACTCCAGGCCCGCCTGCTCGCGTACGATGCGCGCCACGTTGGAGACGTCCTCGTCGCCGAAGCCGCGTTTCACCAGACTGGTCTCCAACTGCTCCACGTAAGCCGCCACGGGCATGGCCACGCCCAGTTCCCTGGCGGCGGCCAGGGCTATCCCCAAGTCCTTGCGGTGCAGCCTCGTGCGGAAGCCGAGCGGGTAGTGGCCCTCCACCATGTTGCGCGCCCGGTTGGCCAGCACCCAGGAGCCCGCGGCGCCGCCGCCCAGCGCCTGCAGGGCCGCGTCGACGTCTATCTCGGCTGCCAGCGCCAGGGCCATGCCCTCCGCCACCGCGGCGTAGGTGCCGGCGATGATGGTCTGGTTCACGGCCTTGGCCACCTGCCCCGCTCCACTGCCCCCAACGTGGGTGATGGTGCTGCCCAGCTGCTGGAGGACGGGCCGCACGCGCTCCAGCGCTTCGGCCTCCCCGCCCACCATGATCGAGAGCGTGCCCTTCTCGGCCCCTTCGCTGCCGCCAGACACGGGTGCGTCCAGCATGTGGACGCCGTGCTCCAGGACGGCCGTGGCTATGCGGCGGGTGGTGGCCGGGCTGATGGTGCTCATGTCCACCAGCACGCTGCCCTTGTTCATGCCGAGTGCCACCCCCTGCTCGCCCAGCACCACGGCCTGCACGTCGGGGGTGTCGCTCACCATGGTGAAGACCACCTCGGCGCCGGCCGCGGCCCCGCGCGGGGTGGAGGCGCGCTTGGCGCCTAGTTCCGCCAGTGGCTCCTCGCGCGAGCGCGTGCGGTTATGCACCGTGACGTCGTGACCCGCCTCCACCAGGCGGCGGGCCATCGGTGCACCCATGGTGCCGAGACCCACGAAACCGATCTTCATGCTCTTCCTCCGTCCAACTCCAGTGAGTCCCACAGCTCCTGCAGCATCTCGATGGTCCGCGTGGCCACCAGGCGGTTGCGCCGGGCTATCGCCGCGCGGCGGGGCACGGGCGGGAACTCGCCGGCATCCTCCTGCGACGTGTCGGGCAGGTCGGCGGCCAGGCTTCCCAACCTCTCCCGCCATTCGGCCAGCCAGGCGCTCGGCAGCTCCTCAGGCAGTTGCTGGTCCGTCAGCGCCGCCCACGCGTGCGCCCACGCGCGCGGCACCGTGCGGTAGGGATCGTAACCGCCGCCGCCGGTGATGACCAGGCGACCGCCCGTCAGTTCGTCGGCCAGGGTCGCCACTCGTCTATAGCTCTCCTGCATGGCGTTCAGCGTGAGGCTCATCTCCGCCAGCGGGTCGCGCACGTGCATGTCGGCTCCGGCCTGCAGCAGGATGAGGTCGGGCTGGAACCAGCGCAGCGCGGTCGGCACCACCAGGTCGAAGACCTCGAGGAACGACTCGTCCTCCGTGAACGGCTCGAGCGGCACGTTGACCGAGTGGCCGCGGCCGGCGCCCTTGCCCGTCTCGTAGGTGTGGCCGGTGCCCGGGAAGAGGTAGCGCCCGGACTCGTGCAGGCTGACGGTGAGCACGTCCGCGTCTTCGTAGAAGAGCCACTGCACGCCGTCGCCGTGGTGGGCGTCCAGGTCCACGTACGCCACCCGCAGGCCGTGCTCGTCGACGGCGCGCCTGATGGCCACGGCCAGGTCGTTGTAGAGGCAGAAGCCCGAGGCGCGCGCCGCCTGGGCGTGGTGCAGCCCGCCCGCGAAGTTGGCGGCCCGCCGTGCCCGCCCGGTGGCCACCAAGTCCACCGCGGTCACGGTGGCGGCGGCCACGCCCATGACCGCCTCGTGCATGCCCTCGAAGATGGGGTTGTCGCTGGTGCCGAGGCCGTAGGATCGCGCGCCGTGCTCGTCCTCGCCGCGGGAGGCGGCCTTCACGGCCTCCACGAAACGGTGGTCGTGCACCTCCAGCAGGGCCCTCTCGGCCAGCGGTGCCGGGGCCACCAGCTGATCGGCGGTCAGCAGCCCGCAGCTCTGCAGCAGGGTGCGGGTGAGTTCCAACCGGATGGGCTTGAAGGGGTGGTCCTCGGCCAGGTCGAAGCCAGCGAGTTGCGGGTCGTAGACGAACGCGTTGTCGGGCCCCTTCACACTCGTTCGGGGGGCCAGTACACGGTGTAGCCCAGCCCGCGCAGATGGGCCGCCAGCTCGTGCCCGGCGGCCGTGCCCACGCGCAGGATGAACGACACCGTGTCCGCGTCCGAGCGGGAGGTCATGACGCTGGAAACGTTGATGTGGCGGCTGGCCACGCGGTCCAGCAGGCCGGCCAGGGCGCCAGGCCGGTTGACGACCTCCACTTCCAGGCGGGAGGAGGCCTCCGTGACGCCGGACATGCGCACCAACGCGTCCAGCATGTCGATGGCCGTGACGATGCCCACCAGGCGGTCGTCCTCCATGACCGGCATGGCTCCGATCTTCCGTTCCCTCAGGGTCTTGGCGGTCTCCTCGATGGGGTCCTCCGGATCGGCGGTGATGACCGGCGAGACCATCAACGCGGAGACGGGGTCGCTGGACTTCACGCCCTCGGGCGCCTTGGGGTGATCCGCCCCCACCAGCCGGACGTCGCGGTCCGACACTATGCCCACCAGCCGGTCCGCCCCGCCGGCCTGGCTGTCGTGATCGAGGATGGGGAAGTGCCTTATGTTGCGCTGCTCCATCAGCAGCTGCACGTCGCGGATGGGCGTGTCCGGCCCTATGGCTACGACCTGCTTGGTCATGATCTCTCTAACGAGCATCTTCTCTCCTTGGTCAGCCGATGCTACCAGGAGGCGGCCGGCGCTCCCGGGCGTACCCCGCGGAGACGGTGGAACTCGGCCACCACTTCCTCCGGCGCCCGACTGCCGATACGCGCCATGAGCGCGTTGGCCGGGCTGGAGCGCACCTCTTCGTCGGTGGTGCCGAACAACTCGAGGCCCGCCGAGCCGTAGAGGCGCTCCAGCATGCGGCGGTAGGCCAGGTCTCCGAGGCCGCTGCGGGCCAGATCGTAGTGCCACGAGTAGAGGGTGGCGAACACCACGGTGTGGTCGAAGCGTCCGCCGTCGAAGGAGGCCTGCAGCAGGCGCTCGGCCCAGCGCTGGCCGCGCTCGCTGGGAGCTACCTCGATGGCCCCCAGCTCGAGTATCTGGCCCGTGCGGTCGTAGCCCCAGGCTTCGATCTCGGTCGGGGGGTGGAACACGGCGTAGCCGAGGAGCATATCGTCCCTCACCAGCGCGGTGACGGTGCCCTGCGGATCGGCGGCGATGGACACGAGAGCGTCCAGCTGGCCGGCCGGATCGCGGAAGCGGTCGAGCTGGTCATGCGGTGTGAGTCCCCGCAGGAACTCCGGGCTGGCCGCGACGACTATCCGGGCGTCTCCCGGCCCGGATCGGCTCACGGTCAGCTGGCCGTCACGGGCCTGGAGCGCGAGCGCCACGCCGCCACCAGGGCGTCGGGCAAGCGGGCGGGCGTGCTGGGCCCGGTGCCGTCCACCCCGAGGAGCAGACGCAGGCGGCGATGGCTCTTCCAGCCGCCCTCCACCTTGGCCTCGTCGGCCGCCTCCCCGAAGGCGCGCAGGAGACCCTCGTGGTAGGGCGTCAGGCCCTCGTCATCCAGGGCGGACACCAGCACCTCGGCGGCGTCCTTCTCGTTGCCCGCGCCCAGGTGAGCCGCGCTGGTCAGGGCGGCCAGCTGCGAGCGCAACCCGGAGTCGCCCCGCTCGTTCTCCAGGCCGGCGGTGACCCCGTCCAAGGCCTCGCCGGCCTGCCTCAGGTCCTCGAGTGCCCCGTCGAGCTGCTGACGCCTGAGCTGCGCGGCGGCGCGGGCCGCGAGCGCCTGGGCCCGCTGGTAGTCGAAGTTGGAGACCTTCAGGGCGGCGTCGGCGAACGCTTGTCCCTCGTCGCCGGTGGCGGCGAACTTGCTGGCGAGCAGCAGCGCCTGCCGCCGCAGGTCGATCTGGAAGCGTGGTGCGTCCGCGAGGGCGGCGATGACCTCTTCTATCCGCTGGCGCGCGTGGCGCAGGTCGGGCCCGTCGACGCCCTCACGTAGCACGGGGAACGGCAGCCGGAAGGGCTGAGCCAGGCCGCGGCAGGCGTAGGAGGCGGCTAGGTGGAGGGTGCCGCGCAGCACCCTGAACGTGCCGCTGGTGCCGGTGGCCGCCGCGTAGGCGCGGAACGTGGCGAGGGCGTGAGTGACCAGGAAGGTGGCCTCCTCGAAGTCGCCGTGCGCCAGGGCGGTGTAGGCCGACTCGTCGTCGATCTTGGCACCCCAGAAGTCGAGCTCGTCCGCCTCCAGCTCCGCGCTGCCGATCATCTCTCTTGCGGCCTCGAAGTCCTGCGAGGACGCGGTCATCTCGCCGCGCAGCCGGTGCAGCTTGCCGCGCCGGGCCAGGTAGCGCGCCTGCTCCTGGGCCAGGGCCTCGGAGCGGCGTGAGAGCTCCACCGCGGCGTCCAACGCCCGGAGGGCGGCATCCAGCCGACCTAGGCGCATGCTCACGTCGCCGCGCTGGAACTCTATGCGGGCGCGCACCAGGTCGTCGCCCGCGTCCGCGGAGTCGAAGGCCGCCAGCGCCGCCTCCAGCTCGCCACGGTCCTTGGCGATGAGGCCCTCCCACAGGGCGGCCTTGGTGAGCGCCTGCTTCGCCTGTCCGCTGCTGGGTGTGCCGACCAGTCGCTTCAGTTCGGGTCTGACCTGCTTGCGCACCACCTCGGCGGCGTCAGCCAACTGGCTGCGCCAGCGCATGATGCCGGCGCGCGTCAGGGCAGCCTCGGCGCGGATGAGCGGATCGTCGATGCCGGGTGTGGTGTCCAGCAACACCTCGGCGCGGTCGTAGCGGCCGGCGAGGACCTCGCCTTCGGCGCGCTTGACCAGCGTCCAGGCCTGCAGGGCGGGATCGCTGGAGGCCGCGCCGGTCTCGAACGCCCGCAGGGCGTCCGGGTGCTCGTAGGCGCCCAGCTTCACGTAATGCTTGGCTACCTCGCGAGCGACCAGGTCGAGCTCCGGCTTGCCCTTCAGCTCGTCCAGGGCAGCCTGCCAGACGTTGCGGATCTGGGCGTGGGGCACGGTGTGGCTGGCCAGCCAGTCGGTCAGCTCGCGCCACTCGCGCGCCTCGAACAGGTGGTGCAGGAAGCGGGCGGCCGCCTCGCTACCGGGGTCGGCTTCTGCCTCCTGGCGGTACGCCCCCGCCGCGGCGCGCTGCACACGGCGGTAGTAGGTGGGGTCGCTCTGGAAGAGCCGGGTCTGCAGCTCGCGCGTCAGCTGGCGCGAGAAGTTGCGGTACTGCTCGGCCTGGCCGGGCACGGCGTCGAGGAACGAGAGCTCGAACGGGCCCAGGTCGCGCCGCACGCCCTGCACCTCGCGCAGCACGGTAGCCGAGAAGGTGGGGAAGGCGGGCGGCGAGAGCACCGCCAACGCGGCCAGGAAGGCGCGCAGGTCCGGGTCGCCCGTCTGCTCCACCAGGCGGCCCAGCTGCTCGATGTACTCCTCGCCGGCGGCGGCGTCGCCCTTCTGCGGCGTGCGGGCCTGCGCCAGCAGGGTGAGGGTCCTCAGTTCCTCGAACGAGCGGCCCGCCCGCTGCACGATGTCCTCCTGTTGCGCGGGCGCCAGGTGCGGCACGCGCGCCTTCACGAAGCGCCGCGCGTCCGCCGCCGTGGGCGGCGTGAGGCGGATGGGATCGGCGAAGGGCCCCAGCCGCTGCATGGCGCGGGCCGGCAGGTCGGTCATGGTGACGAATAGCGAGATGTGCGGCTGGCGTCCCAAGGGCTCGATGAGCGTGACCCAGAGCCACTCGGGAGCGTTGACGCGCGGTACCTCCGGCGTGTTGAGGCGCAGAGGCGCCAGCCCCATGCTGTCCTGCGTGGTCAGCCCCTGCGAGACGTGCAGCAGGAGGACCATGGGCCCCTGGCGCTGGCGCACCGCCTCCAGCAGCACGCGCGCCACCTCCGCCTGGGCGTCCGCCTGCACGGCGTAGGCGCTGGCCGTGGCGATGCGAACGAGGCGGGACTCCATGACCTCGGGGGCCACACCCAGTTGCAGGCCGAGACGGGTCAGCGATGTGGCTAGGTCCACGGATCCGAACTCCAGCCGGACGGTGCTGTCCGAGGCGATGCCCGCCAGCTCCAGGCCGTGCTGGACGTAGTCCGTCAGCAAGGTCTTGCCCGAGCCTGGGCGGCCCGTGACGAGAACCTTGGGCATCTCTCCGTTCCGGATGCCCCCCAGGAGCGCCTTGTACGCCTTGCGCTTGTCGCGCCCCATGAGCTGCAGGACCTCCTGCTCGGCGCTGGCGTTGGGGGAGAGGAGGGCCTGGAGCTCGGGCATGTTGAGCGGGGGGTTGCCCGCCTCCCGCCAGAGCTCGTCCAGGATGAGGAAGAGGGCGCGCTTGTCCGGCAGGCGCCCCTTGTCGCGGTAGATTATGTTGCGAACGACGTTGGGGTTGGCGCCGCGCGCCTCCATGGCGTGCCGCAACCAGTTGATGCTGCCCACCACCCCATGTTCGTCGCGGCGGTGGCCGATGGCGTTACGCACATCTTCGAAGATGGCGCGCCACGGGCTGCCAGCCTCGCTGCGGGTACTCGACATAGAGGTAGTTTACCTGCATCGCGCGAGCAAGTACACAACCTGGGTCCTGCTATGCTCGCGCCATGAGCCTGCTAGCGAAGGCCGCTTCCGGACAACGACTCAGCGCCGAGGAAGCCGTGGCGCTCTACGACCTGCCGCTCTTCGACCTGGCGGCCGCCGCGGACGCCGTCAGGCGGCTGAGGACCGACCCCGAGGTGGTCACCTACCTCATCGATCGCAACATCAACTACTCCAACGTCTGCTCGGTGGGCTGCTCCTTCTGCGGCTTCTACCGCACGCGGCGCCAGGCCGACGCCTACACTCTGACCTTCGAGCAGATCAGCGAGAAGATACGTGAGCTGGAGGCGGTGGGCGGCTCGCGCATCCTCATGCAGGGTGGCGTGAACCCCTACCTGGAGTTCCAGTGGTACCTGGATCTCATGCAGCACCTGAAGGAGCACCACCCCACCATCCGGGTGGAGGCGTTCAGCCCGGAGGAGATCAAGGGCATGGCCAAGATCACGGGCATGAGCAGCCTGCGCGTGCTGGAGGAACTGCAGGCGGCGGGGCTGGACGGCCTGCCCGGCGGCGGCGGCGAGATGCTGGTGGACGAGGTGCGCCACGCGCCCCACATCTCGCCGGCGCGAATCTCATCGGACGACTGGATACGCATCATGGGCGAGGCGCAGGCGCTGGGCCTCTACACCACGGCCACCATGGTCATCGGCTTCGGTGAAAGCCCCGCGCAACGCGTGGCCAGCATGATGCGCGTGCGCGACCAGCAGGACCTGGCCCTGGCCGAGCACGGTAACGGCTTCTCGGCCTTCATCTCCTGGACGCTGCAAACGGACGGCGTGCGCATAGACGGCAAGGTGCCCGGCGCCGGCGCCCACGAGTACCTGCAGAACGTGGCGGTCAGCCGCATCCTGCTGGACAACGTGCCCAACTTCCAGGCCTCGTGGCCCACCATGGGCTACAAGGTGGCCCAGACCGCCCTCAGCTTCGGCTGCAACGACTTCGGCAGCACCATGCTGGAGGAGAACGTGGTGTCGCAGGCGGGCGCCAAGCACCAGAACACGCCGGAAACCGAGATAGTGAGGCAGATCGTGGACGCGGGCTACAAGCCGGCGCAGCGCGACTCGCTCTACGGCATCGTCAAGGAGCCCGCGGTCGTGCTGGCCGAGTACCAGGCCGCGCTGAGCCGCGGTGGCCAGCCAGGCGGCGCCGAGCCCGGCGAGCTCGTGGCCGGTGCCGGTCCGCAGGCCCCCAGGCAGGGCGGCAACTCCGGCGCGGGCGTAGGTTAGTCCCGCCGCTTAGCGCGTGCCTACGGTTCCCGTAAGCCGGTTCGTGTCGGGGGAGGAGGCGCCCGCCTCCGGCCGCCTACTGCTGCATGCTGAGGTCGTCTACAACGGTCTAGGCATGCCGCGGGGCGACGGCGGGGTGCTGTTGCAGCGCGCTGCCGGCGCCTACACGGTGGCCGACGTACGCGACCGCGCCGGAACCGCCCGCGCCTTCCCGGAGGCGCAGCTGGTGGATGGCGGTTTCGCGGTCTCGCCGCCCGTGGTGAACGCCCACACCCACCTCGACCTTTCCGACCTGGAGTACGCCGAGAGCGACTACCCCGCCTTCATCCAGCGCGTGGTGGCGCACGGGCGCTCCGGCGGTCGTGGCCTGGAGGCGGCGCGCCGCGGCCTGGCGCGCCTCCGTGAGGCGGGCACCACCGTGCTGGGCGACGTGGTCACCGACCCGGCGGTCATGCGGTACCTGCTGAGCGAACCGGACCTCAGCGGAGTGGCCTACTGGGAGGTGCTGGCCCCCTTCCCGGAGAAGTCGGACCAGGTGTTCGAAGAGACCGTCAGGCTGCTACGCCAGTTCCGCGAGCTCGAACGTCCAGGCGGCGTGCGGGTGGGGCTGAGCCCCCACACACCGCACACGGTGAGCGCGCCCCTGCTGCAACGACTGGCCACCTGGGCGCATGACGAGCGCATGCCTCTGGCCATCCACGTGGCCGAGTCGCCCGGCGAGTCCGAGCTGAGCCTCAAGGGCACGGGACCGCTGGCTGAGGGACTGGCGGCGGCGGGCCTGCCGGTCGTCTCGCACGGCGTCTCGCCCGTGCGCTACCTGCACGACCTCGGCGTGCTACGGGCGGAGCCCACGCTCATCCACATGGTGGAAGTGGACGAGGAGGACGTGCGGCTTACCGCGCGGGCCAACGCCACCGTGGTGCACTGCCCGCGCTCCAACGCCGCTCTGCGCTGCGGACGCTTCCCCTGGCAGCTCTACGCCAAGCACTCGGTGGAGGTGGCGTTCGGCACCGACTCGAGCGGCTCGAGTCCCGATCTGGACGTCACACGGGAGGTCGCGGCCGCGCGCGAGCTCCACGGCGCCGCGGCGCACCCGCGCGCGCTGGTGCGCTCGGCCGTCAAGGGCGGCTACCGCGCTCTGGGCATGACCACCCCGCAGGTGCTGCGGGGTGACGATGCCGACGGACTGGTGGTCTGGCGCTGACGCCCCAGGTGGTGGTCCGGCGCTGACGCCCAAGCTGGTGGTCCGGCGCTGACGCCCCGGCTGGTTGTCCGGTGCCGACGCCCCGGCTGGTTGTCCGGTGCCGACGCCCCAACGGCGCCGCCGTAACCCTG
>CAYXUE010000004.1:0-42689 GCA_964467885.1 uncultured bacterium | reverse complement strand
GACGCCCCGGCTGGTTGTCCGGTGCCGACGCCCCAACGGCGCCGCCGTAACCCTGCCCCACCCGGCAGCGTGTCGCTTGGTGCACACGTGCTGGCGGGCCGGGACACGTAGATTATGGTCAGTAGAGCCCGCCGGTCGCGGCCTGCCGCGCCCCAGGGCGGGTGTCCGAACCGGTCCGCGTCGCCGGGGGCTCGTGCCCGGAACGGCGCTACCTGGTAAAGGCGCAAGTTGCGGCAACGCAAGTGAAGACAAGGAGCAGGAGCTAATGGCTAACCTCATCGAGTTCACCGACGACAACTTCAACGATCACACCAAGGACGGCCTCGTGCTGGTCGACTTCTGGGCCCCCTGGTGCGGTCCGTGCCGTGTGGTGGGCCCCATCATCGAAGAGCTGGCCGACGAGTACGAGGGCAAGGTCAAGGTCGGCAAGCTGAACGTCGACGACCACCAGGCCGTGGCGCAGCAGTTCCGCGTCATGAGCATCCCCACCGTCATCCTCTTCAAGAACTCAGAAGCGGTAGAGATCATGATCGGCGCGCAGAACAAGTCCATGTACGAGCAGCGCCTGGCCAAGCACCTACCCGTAGGCGCCTGACCGGTCGCACCCTTCCCTGAGCCCATCTCCGGGCTGGCGGCGCGGGTAGCCGGCTTCAGCCAGCTGCCACGCGCCTGACGCCGCTCGGTGTTATGCGCCACTCTCCCTGCGTGAAGCGCGTCGAGCTGAGCACGATGGTGTACGTGCTGCCGCTCTCGGCGTCGTACTCCACCAGCGTGAGGGTGGCGCCTTCCGGTATGCGGGCGTCGACCAGCGGCGTGGTGGTGTAGGCGCCGAGCTCGAGCTTGCCGAGCTCCATGCGGTGGAAGATGATCTCCGCGGCGCGCTGAAGCTCGGCCACGGCCGGATCGTCGGGGTCGACGCCGCCGAAGGCGCCCGGGGCGCAGGCGGCCAGACCGAGGAGCAGCGCCAGCGCCAGGGCCGTGTTCCTCAGGGCCGCCGTCGCTCGAGAACGTTGGGCCGTGGACCGTGGCATCCCGCCTTCACTCGTATGGACAGTTCGCATGAACCGATGCTACTCGACGCTGGCCGTTCGCGGCGTGAGGTCGCTCAGCTCTCGTGGTCGTCCAGCACGGGCGCCAGGCCCATGCGTACCAGGTAGCGTTGCGAACCCTGCCTCTTGTTGTAGCGCTGCACCAGGGCGAACATCTCGCGCTGCAGCTCCTTGGCGTCCGCGAAGTCCAGGGTCAGCTGATCGCGCCAGAGGCTCAGCACGGCGGGTCCGTCGGGATCGAGTGTGGTCGCGTTGACGTCGGGAGTCACGGCCGTCTGGACCTGCAGGCGCCCGCGCGCGTCGCGGTAGAAGCGCGTTCCCCAGGTGCCCAGCCGTTCGCGCCGTGCTCTGACCACGTTGCGGCGGAGCATGGCCTCCCAGTAGGCGTCGCGCTCCGCCAGGGCCGCCTCGAGCGACTCGGCGTGCGTGGCCTCGAACGGTACGAAGAAGACATCGGCCACCGTGCGGTAGAGTTTCACTGGCCGGCCAGCCCGCTTGCGTTCGCCCACCACCTCGAGGAGGGCCAACTCCAGGAAGCGCTGCACACGCTTCAGGGTGGTGTTCGGCTTCTCCCCGCTCTCGCGCGCGGCCTCCGATACGGACGCGGTGCGGCCGAGGAACGGGGCCAGGTGTCTCAGGGTCTTTGGGTCAGTTAAGGCTTCCGCGGCGTCTCCGGCCGTTACCATCAGAGTACGCCCGGCACCGATGCGCCCCTCATCGGCGTCGTCCACTGCAGCGAAGCTAGGTGATTCGGAGGCTGACATATCACCTAGGGTAGCTTCAAACTGGAAGTACATGCGAGCTCCCGGACACGTTCCTGGGGCCGAGACGTCAACCGAACCTCTAGCAGAAGGAGTAGACGATGGCACAGAGCACCAACCCCAACTCGTTCGGCGCCCGGAAGGTGTTCGACACCGGCTCGGGAGAGGCGTACTACTACAGCCTCCAGGCGTTGCAGGACGCCGGCATCGCCAACATCGACCGCATGCCCTACTCCGTCAAGGTGCTCCTCGAGTCGCTGCTCCGCAACGAGGACGGCTTCCTGGTCACCGAGCACGACATCAGGCAGCTGGCGGCCTACGACCCCAAGAAGCGCAACCAGGAGGAGATCCCCTTCAAGCCCGCCCGCGTCATCCTGCAGGACTTCACCGGCGTGCCGGCCGTGGTCGACCTGGCCGCGCTGCGCAGCGCCATGAAGCGCCTGGGCGGCGACCCCAACAAGATCAACCCGCACGTGCCCGTCGACCTCGTGATCGACCACTCGGTCCAGGTGGACGAGTACGACAACCCGCTGGCGCTCATCAAGAACTCGCGCATCGAGTTCGAGCGCAACCGTGAACGTTACGAGTTCCTCCGTTGGGGACAGTCCGCCTTCGACAACTTCAACGTGGTGCCGCCCGCCTCGGGCATCGTGCACCAGGTGAACCTCGAGTACCTGGCGCGCGGCGTGCTGTGGCAGAAGCATGGCGACAAGAACGTGGTCTACCCGGACTCCCTGGTGGGCACCGACAGCCACACCACCATGATCAACGGCCTAGGCGTACTGGGCTGGGGCGTGGGCGGCATCGAGGCCGAGGCCGTCATGCTGGGCCAGCCGTACTACATGGTCATCCCGGAGGTGGTGGGCTTCAAGATGACGGGCCGCCTGCCCGAAGGCGCCACCGCCACCGACCTGGTGCTAACCGTCACCGAGCTCCTGCGCAACAAGGGTGTGGTCGGTCGCTTCGTCGAGTTCTTCGGCCCCGGTGTCAGCAGCATGACGGTGCCCGACCGCGCCACCCTAGGCAACATGGCGCCCGAGTACGGCGCCACCGTGGGCTTCTTCCCCGTCGACCAGGAGACCCTGCGCTACATGCGCCAGACGGGCCGCCTGCCAGACGAGGTCGAGGCGCTGGAGCGCTACAGCAAGGCCAACGGCCTGTGGCGCGACGACGACTCCCCCGAGCCCGAGTTCTTCGACACCGTGGAGCTCGACCTCTCGACCGTAGTGCCCAGCGTGGCGGGGCCCAAGCGTCCCCAGGACCGCATCGAACTTGGCAACATGCAGAAGCAGTTCCACCACGACCTGCGGGCCCCGATCGACCAGCGCGGCTTCGCCCTGGACGAGGAGGCCATCGCCCGCACCGCTCCCCTGAACTTCCGGGGCGTGGAGAAGGACCTTACCCACGGCGACGTGGTCATAGCGGCCATCACCTCCTGCACCAACACGAGCAACCCCTCCGTCATGCTGGCGGCCGGCCTCGTGGCCAAGAAGGCCGCCGAACGCGGCATGAAGGCCAAGCCGTGGGTCAAGACCAGCCTGGCGCCCGGCTCCAAGGTGGTCACCGAGTACCTCACCGACACCGGCCTCCTGCCCTACCTGGAGCAGGTCGGCTTCTACGTGGTGGGCTACGGCTGCACCACCTGCATCGGTAACTCCGGTCCGCTGCCACCCGCCGTCACCAAGGCCATCGACGAGGGCGACCTCGTTGCCACCTCCGTGCTGTCGGGCAACCGCAACTTCGAGGGGCGCATCAACCCCGACGTGAAGGCCAACTACCTGGCCAGCCCGCCCCTGGTGGTGGCGTACAGCCTGGCCGGCACGGTCGACATCGACATCGTCAACGAGCCCCTCGGCGAGGACAAGGACGGCAACCCCGTCTACCTGCGCGACCTGTGGCCCACCTACGAGGACGTCACCTCGCTGCTCGACGAAGCCATGAAGCCCGAGACCTTCAAGCGCATGTACGACGGCATCGAGCAGTCGAACGAGGAGTGGAACGCCATCCCCGTGAAGGGCGGCCAGCTCTTCGACTGGGACGAGAACTCCACCTACATCCAGGAGCCGCCCTTCTTCATCGACATGCCGGACGAGCCCGAGCCCATCAAGCCGATAGAGGACGCGCGGGTGCTGGTCAAGGTCGGCGACTCCGTCACCACCGACCACATCTCGCCTGCCGGCGCCATCGCCGCCAACGTGCCCGCCGGCCGCTACCTGCAGGAGCGCGGCGTGGAGAAGAAGGACTTCAACTCCTACGGCTCCAGGCGCGGCAACGACCGCGTCATGACGCGCGGCACCTTCGCCAACATCCGGCTGAAGAACCAGCTGGCCCCGGGCACCGAAGGCGGCTTCACCACCGACTTCACCAGCGGCGAGGTCACCAGCATCTACGACGCCAGCCGCAACTACATCGAGCAGCAGATCCCTACCATCGTCTTCGCCGGGAACGACTACGGCATGGGCTCCAGCCGCGACTGGGCCGCCAAGGGCACCTACCTGCTGGGCGTCAAGGCCGTCATCGCCGAGAGCTTCGAGCGTATCCACCGCTCCAACCTGGTGGGCATGGGCGTGCTGCCGCTGCAGTTCATCGAGGGCCAGAACCCCACCGCGCTCGGACTGGACGGCACCGAGACCTACAGCATCCACATCGACGATGACGTGAAGCCGCGCCAGAACATCAAGGTCACGGCGGTCAAGCAGGACGGCAGCACCGTCGAGTTCGAGGTCGTCAGCCGCCTCGACACGGAGGTCGAGGTCGTGTACTACCGCAACGGCGGCATCCTGCACACGGTCCTGCGCAACATGCGCGAGGACACCATGGCCACGGCCTGAGCACCTACTCCCTGTAGCGATCGAGGAGGGGCCCGCGCACCGGTGCGCGGGCCCCTCCCCATGGGTTCGGCGTCCGGCCGAGCGGCCACCGGCCAGGCGCCGCAACTGTGCTCACAGTGGCGGTTTTCCCTCCGCGTGGGCCGCCCGCCACAGCTATACTCGCGCCATGCGCGGTCTCATCACGTTTCTCATAATCGTCGCTGTCGTCTTCTTCGCCGTGGGTGAGACCCGGGGTTGGTACCTGGGCTACCCGACCCAGACCCCCATACTGGTCTACAAGAAGGACCACACCGCCGAGACGTCCAGGCGCACCCTCAGCCGCACGGACATGCCCGTGCAGTTCTCGGGCGAGGTGCGGCGCGGCAGCGTCCACCTGGAAGTGCGGTACCAGCGTCCCAGCAGTTTCCAGACCAGTTCGAGCGCGGGGCCGGAGCAGGTGGTGTTCGAGCAGACGTGGACGAGGGGGCAGCGCATAGCCTTCGACCGCCTCTTCGAGCTGGGCGGTGGGGTCTACACGGTGGTCGTCACCTACGCGGACGCTACCGGTATCTTCAGATTGCAGATGCCCGACGGCATAGACCTGTAGGCCCTAAGCCCCTTAGGTCTAGCCCTTCTTGCGCATCTCCGCCAGCAGGTCCCACTGCTCGTCCGTGACCTGGTCCAGCAGGTTGAACTCGCCGGCGTTGAACACCGACTCGCCACCGTCGATGTAGATCAGGTCACCGGTGATGTAGCCTGCGTATTCCGACAGCAGGTAGGAAGCCAGGTTGGCCAGCTCGGTATGTTCGCCGACGCGGCCCAGCGGCACGCGGCTTTCGAACAGCTGCTGTATCTCCGGGGTAGGCATGAGCCGGCTCCAAGCCCCTTCGGTGGGGAACGGGCCGGGGGCGATGGCGTTGAGCCGGATGCCGTGCTTACCCCATTCCCCCGCCAGCGAACGCGTGAGGGCCACGACGCCGGACTTGGCCACCGCGGAGGGAACCACGTAGCCGGAGCCGCGCTCGGCGTAGGTGGCGGCGATGGAGAGCACGGTGCCGCGCTGGCCCTTGGCTATCCAGCGCTTGCCCATCTCCAGCGTGGCGTAGACGGTGCCGTGCAGCACGATGTTGAGCACGGCGTCGAAGGCGCGGTGCGAGAGGCGCTCGGTGGGGGAGATGAAGTTGCCCGCCGCGTTGTTGAGGAGCGCATCGACGCGGCCGAACTCGGCCTCGGCCGCGTCCAGCGCTGACGCCACCGACTCCGGATCGCGCACGTCCAGCTGCAGCGGCAGGACGGTGCCGCCCGTATCGCGCCTGAGGTTGCCGGCCTCCTCCTCCAGGAGTTCGATGCGGCGGCTGGCGATGACCACCTTGGCGCCGAGCTCCAGGAAGCGGCGGCTCATGCTGAGCCCCAGCCCGCTGCCGCCGCCCGTGACGAAGACGACCTTCTCCGACAGTAGATCTGGCTTGAACATGCCACATGTTCGCACGCTGGCCGGCCGGCTGCGAGCCGGGCCCGACCCGTGGGAGCACCACTTCCGGGCCGGCGGGCCGGCGGGCTGTGGATTTTGTCGTTTAGCTGGGGCCAGGGGGAGGGTGATACTGTCCGGACGATGCCGTCACGCCCTCCTACGCGATCCCCTCGTTCGTCATCCCGCCTCTTCCCGGCACAACCCGCCGCCTTCAGAACGTTCCTCGCGCTAGTAGCCCTGCTGCTGGCCGCCTCCGCCGCCGCCCTCGAACCGGTGAACCGCCAGGTGCGGGTGCTCCTCGACCTGACCGAAAGCGTGACCGTGGGCGCCACCGGTGCGCACTCGGGCGAGGTGGACGGCGAGCCTCGCTTCAGGACCGCGGCCGCGCTCGACTGGCCGGTGGCCGCGCGGGATGGGCAGCTCTACGTGGACGGGCAGAGGGTCGGCCGCCGGCTCCTGCTGGAAGCTGATGGTGGGTTCATGCGGGTGAACGGTAACCGTTACAGGGGCGCCATCCGGCTGGTGGCCCAGGGCGACACGATCGAGGTCGTTAACGTGCTCGACGTCGAGTCGTACCTGCGCGGGGTGGTGCCGTCCGAGATGTCGGCCTCGTGGCCCATGGAGGCGCTGAAGGCCCAGGCCGTGGCCGCGCGCAGCTACACCCTCACCTCGCTCGATCCGGACGGCAGCTACGACCTGTGTGCCACCGTGGACTGCCAGGTGTACCGCGGGGTGGAGGTGGAGCACCCACGCACGGACAGCGCCGTGGCCGCCACCGCCGGCGTGGTGGTGACCTACGGCGGCTCCACGGCCCGCACTTACTACCATGCCGACTCGGGCGGTGTGCTGGCCTCCAGCCAGGAGGTGTGGGGTACTGCCCTGCCGTACCTGGTCTCCAGAGCGGACGCCCCCGCCTCCACGCCGCACCGCGCCTGGACCTTCAGGCTCGACGCCGCGTCCGTGAGCGCCTCGCTGGAGGCCGCCGGCCTAGGGGTAGGCACCGTGCACAGCGTACGGGTGGTGCGCGTCAGCGAGTCCGGCCGGGTGCTGGAGCTCGAGGTCTCGGGCACGCAGGGGTCGCGCGTGGTGAGGGGCTCGCAACTGACCAGCATGGTGCGCGGCTGGGGCCTCAAGTCCACCCGCTTCACCGTGCAGGCTGGTCTGACGGTCAGGGGCGATGGCTGGGGCCACGGCGTCGGCATGAGCCAGTACGGTGCGCGCGCCCTGGCGCACGCGGGCTACGACTTCGGTCGCATCCTGGCCTTCTTCTACCCCACCACGTCGCTCACGCAGTTCGTGGCCGAGAGCCGCTGATGCGGTGGGCCCGGGCGGAGTAGCGACATGAACTTCGCGGCGCTCCTGGGCGTGCTGGCCGCCGTGACGTTCAGCCTGCCGCTGGTGGCCCGCCTGGCCGAATCGCTGGGCCTGCACCGCAACGCCGGCGTGGCCGTCAGCCTGCTGCTGGCCCTCGCCGCCGCCGGCGCCTGGTACGTGCGGTCCGTAGGGGCCCGTGCAGCCACCCCCCTGCGGGGCCGTGCCGGGAGCGGTAGGATGGACGAGGACCCCGAAGACGGGTCCAAGAAGGAGCACGATGCGAGCGTTCAAAGGCATCGTAAAGGAAGGCAAGATAGAGCTGGCTGAAGGCGCCAACCTGCCCGAGGGCACGTTGGTCACCGTCACCGTGGGCGAGGCCGAACTCATCCGGGCCAGCCTGGCCGCCGTTCTGCGGCGCAGCGGCTCCCGCCGCGTCAGCCGCATGCCCGCCTACCGCTTGCGCGCGAGCCGTCCCGCTTGAGCGAGGACCGCAGCAAGCGCCTGACGCTGGTCCCCACACCGGTAGGCAACCTGGCCGACATCACCCAGCGTGCGCTGGAGATCCTGGCCACGGCCGACGCCGTGGCTGCCGAGGACACCCGGCGCAGCCGCACCCTGCTGGATCACCACGGCATCACCACCAAGCTCGAGCGCCTGGACGCCCACACCATGGAGAGCCGCGCCCCCGCGCTGCTGGAACGCTACGACCATCTGGCGTACATCACCGACGCTGGCACGCCCGGCATTAGCGACCCGGGGGCCGACCTAGTGCGCGTCGCGCTGGCGCAAGGCGTACCGGTGGAGGTCCTCCCGGGCGCCACCGCCTTCGTGCCCGCGCTGGTGGAGTCCGGCCTGCCCACGGCCAGGTTCACCTTCGAGGGGTTCCTGCCCCGCAAGGGCTCGGAGCGGCGCAGGCGCCTGAAGCGGATAGCCGAGTCCAGCGCCACCAGCATCGTCTACGAATCGCCCAACCGCCTGCTCGCCACGCTGGAGGAGCTGCAGACCCTATGCGGCGCTGGCCGGGCGGCCAGCGTCAGCCGCGAGCTGAGCAAGCTGCACCACGAGACCGTGCGCGGCACCCTCGAGGAGCTGGCGCAGCGCTTCCGTGAACGCCCAGCCCGGGGCGAGATCGTCCTGCTTGTGGGCCCGGCCCCGGAGCAGGAGGACGAGCGCGGCTCGCACGCGGAAGTGGCCACTTTACTGGCCGGAGCCGGCGTACGCGGTAGGCTTCTGCGTGACGCTCTGAGCGCCCTGGGCGTGCCCCGCAACGAGGCGTACGGCTTGGCGCTGGAGCATCCGGAAACAGGTCCGGACGAGCCGCACTGAGAGGCTCGTTCGAGGCCCGCCTGTGCCTGGCGCCTGACTCCCCCGGGGTTCAGGGCAGAGGAGCCCGCGGGCCGGAGGAGTGCCAGAACCAGTGAGTAGCAACGGAACATCGACGGTGACCGCAGCAGCTGCCACCGAGCAAGGGAACGCCAGTGCCGCCGTGCGCATGCTCGGGGTGCCCAGCGTGGCGCGCCTGGCGCTGTTCGCGCGCCACGAGGGTCCCGCCGTGCTCCTCACCACCGAGGCGCGCCGGGAGCTCTTCTCCGAGACCCACGTGTTCGGCTCGCTGCGGAGCATGGACCCCGGCCTAGCCGACTGGCACGAGAAGCGCGACAAGGTGGTGCTCACGCTGGAGCACGCCCTGGCGAACTTCCCGGAACGGCCCGACGTCTACGCCCTGGAGCTCCGCAGGGGCCGCGAGTACAAGCGCGACGACCTGCTGGAACGCCTGGTGCAGTACGGCTTCGAACGCGACGAGGCGCCCGGCTTCGAGGTGCGCGGCGACACCGTGACCCTCTACCTGACCGAGGGCGCACCCGAAGAGGACGGGGTCGGCCGCGGTGAGGAAGGCAGCGTGCGCCTGGAGTTCTTCGGCGACGAGCTGGACGCGCTGACGGTGGACGGCGCTGCAGCGGAGACCTTCCTGCTGGCGCCGCGCACGCTGGAGAACCTGGAGAGAGACGAGTGGACGGCCCGCGTACTGGAGAAGCTGCCGGGCACCGTCTACCTGGACGCCCCGGAGCTGTACGGCGGCGACATGAGCGAGGCCAACGCCGAGTGGCTCTGGACGCACCTGGCGGGGCGCCTCGTGGTCTCGTTCGGCCGAGATCCGCTGGAAGCGGCCACCGAGGCCCCGCCCGTCGAGGCGCTGGGCTACTACCGCGGCAAGCTCTCCGACTTCACGGCCGACCTGCACATGTGGCTCAAGGACGGCTACTCGGTGCAGCTGCTCCTCAAGTTCGAGCGCACCGGCCGCTACCTGCGCGAGCGCGTCATCGACTCGGTGGAGTCGCACTGGCGCAACCGCGTGGAGCACCACCCGGGCCAGGCGTCGCTGGTGCTGGCCAAGGCCCCGCTGGGCGGCTACAAGGACGACGCCACCAAGGAAGTGGTGGTCACCGAGGAGCTGCTGTACGGCTACCAGGGCGACCGCAAGCCGCGCCACGTGGGCGGCAAGCGGGTGGCGGACGCCTCGCAGTTGACCGTGGGCGACTACCTCATCCACCCCGATCACGGCATCGGCCGCTTCATGGGGCTCGAGCCGCGCCAGGTGGTTGGAGTCACGCGCGACTACCTCAACCTGCGCTACGCCGGTGAGGGCAAGCTCTACCTGCCGGTGGAGCTGCTGCCCCTGCTCAGGCGGCACCCGGGCACCACGGACGACCCGCCGCGCCTCTCCACCCTGGGCACCAACGAGTGGGCCCGGGCGCGCGAGAAGGCGCGGGCCAGCGCCGAGAAGCTTGCCGCCGAGCTGATCAAGACCTACGCTCAGAGGCAGGTGAGCGAGGGCACCGCCTTCCCGCCGCAGCCGGAGTGGGACGAGCTGATAGAGGAGAACTGCCCCTTCACCCTGACTCCCGACCAGGCGCGGTCGGTCACGGAGGTCCTGACCGATATGGAGCGCACGGTGCCCATGGACCGCCTGGTGTCGGGCGACGTGGGCTTCGGCAAGACCGAGGTGGCCATCAGGGCCGCTCACCGCGCGGTGGGCAACGGCGCGCAGGTGGCGGTGCTGGTGCCCACCACCGTGCTGGCGCGGCAGCACTACCTCACCTTCCAGGAGCGCTTCGCCGGGCTGCCCGTGAACGTGGAGATGCTCTCGCGCTTCACCTCCGACGCCCAGGCCAGGGACACCCTGAAGGGCCTCAAGGAGGGCACGGTCGATGTGGTGGTGGGCACGCACCGGCTGCTGAACGAGGCCATCATCTACAAGAACTTAGGACTGCTGGTGGTGGACGAGGAGCACCGCTTCGGGGTGGGCCAGAAGGAGCGGCTCAAGGGGCTGAAGGCCAACCTCGACGTGCTCTCGCTGTCCGCCACCCCTATCCCGCGCACGCTCTACATGAGCCTGGTGGGCCTGCGCGACGTGTCGCAGATAGCCACGCCCCCCGAGGGGCGCAAGCCCATCCAGACGGTCCTGCAGCCCTACGACCCCATGGTGGTGCGCGAGGCCATCCTGGGCGAGCTGGAGCGGGGCGGCAAGGTGTTCTACATCCACGACCGCATCGGCAGCATCGGCCTGCGCGCGCGCACCCTGAACGAGCTGGTGCCCGAGGCGCGTATCGGGGTGGCGCACGGCCAGATGAACGAGGGCGAGCTCGAGGAGATCATGATCGGCTTCGAGGAGGGCGCCTACGACGTGCTGCTCTCCACCACCATCGTGGAGTCGGGCCTGGACATCACCGGTGCCAACACGCTGGTCATCGAACGTGCGGATCGACTGGGCCTGGCGCAGCTCTACCAGCTGCGCGGCCGGGTGGGGCGCCGGCAGACGGAGGCGTGGGCCTACATGCTCTACCCGGGCCGGCTGACGGAGCAGGCGCAGCGGCGCCTCTACGCCATCGCCGAACTGAACGACCTGGGCTCGGGCCACCTGCTGGCGGAGAAGGACATGGAGATCCGCGGGGTGGGCAACCTGCTGGGGCCCGAGCAGCACGGCCACGTCAGCGCCGTCTCGCTGGAGGTCTACACGGAGATGCTGGCGGAGGAGATCGCCAAGCTGAAGGGCGAGCAGCGCGCTGCGGAGGTGCCACAGGTGACGGTGGACCTCGACCTGGACGCCCGCCTGAGCCCCACCTACATCCAGGACGACGCCGTGCGCATCAACTTCTACGGCCGCCTGGCGGAGACCATCAGCCTGGCCGAGGTGAGCCACATAGCTCGCGAGATGCGCGAGGCGTACGGGCCGTTCTCCCCGGAGGTGAAGGCGTTCGTGGACCTGGCGCGCCTGCGGCTCCTGGCGGGCGCCAAGGGCGTGGCCACCATCAAGGAGCACATGACGGACGTGCAGCTCAGCTTCGACTCGGCCCTGGAGACCCTCGACTACGACGCCAAGCGCATGAAGGGCCTGGCGTTCTCGGTGGAGCCCACCACCTACCCGCCCGGCTTCAGCATCAAGAAGCGGGGGCTCAAGGCGGCCGACATCCCCGGCGCCATCATGGAGCTGCTCTACCTGGTGGGGTGAGGTCCGGCTGCCGCCAGCCCGACTAGCAGCACCGGCTCCGACCGCCACGAGCCATGAGAGAAGCGCCCCGCGTTCTATCGCGGGGCGCTGTCTTGGTTATCAGTTCACCCTGCTGGAGGGCGACTAACTACTCAGAAGTGGTAGTTGAAGCCCAAGCGCCCGATGATGCCGAAGGCGAAGGGGGAGAGGGAGAACGAGGGGCCGGCTTCGAGGAAGATGCCGCCCTGGGGCAGGCCAGCGTCCACGAGGCGGAACTCGCCACCCACGAAGGCGTTGATGGCCACGTCGATGCCGGAGCCGATGCCGAGACCGAGGCCGCCGCCGACGTAGACGTCGATGGGGGTGGTGCCGGTGTCGACGTCCAGATCGTAGAGGGCGTCCAGGCCAAGGGCGAAGCCGCTACCGATGTAGTTGTAGCCAGCGTTGACGCGCACACCGAGGTTCGGTGTCACGTCCTCGATACCGAAGTGAAGTGCGGCACCCGGGTAACCGACGCTGAAACCAGCCCAGTAACCGGACTGAGCGAACGCGGTGCCGGCGCCGAGGGTGGCGACAGCGATCAGGGCAATCAGGAACTTGCGCATTCAAACCCTCCAAACCGAAATCTGAGAAGACGTACTAACTCCTCGCCTGCCCGGTTATATCACGGTGAAATCGGGCTCACAAGTCGTTGTTTTCACTCTAGGACGATAGGCATGGGCTCTAAATGCATCGGTCACGTGGGAGTCGAGAGCCGTTAGAGGTTCGTTAAGGCTGCGGACCATGTATGAGAGCAGGGAGGTGAACCCGCTCAGTCGGAGGTGGAACCGAACAGTTCCGCCGCACGTCTGCGGGCGTCGCGTGTGAGGGGTGTGGCGCGGTTGCAGGGCGGTAGTTCGCCGTGCTGCTCCACGTGTACGGCTAGCAGGTCCGCCTCGTCGGCCTGGGGCACGCGGCTGTACTCGTAGCGCCAGTACACGCCGTGCTGGGCCACGCAACCGCCGCGGGCCAGGTGCTGCCGCAGGCGGTTCGGCACGTCGGTGGCGGACTGGCCGATGTAGATCACGCGCTTCTCCTCGTCGGCCACCTCGTAGACGCCGGGCATGGCGTCGCGCCCGCGGGGAGCGGGCAGGCGCGCGAGGGAGCGCCAGCGTGCCGCGATGCTCAAGGCTCGTAACCCAGCTCGCGGAGGGCTTCGCGGTCCTCGCGCCAGTCGCTGCGCACCACGACCTCCAGCTCGAGGTAGAGCCGCTGCTGCATGAAGATCTCCAGCTGCTTGCGCGCCATCTTGCCGATCTCCTTGATCATGGCGCCGCCCTTGCCGATGACCATGCGGCGGTGCCCGCTCTTCTCCACCCAGATCTCGGCCACTATCACCACCGGGCGGTCCTCGCCCGGTTCAGGGTCGGTCCACTCCACCACCTGCACGGCCACGGAGTACGGGATCTCCTCCCGCAGGTGGATCATGGCGGCCTCGCGGATGAGCTCGGCGGCCCACTCCTCGCGCGTCTGGTCGGAGCGGATGTCGGAGGGGAAGAAGAACGGCCCCTCCTCCAGGCGGTCCATGAGGTCCTCCCGCAGGGCGTAGACGGCCTCCGGGTCGTTGAGGGCGGAGATGGCCAGCGCGCGCTCCACGTGGGGCGCCAGGTCCTTGTAGAGCTGCAGCGCCTCGTCCGGGTACTTGGCGGCGTCCACCTTGTTGCCCACCAGGATGATGGGCGTGTCCTTGAGGTTGCCCAGCAGGCGCGCCACCTGCTTGTCCTCGTCGTTGGGCGGGCGCCGCAGGTCCACCACCCACAGCACGGCGTCCACGTCCACGATGGCGTCGTGCACGGCGCGGTGCATGGCCTGGTCGAGGGCGGACTTGCTGGTGCGGTGGAACCCGGGCGTGTCCACGAAGACCAGCTGCTTGCCTTCTTCCGTGTACACCCCCCGCACGCCGCGCCGCGTGGTCTGCGGCTTGGGGGTTATGGGGGCCACCTTCACGCCCAGCATGGTGTTCAGCAGCGTGGACTTGCCGACGTTGGGCTTCCCGACGATGGCCACGAAGCCTGAGCGCGTCCCCGCTTCCTCCGGAGCTTCCAGCGGGCTCTCCAAGTTGTCGCCCTGCGTCTCTGTCACCCTGAGGTCATCCTCTCGTGTCGTGCGCGCCGCCGTGCTTCGTGCGGGGTCCGCGCGTGATGGAGCCTGTGCCCCGTGTCGTAGGGCGGGGCTTCGTAGGAGGTCATGTTAGCCGCTCCTGCACCCGGCCGCCGCCGCGCAGCGCGAAGCGGAACGCCGTGAAGGAGAGCAGGGCCAACGCTATGTAGCCGGCTGCCAGCGCGGTGGGGTCCGCCGTGGCGTAGCGCGCTACCAGCGTACCGAGGCCGGTGCCGATGGCCAGTTGCAGGAAGCCCATCAGTCCCGAGGCAACTCCCGCCCTGGTCTTGTGCGGGTCGAGCAGCATGGTCGTGCCGTTGCCCATCACGAACGAGAAGGAAGCGAAGAAGGTGATCATGCACAGCACGAAGAGGGGCAGGGTGAGCACACCGCTGAGCGAGAGCGCGAGAAGCAGCACGCCTGCGAACAGGTAGCCCGGCAGGGCGGTGGCCGCGATCTGCTGCGGCGTGAAGCGCTGCAGCAGGCGGGCGTTGATGGGCTGCGTGAGCAGCGTGGTGGTGGCGACCAGCGCGAAGACCACGGCGAAGCCCTCGGGCCCCAGGCCGAAGTAGCCGATGTAGAGGCTGGGCGAGGCCAGAAGGTAGGCCATCAGGCCGCCGTAGACGAAGGTGAGGAACGCAACCGACCAGCCCGAGCGCGGGTCGGCCATTACGGCACGCACGTTGCGCCACACGCTCTGCGGCTTGAAGGCGTCCTCATCCGGCGTCTCCAGCGTCTCCGGCAGTACGTACAGCACCAGCAGGGTGAGTGCCACGGCCACCAGGAGGAGGAACACGAAGGTGGACTCCCACGACCACAGGCGCAGCATGAGGGCGCCGATGGCGGGCGCCAGCAGCGGGGCGGAGGAGAAGACGATCATGGCGTAGGACATCATGCGCGCCAGCTGCGCGCCGCTGTAGAGGTCGCGCAGCACGGCGCGAGAGAGGATGGGACCGGTGGCGCAGCCCAGGCCCTGGATGAACCGGCCCACGAGCAGCATGGTGAGGCTGGGCGCTAGCAGGCAGACGAGGGAGCCCACGAAGTAGACGGCGAGGCCTGCCAGCAGCACGCGGCGCCTGCCGAACCTGTCCGCCAGCGAGCCGATCAGCAGCTGCGGCAGGGCGTAGCCGATCATGAAGACGCTCACCACCAGCTGGATGGTGGCCTCCTCCACGCCGAAGTGGGTGGCCATGGCCGGGAAGGCCGGCAGCATGACGTCGGTGGCCAGCGCCGACATGGTCATCAGCGAGCCCACGACTATCAGCAGCAGCAAAGGCGGCAGTTGGCGGCGGGTGGCTGGCGGGCGTCCTAGGTTCGCTACGGGCTGAAGGTTCGGTTCGGGAGGGGTGTTTCCTGTCGTCTGGTTCATGCGGGTTCCATGGTTCTCAAGGCGTACATCGTATCCCGCGGTGGCGGGTTCGGCCGTCCGCCATGCTGACGTCGGTGTGGGCACTTCTACCCTCCGTCGGGTTCCCGCCGCGCCACGGCACCCAACGGTAGAACCCCGGAGGGGAAACCTCCGGGGTTCT
Organism: uncultured bacterium; assembly: GCA_964467885.1. Taxonomy (GTDB): domain Bacteria; phylum Deinococcota; class Deinococci; order Deinococcales; family Trueperaceae; genus JAAYYF01. The sequence goes on along the minus strand of CAYXUE010000004.1, from coordinate 27,127 downwards.
ACCGGTCTATTTGGTTGCGGGGACAGGATTTGAACCTGTGACCTTCGGGTTATGAGCCCGACGAGCTACCAGACTGCTCCACCCCGCGTCGCTCAGACGCAAAAGCTAGTTTAGCCCCCCTAGAGACAGAGTGTCAAGGTTCCGTGAGTCACTAAGCGCATGCAGCCTAGTCGTTCGAGGCCGAAGGGAGGGTGCTGGGCGCGCTCCGCGGGCCGCCCGGGCGGAGGTGCTACGTGGCGCCCCTCACGAGGGCTTCAGCGCCCTATGCCGCGTACCAGCACCAGTTCGGCGGCCGTTGCGGAGTCGGCTATCCCGACGCCCTGCTCGAGGAGCTTCTGCGCCTGCTCCAGCCCGCGCCCATCACGGTGGTAGACCGTGAGCAGCGCTTCCCCTTCCTCCACCTCCTGGCCCACCTTCCGGTGGAGCACCACACCCACACCCATGTCGATCGCTTCGTCCTTGCGGCTGCGGCCGCCCCCCAGGGCGCCGGCCGCCCGGCCCACGGAGAGAGCGTCTAGGCCCGACACCACGCCGGAGCGCCCGGCCCGGAGGTGCCATTCACCCGGTGCGCGTTCCAGCCGGCCCAGAGCGGCCGGGTCGCCGCCCTGCGCCGCCACCCACTCCTCCATCTTCTCGAAGGCCCGGCCGCTGCCTATGGCGTCGAGCAGCTCCTCCCGGCTGCTCGGCAGGCCAGCGGCGGACAACACCTCGCTCGCCAGCGTGAGGCTCAGCTCCAGCAGATCGGCGGGCCCCTCGCCCTGCAGGCAGCGCACCGCCTCCTCCACCTCGAGGGCGTTGCCAACCGCTAGCCCCAGCGGTTCGGACATGTTGGAGATGACCGCGCGCACCTCGCGGCCGGCGTGACGGCCGATGGAGGCCATGGCCTCGGCCAGCAGACGCGCGTCGTCCAGTGTCTTCATGAAGGCTCCGGAGCCCACCTTCACGTCGAGCACCATGGAGTGAGCCCCGCCCGCCAGCTTCTTGCTCATGATGGAGCTGGCGATGAGGGGTAGCGATTCCACCGTGCCCGTGGCGTCGCGCAGTGCGTAGAGCATGCCGTCGGCGGGCGCTAGGTCCTTGGACTGGCCCGTCACCACCACGCCGACCTTCCGCGCCTGGTCCAGGAACGCCTCTTCGCTCAGGTCCGTACGGAAGCCCGGGATGCTCTCCAGCTTGTCCACGGTGCCGCCCGTGTGGCCCAGCCCGCGGCCGCTCATCTTGGCCACCGTGCCGCCCATGGCCGCCAGCAGGGGCGCCAGGACCAGCGTGGTCTTGTCGCCCACGCCGCCGGTCGAGTGCTTGTCCACCGTGTCGGTCAGGTCGTGCAGCTCCAGGAGCTCGCCGGACTCGGCCATGGCGCGGGTCAGCGCGGCCGTCTCCGCCTCGCTCATGCCGCGCCAGCAGACGGCCATCAGCCAGGCGGACATCTGGTAGTCGGGAACCTGGCCGGCGGTGTAGGCATCCACGAAGGCCGCGAGGTCGGCCGGGTCGTGCTCTTCGCCGGCACGCTTGGCGAGGATCATGTCTATGGCGCGAACCTGTGGCATGAGAACCATGCTACGGCAGTCGCGGCCCGTTCGTCCCGCGCGGCAGGCTCCGGCTCGGCGTCGCCGCGCCTTGCCGCTCCACCGTCCTGCACCAGGCGCGTCCGCGCCCCGCGGCCTAGAGCTCCGCCACCGCCTGACGCGCCACGGCCGCCTCGTCCCAGGGCAGTGTCCTGTTGGCGCGCTCGAGCGTGCGCTCGTGCCCCTTGCCCGCTAGCAGCACCACGTCGGCCGGGCCGGCGAGGCGCACGGCCTCACGGATGGCCTCGGTGCGGTCGGGCTGCAGCACGAAGCGTTCGCCTTCCGCCGCGCCCGCCGACATGGCCCCGTCGGCCATGAGGGCGAGGATCTCGTGCACGTCCTCGGAGCGGCTGTCCTCCTCGGTGAAGATGGCGAAGTCGGCGCCCTCCACGGCCGCTCGGCCCAGCGGCGCCCTCTTGGTGGGATCGCGCTCGCCGGCGGAGCCCACCACCACGATCAGCCTGCCCTCCGGACGCCTTACGGCCGCCAGCGCCTTGGCCAGCGCCGGGGCCGTGTGGGCGAAGTCCACGATGACCGTGGGCTGGCTGGCCACCAGCTGCATGCGGCCCGGCACGCCAGGGAACGACGCTAGGCGCTCCACGGCTCTGCCCAGCGGCACCCCCTCGTGGACGGCAACGGCCAGCGCGGCGGCGGCGTTATGGGCGTTGTACAAGCCCACCATGGGCACGTGGGCCGCTACCTGCTGGCCATGGACCCTCAGATCGAGGGTCAGGCCAGCCGCGTCCTGCTGCACCGCCGCCAGCCTCACGTCGGCCTCCGGGTGCTCGCCGTAGGTCACCACGCCCTGGCTCCCTGCGGCGGTCCTGAAGCGGTCGTAGGCCGCGTCGTCGCGGTTGAGGACCGAGAACGACGCGCGTTGCATGAGGGTGGCCTTGGCGGCCGCGTAGGCGTCGTAGTTGCCGTGGAAGTCCATGTGCTCGGAGGCCAGGTTCGTGAAGACCCCCACCGCGTACCGCACGGCGTCGAGCCGCCCGAGGGCGAAGCCGTGCGAACTGGACTCCAGCACCGCGTGCGTGGCGCCCGCCCGGGCGAAGCGGGCGAGCAGCGCCTGCACCTCGGTTGCTTCGGGTGTGGTGAAGTGCCCCTCTTCCGGCGGCAGCTCCTCCTCCCCCAGGTAGAGCCCGGCGGTGCTGGAGAGGCTGGAGCGCAGCGTGGCCGAGAGCAGCCAGTGCGTGAGGTAGCTGGTGGTCGTCTTGCCGTCCGTGCCCGTCACGCCCACCACGCGCATGGCGCGGCTGGGGTGCCGGTGGAAGGCGGCGGCCAGGTAGGGCAGGGCGGCACGCGAGTCGCTGACCTGCACGTAGGGGGCGCCGAGCGCTCCCACCTCCTCGGGGGCGCGCTCGCCGACCAGCACCACCGCTCCGGCGGCAACGGCTTCCGCCAGGTGCTGGTGGGCATCGAACCTGGCGCCGCGCCGGGCCACGAACATGTTGCCACGCGCTACGCGCCGGTGGTCCTGCGCCACCCCGGTCACCTCGAAGAGGCGCAGTGTGTCGGCGCTCGGCCAGCGGCCGACGGCGAAGAGTTCGGGCGCCTGTCCGCGGGCGTCTTCCAGCAGCGCGCCCAGGTTCATGGGGGGCGTGACCGCGGGGTCTCTCGGGTTGCTCAAGGGGGGAGCCTCAGACCATCACCGGCGCCGTGAGGCCGTTGCGCTCCACCAGGTCCAGCACGCGCCTCAGGTCGGCATCGGAGTTCACGAAGTCCAGGTCGTCGGCTGGCACGACGACCACGGGCGAGAGGGAGTAGTCCTCGATCCAGCGCTCGTAGAGGTCGCCCAACCGCTCCAGGTAGCGGTCGTCGATGTCGGCCTCGTAGCTGCGACCGCGCTGGGCTATGTGGCGCTTCAGGGTGGGCAAGCTGGCGCGTAGATAGATAAGTAAGTCCGGCGGCCTGAGTGCGGCGGAGACGGCGTCGTAGAGGGTGCGGTAGGAAGCGTGGTCGCGGTCGTCCATCACGCCGTCCTCGTGCAGCAGGCGGGCGAAGATGGCGGCGTCCTCGTACACCGTGCGGTCCTGCACCACGCGCCGGCCCGGGTTGACCTCGCGCAGGTGCTGCTTCAGCCGGGCGGCCAGGAAGAAGATCTGGGAGTGGAAAGCGTAGCGCGGCATGTCCGCGTAGAAGTCCTCGAGGTAGGGGTTCTCGTCCACCGCCTCGTACACGGGTGCCAGGTGGAAGCGCTCCGACAGCACGCGCGTGAGGCTGGATTTACCGGAACCGATGTTGCCGGCCACGGCAACGAATATCCCCGAGGGTGTGTGCTCGCTCTCGTCCATCTCGGTTGGCGAGCATACCCCCTGGCGGACCCGGGGCGGCTACCCTCCGGAAGCCACGCGGGCCGGTGCCGCGCAGCGAGGCGAGGGAGGCATGAAGGGGAGTCCGGCGGCTGTTTCGTAATGCACTGTGGAGATGCTTGAAACGTACTTCGCTGTGCTAGAATCCCCCCAACTGATGGAAGACAAACCTCCGGAACGATCGCGACGCTTAACGCGCGTCGCCACAGTCATCACAATCCCAATCGTAATCGCGAGCCTGGCCTTCGCCCAGGTCGCGGCGCCCGAGGAAGCGGGAGTGGGCGCCGTGCAGATCGTGGTGTTCCTGCTCCTCCTGCTGCTCTCGGGCCTCATGTCGGCCTCCGAGACGGCCCTCACGGCCATCGGCAGCTGGAAGGTGCGCGAGCTGCGCGACAGCGGCTCGCCGTCGGCCCACGCCTACGGTGTGCTCGAGAAGCATCCCACCCGTTTCATCACCACGCTGCTGATAGCCAACAACGTGGTCAACATCGCCTTCACGGCGCTGGTCACGCAGGTTAGCCTGCAGGTCACGCTGGCGCGAGGTGGCAGCGAGTCGCTGGCCGTCACCATCGCCACGGCCGTGACCACCATCCTCATCCTCGTGTTCGGCGAGATCACGCCGAAGTCCATAGCGGTGCATCACCCGGTGGCGGTGTCCAAGATCGTCATCCTGCCCGTCTACTACCTCTCCATCGTCGTCTACCCGCTGGGCATAGGCTTCACCTGGCTCACCGGTCAGGTGCTCAAGCTCCTCAAACTGCAGCCCACCGCCGACACCATCATGTCGCCCGACGAACTGCGCATGATGCTCCGCTCCGCCGAGGAGGCCGGGGCGCTCGAGGCGCAGGAGCAGGAGATGATCCGCGGCGTCATCGATCTGGAAGAGACCGTGGTGCGCGAGGTCATGACCCCACGCGTGGACGTGATAGCGGTCAAGGCCCAGGCGTCTCTCATGGAGTTGCAGGGCCTCGTTACCGAGCACGGCTACAGCCGCCTGCCCGTGTACGGCGAGAACATCGACGACATCAAGGGCGTTGTGTACGCGCGCGACCTGCTGCCTTACCTGGGTGAGGCCACGGCCATCAACGGCACCACCGCGGCGGACATCATGCGCTCCGCTCAGTTCGTGCCCGAGACGCTCTCCATCCTCAGCCTGCTGCGCGACATGCGCATGCGCAAGAACCACGTGGCCATCGTGGTCGACGAGTTCGGCGGCATGGCTGGCGTCGTCACGCTCGAGGACATCATCGAGGAGATCACGGGCGAGATCTACGACGAGACCGACGACGACGAGGTCGAGGAGATCATCGACCTGGGCGACGGCACCTACCAACTGCAGGGCACGGCCAACATGGAGAACGTGGCCGACGTCCTGGGCATCGGTTTCGACGATGACGGCGACTACGACACCGTGGCGGGCTTCCTCATCGGCGAGCTGGACCGCATCCCGCAGCCCGGCGAGTCGGTCACCGTGGAGGGCGTGACCTTCACCGTGCAGAGCGGCGACGAGCGGCGTGTGCAGACGGTGCTGGCCAGCCCTGAGGTCGAGGAGGCCGAGCCGCCGCCGGCGGAGCAGCCGAGTGAAGGGGAGGCCGGTATGGCGGCTGCCCCCGGGGCCGAAGCTTGAGCTCGGCCTGAACGAGCGCCCCTACGGCAACCGCTGGAGCGGGCGGGCAGCACGCAGACCACGTAGCTAGCGGCTCACCAGCCCACGTACTCAGTAACCCGCCTGCTGTCAGCCTACGTAAACGCGCGGCACGCGCGCCCCGACGCCGGTGAGCAGCTCGTAGCTCACCGTGCCGAAGGCGCGGGCCAGGCTCTCCGCGTCCGGTCCGTCCGGGCCCCACAGCACCGCGCGCTCGCCGGGGGTCACGTCCTGAAGGTCGCCCACGTCGATCATCAGCTGGTCCATGCAGACCCGGCCCGCCACCTGGCAGCTCCGGCCCCGCAGGCTGACCCAGCCGTGGCCCGTGAGCTGCCGGGGGTAGCCGTCCGCGTAACCCACCCGCAACGTGGCGATGGTGGTGTCCCGCGGCGCGCGCCACAGGCCGCCGTAGGAGAGGGGCGTGCCAGCGGCCACGCGCTTCACGAACGTCACGGGCGCCTCGAAGCGCATGGCGGGCCGCAGAGGTGGATAGAGCCGCTCGATGGTCGGCGAGGCGTGGTGACCGTAGAGCACTATGCCGGCGCGCACCATGTCGAGGTGCGCCTCGGGGTAGGCGGCGATGGCGGCGGAGTTGGCGGCGTGCACCAGCGGCGGGGTGATGCCGGCAGCTTCCAGCGCCGCCAGCCCCTCCCGGAAGCGCTCCAGCTGGGTGAGGGTGAAGGAGCGGTCGTCGCTGTCCGAATCGGCGAAGTGGGTCCACACCCCGCCCAACTCCAGCTTCCGCCGCTTCAGCACGGCGGCTGCAAGCTGAGCCAAGCCGCTGGGCGGCAGGCCCAGGCGCCCCATGCCCGTGTCCACCCCGATCTGCACCTGCAGGGTCCGTGGCAGGTCGGCCTGGGCTACGAGCTCCAGCGCCCGCTCGTCCGTGAGGGTGATGCTGACGCCGGCGTCCGCCAGGCGCGTGATGGTGCCGGGATCCCTCACCGGGCCCAGCAGCAGCACGCCGCCGCCCACGCCGGCCTCGCGGAGCGTCAGGGCCTCGGTGGGCGTGGCCACCCCGAACCACTCCACGCCGGCGGCCTCCAACCGGCGCGCCACCGGCACGAGCCCGTGGCCGTAGGCGTCGGCTTTCACGGCCGCCAGGACCCTCGTGCCGGGCGCCAGCAGGCCGCGCACCACGCCCAGGTTGCCCTCGATGGCCGCTAAGTCCACGACCGCGGCGGGGTCGTCGGGCGGTACGGCCCGTGCTGGTTGGGTCGGTGCGATCGGTTCCCCCAGGGTGGTCCTACGTTGCGTCATCGGGCCTCAGCCTAGAACGAACGCGGCCGGGCCGTCAGCGGTTCCAGCTGGTGCGGCGCTCCACGGTCTTGGCCAGCGACGAGGCCATCAGCGTGAGGATGATGTAGAGGATGGCCACCGTGTTGAACGGGGGGAAGACCTCGAAGTTGGAGGCCTGGAACTCGCGGGCGCGCTGCGTGATGTCGCGCACGCTGAGCACGGAGAGGAGCGAGGTGTCCTTCAGCATGGCGATGAACTCGTTGCCCAGCGGCGGCACCACGATGCGCAGAGCCTGGGGCAGCACCACGTAGCGCGCCGTCTGCCAGTTGGACAGCCCAAGGCTGCGCGCGGCCTCGGTCTGGCCCTTGCCGATGGCCTCTATGCCAGCGCGGAAGATCTCGGCCATGTAGGCCGCGTAGCCCAGCGAGATGCCCACCACGCCGCGCGTGAGGCGCGACATGTCGATGAAGCCGCCGGTGGCGTCACGGATGGCGCCCTGCAGGGGGAAGCCCACGTAGAGGATGACCACCAGCATGGGGATGCCGCGCAGCACGTCCACGTACAGCTCCGCCACCAGCCGCAGCGGGTGGTGACCGCTCTGCGAGGAGGCGAAGGTGAGCGCCAGGCCGAAGAAGCCCAGCACGGCCAGCAGCATGGCCGGACGCTGGTAGGTAGGGGAGAGGAACGAGGCCTCGTAGATCACGGGCACGCCGGGCGGCACCTCGCTGCTGGGGATGAACGCCGCGCTGACCACGCCCGACTCCAGGCGCTCGAGCGCGGCCGCCGTGTCCACCACGGCGCGCACCTGCATGCTGCCCACGGAGCCCTCGTAGTCGCCGCTGCGCACCCGCTCGCTGGCCGCGGTGGGGGTGCCCTGCAGGATGGCCACGCGCCCGCCGCCCTCGCCCACCAGCGAGTACTGGAGCTGCGGCCTGGTGAAGAGGAAGGCCGCCCCGGCGCACAGCACCAGGCTGCCGATGAGGAAGTTCCTCACGGTGTGCGGGCCGATCTTCAGCATCTGCAGCCCCGCCAGCACGAGGCCCAGTACGGAGGCCACCACGTAGGCCGTGACCGCCACGAAGGCGGTGGTGCCGATGCCGGGCAGCAGGAACTGCAGCGCGGCCTGATAACGGGTGTTGGTGACGAATAGGTAGACGACGAAGGGAACCGCCGTCAGGAGGATCAGATAGCTGGGGCGGATGTTGCGGAAAGGACCGCCGCGCCGGGGGCTGCGGGTCCGGGAGCTCACATGAGCCCCCGGACGGTGTCAGCTGCGGCGCGGCGGTCCTGCACGTTACTCGGTACTACCTGCTGCTCAGTCGTCCATCGGCTCGGAGAACCACTTGGTCACGAGCTGCTCCAGCGTGCCGTCGGCCTTGATCTGCTCGAGGCCGGCGTTGAGGGCGTCCACCAGCTCGTCGCCGGGCTGCACCGCGAAGCCGAGCTCCTCGCCCGATTCCACGTTGCGGATGGCGGCGGCGATGTCGCCGGCGTACTGCTCCACGAAGCTGTCGGCGGAGGTGTCGTCGATCATGACGCCGTCCACGTCGCCGTTGATCAGCGCCAGGATGGCGGCGTTGAAGTCGTCGTAGATCTGCAGGCGGTCGCGGCCCACGAGCTCCTCGGCCAGGATGGCATTGGTGGTGCCGTTCTGCGAGCCGAGGATGAGGTCGCCGTCGACGAAGTCCTCGAGCGTCAGGTCGGAGTCCTCGGTGCGCACGGCGATGGCCTGGTTGACCGCGTGGTAGGGGTCGGTGAACTCCACGACCTGAGCGCGCTCCTCGGTGATGGTGATGCCTGAGGCGATCATGTCGAACTCACCGTTGGCCAGGGCGGCGAAGATGCCGTCCCAGGCGGTGGTCTGGAACTGCGCCACGCAGTTGATCCTCTCGCAGATGGCGTTGACCACGTCCACGTCGAAGCCGACGATGTTGCCGTCCTGATCCACGGTCTCGAAGGGGGGGTAGGTGGTGTCGGAGCCGACTATGAGGGTCCGGCCGCCCAGGTCCTGGGCCAGGGCGGAGCCGAAGAGCGCGACCACGGCTAGAGCGAGTATGGCTGAGACGATTCGCTTCATGCTTTTCTCCTAATGTCGAGAGCATATGCCCGTGCACGCGGCACGTGATGTCGGACCCACCGAGCATACGCACGGGGACGGCAACACCGCAACCTGACGGCGGTCTTGTACTTAACCACCACTTAACCACGGCGGTGGCGCGAAGGCGGGCCGGTCGATCCCCCTGACGGTAGACTGGCCGGGTGGAACGCCCGCTCGACCTGGACGCTGGGCTCGATTCGCGCGCCGTGGACCTAGGGGCCCAGGCCGCCAAGAAGCTCGGCGAGATCGGCATCAGTACCTACAGGCAGTTGTTGGAGCACTTCCCCCGGCGCTACGAGGACCGGCGGGCGCTGCCCGACTACTCCGCGCTGGTGGAGGGCGAGACGGCCACCATCGCCGGTCAGGTCATGAGCCGCGTTGGCTCCCGCAGCCGCCGCGGCATGCACCTGCTGCGCGCCCGCTTGCGCGGCGCGGGCGGGCAGAACGTCACCGCCGTGTGGTTCAACCAGCCGTGGCTGGAGAAGCAGGTGTACCCCGGCCTCAACCTCATCTTGAGCGGCAAGGTCAAGCGCAAGGGCCGCACGGCCGAGATCATGGTGCAGGGCTTCGAGGTGGACGACGATACCGAGTCGCTCTCCTTCAACCGCATCGTGGGCATCTACCCCACCACCCAGGGCCTCTCGCAGGCCTACCTGCGCCGCGCCGCCCACCGGCTGCTGGAAGCGCTGGGGCCTGTACCCGACTACCTGCAGCGCTCCCTGTTGCAGCGCTTCGACCTCATCTCGCTCGACCGAGCCGTGCGGCAGGCGCACTTCCCCACCTCGGAGGAGGAGCTGCAGGCCGCCATCAGGCGCCTGAAGTTCGACGACTTCCTCTTCTTCGAGCTGGCCATCCTGCGGAGCCGCGACCCTAACCGCCTGGGCCGCGTGTTCCGGGTCGACCAGGCGGACATGCAGGAGTTCTTCGAGTCCCTGCCGTTCCAGCTCACCAGCGGGCAGAGCAGCGCCTTGCAGGAGATCCTGGAGGACATGCAGGCGCCGCGGCAGATGGCGCGGCTGCTGCAAGGCGACGTGGGCTCGGGCAAGACGGCCGTGGCGGCCGCCGCCATACACGTGGCGGTGCGCAACGGCGCGCAGGCGGCCCTGATGGCGCCCACCGAGATCCTCGCCCGGCAGCACCTGGTGAACCTGCAGCGTTACCTCTTCCCACTGGGCGTGAAGACCGAGCTGCTGACGGGCTCCATGACGGCGGCCGAGCGCCGCACCGCACGTGAACGCCTGAGAAGCGGCGAGGCGGACCTGGCCGTGGGCACCCACGCCCTCATCCAGGAGGGCGTGGAGTTTCGCGATCTGGGCCTGGCCGTCATCGACGAGGAGCACCGCTTCGGCGTAACGCAGCGGCGCAGCCTGCTGAAGAGCAGCCCGGACGTGCTGGTCATGAGCGCCACGCCCATCCCGCGGTCGCTGGCGCTAACGACCTACGGCGACCTGGAGCTGACGGTGATAGAGGGCCTGCCGCCCGGCCGCAAGCCCGTGAAGACCTCCCTGGTGAACGCCAGCAAGCGGTTGGACGTCTACCGCTTCGCCTGGCAGCAGATCCGCGAGGGCCGGCAGGTGTACGTGGTCACGCCCCTGATAGAGGAGAGCGAGGCTCTGGACGAGGTGCTGGCGGCCACCCGCCTGGTGGAGGACCTGCGGCAGATCCTGCCCGACGCGGCGCGCATCGGCATGCTGCACGGCCGCATGAGCGTGGCCGAGAAGGACGAGGCCATGGCCGAGTTCAGGCGCCACGACCTGGACCTGCTCGTCTCCACCACCGTCATCGAGGTGGGGGTCGACGTGCCCAACGCCACGGTCATGGTCATCGAGAACGCCGAGCGCTTCGGCCTGGCCCAGCTGCACCAGCTGCGCGGGCGGGTGGGCCGCGGCGCGCACGAGAGCCACTGCGTGCTGGTGGCGGGCGACGCCAGCCGCAAGACGCGCGAAAGGCTCAACATCGTGGCCAAGCACGCCGACGGCTTCGCCATCGCCGAGATGGACCTGCGCCTGCGCGGCCCCGGCGACCTGCGGGGCACGCGCCAGTCCGGACTGCCGGAACTGAACGTGGGCGACCTGGTGAACGACCTGGAGATAATCGAGGAGGCCCGCGGGCTGGCGCTGAAGATGCTGGAGGCCGACCCCGAGCTGGCCGCGCCCTGGGCCGACAGGCTACGCGAGGAGTTGCGTCGCCGGAGCCAAGCGGTGATGGTGAGGGAGGTCATCTAGGTGCAGGTCACTATCATGGACGGCCGGTTGGAGGTCCACAGGTGCGCTTGATCATCCGGTTCGCGCTCGTCGCCATCGTGCTGGGCTTGGTAGCGGGCCTGGTCCTGCGACGCGCCCTGGGCCGGCGCCGCTTCGGTCTGCTGGCCACGCTGTCGCTCCTCCCCGTGGCCGCTCACGCCGTCTACCTGGCCATCATCTCCTGGCAAGGCGGCCTAGCGACGGTGGCGCTCCTGCCGTTCGCCCTGGTGGCGCTGGCGCTGCTCGTGGCTGGTGCACTGCTGGGGCGCCGCTGGCTCCGCACGCGGCCCATCCTCACGGCGCTCATGCCCGCACTGGTGGCGGTGGCGTACGCGGTGGCGACCAGCCTGCTGTGGACGCTGAGCCTCAGGGTCACGGAGGTGGTGCCCAACGCCGTGGCGGGAGCCGCCGTGGGCCTCGCCACCATCGGTCTGGTGGCCATGCTGCTGGTGTTCGTGCCCCAGCCCGTAGAGATGGGCGGCAAGTTGCGCTGGCCTTGGCGCCGCCCGTAGACTCGCAGAGTGACGAGCGTTACACGCAAGGCGGTGCTCCGCACCACCCTCCTCAGCAGCATCCTCCTGCTCCTCGCAGCCTGCGCGCCGCGCACCGAGATACGCCAGACCCAGGCCATCGGCTCCGTGCTGCCACCGCAGTTCGAGCTGGTCGAGGGCCGCACCACCATCGAGCGCTTCGACCCGCCCGGCGCGGGCGATCAGCTGGAGCTCACCGCCGGCGCCCAGCTGCGTAACCCCAACGAGTTCGGCGTCTGGGTGGACGCCATCACCTACACGGTCATCCTGGAGGGCAAGCGCGTGGGCCGCGGAGCCCTGGCACCCGACGCCTACCTGGAGCCAGGCGCCACGGTGCCGGTGAGTTTCGACGTCCTGACCTCCGTGGCAGGCGACAACGAGCTGCTCACAGCCGCCGTGCGCGCCTTCGCCGATCAGCCCATGCGCTTCCAGATAGACGGCACCGTGCGCTTCCGCACCGCCACCCACCAGTACGAGAGCCGCAACCGCACCCTGCTGCAGGGGAAGGCCGCCGCCCGCCAGTCCGTGGAGGCGCCGCTGCTGCGCTTCAACGAGGCGGAGAGCCGCGTCTTCATGCTGCAGCCGGGCGTGCCCGTGGTGCAGGTGGTGCTGCAGGCGGTGAACCCCGGCGACGTGGGCTACTTCCTGCTGGGCAAGGACCTCTCGCTCTCCGTGGGCGGCTGGCCCATGGCCAGCGAGGACATGCGCCCCGTGCCGCTGGCGGCCAACCAGGCCAGCCGCATAGACATGCTCTTCTACCCCGAGGTGGAGCTCCTCAGCGACGAGGCCGCCACCGCCCTCGACGCGGCCCTGCTGGGCCACACCACCCTGCTCAAGCTCGAGGGCCAGCTGTCCATGGACGTGCTGGGCGTCGACTCGTTCCCCGTGCCGGACGGCTGGTCCGTGACGGGCTTCGTGCACGGCCGCTGAGTTGGCAAGCGAGGCACAGGGGCGCGGACCTAAGGGACACGACTCGGAGCCAACCGACCGCCTGGTGCTGGTACGTCACGCCCCCACGGTGCCGCAGGCGGGCGTCAACTCCGCGCAGTGGGAGCTCGACCGCTCGGCCACGGAGCTCACGAACAGGCTGGCCCGGCAGATGGCGGCCAGGACGCCCGTCGACCTGGTGGTCACCAGTCACGAACCCAAGGCGGTAGGCACCGGCCGCACTCTGGCAGCCGCTCTGGGGGTGCGCTCGCTGACCGCCCCCGACCTGGAGGAACATCACCGCAAGCGCACCGCGCTGATGGAGGAGGCCGAGTGGCAGCGGACCATCAAGCGCTTCTTCGGCAGTCCCCACGTGCTGCTGTTCGGGCAGGAGACCGGAGCCGAGGCGCGGCGCCGATTCGAGCGAGGATTACGGGCGGTGCAGGAGCAGCACGCCGACAAGCGCCTGGCCGTGGTGAGCCACGCCACTGTCATCACGCTGCTCCTGGCCGGCCCCAACGGCGTGGCGCCCTACGAGCTGTGGCGCACCTTCAGGATGCCGGAGGCCGTGGTGGTGAACGCTCGGACGCTGGAGATCATCGAGAGGTTCGCGCCAGACCCACCAGCATAGGGCTGGCCACCTCCCAACGCCGCCTGTCGAAGCCGCCGTAGAACTGCACGCGCCCGAGGCCGGCGAGCGCCAGCGCCCTCTCCAGCTCGTACCTGTGGAAGTAGCGCTGCGTCAGTTCGCTGGTGGTGCGCCGCAACGTCCCGTCGGGCCCACGCTGGTCCAGGAAGTAGTGGCTGGTCACCACCTGCGCCTCGGGGTCATGCTCCTGCACGAGGAAGAGGTCCACACCTTCCCCCAGGTCGCCCCACTCCGGCTCGCGCCGCACCACCCCCAGGGCGCCCAGGTGCGGCTGGTAGACGTCGAAGGCGAAGAGGCCGCCCGGCGCCAGGTGCTGGACCACGGTGCCCAGCGTACGGTCCTGGTCCTCCAGCGTGTAGGCGTGCATGAGGGTGTTGAAGGGCGCTATCACCAGGTCGAAGGTCCGGCCCAGCCTCACGCTCCGCATGTCGGCCAGTACCAGTTCCACCCCGGCGCGGCCTGCCAGCCGGTCGGCGGCCCGCTCCAGCATGGCGGAGGAGACGTCCACCGCCACCACCTCGTGGCCGGCGGCCAGCAGCGCTTCCGTTAGGCGCCCCGTGCCGGCGCCCAGCTCCAGCACCGAGCCTCCCTGGTCGAAGGCGAGGCGGGTGTAGAAAGGCACGTCGTCGCGGTAAGCGGCGTACTGCAGATCGTAGAGGGCGGCGTTCTCGTCGTAGATCATGGTCCTGCTTCCGTGTCGGCGGGCGCTACTCCCACTCGATGGTGGCGGGCGGTTTGCTGGTGATGTCGTACACCACCCGGTTCACCTCGGGCACGGCGTTGGTTATGCGGCTGGACACCGTGGCCAGGAAGTCGTGCGGGAGGTGCACCCAGTCCGCCGTCATGCCGTCGATGCTGGTGACGGCGCGCAGTGCGGCGGTGTAGGCGTAGGTGCGGCTGTCGCCCATCACACCCACCGAGCGCACCGGCGTGAGCACCGCCAGCGCCTGCCACGTCCGGTCGTAGAGCCCGAACTCGTGCAGGGCGCTGATGAATATGTGGTCCACGCGTCGCAGCACCTCGAGCTTCTCCCTGGTCACCTCGCCCAGGCAGCGCACCGCCAGGCCGGGGCCGGGGAAGGGGTGGCGCTCCACCATCTCCTCGGGCATACCCAGCTCGCGCGCCAGGTCGCGCACCTCGTCCTTGAAGAGGTAGCGGAACGGCTCGAGCAGCTGGAAGTCGAACTCCTCCGGCAGGCCGCCCACGTTGTGGTGCGACTTGATGTTGGCGGCGCCGGGGCCGCCGGCCGACTCGATGACGTCCGGGTAGAGCGTGCCCTGGGCCAGGAACTTGATCTTGCCGTGCTCGCGCTGCGTGCGGCTGGCCTCCTCCTCGAACAGCCGCACGAACTCGCGGCCTATGATCTTGCGCTTCTCCTCGGGGTCCACCACGCCCGCCAGTGCGTTCAGGAAGCGCTTCTCGGCGTGCACCACCGTGAGGTTCACCCCCAGTCGGGTGAGGGCGCGCTCCACCTGCTCGGCCTCGCCGTGGCGCAGGAGCCCGTGGTCCACGAACACGGCGGTCAGCTGCTCGCCCAGCACGCGCGCCAGAAGCGACCCCAGGGTGCTGGAGTCCACCCCGCCCGAGATGGCCAGCAGCACCCGCTCGTTGCCCACCTGCTGCCGGATGTCCTCCTCCAGGGTCGTTATGACGTTGCTGGTGGTCCAGTCGCGGCTCACGCCGGTGAGGCGCAGGAAGTTCTCCAGCACCTGACCGCCCTTGGGGGTGTGGACCACCTCAGGGTGGAACTGCAGCCCGTACAGCGCCCGCTCGGTGTCCTCGAAGGCAGCGACCGGGGTGCTGGCGGTGGTGGCCGTGACCGCGAACCCCGCCGGCGCCCGGCGCACGGCGTCGCCGTGACTCATCCAGGCCACGAACTCGCCCTCCACGCCCTCGAACAGCTGCCCCGAGTGTTCGCTGAGAGTGGCCCGGCCGTACTCCCGTTCGGAGCTCCCCGCCACCTCCCCGCCCAGGGCGCGGGCGAGGAGCTGCATGCCGTAGCAGATGCCCAGCACGGGCAGGCCTAGTTCCAGCAGCCCGTCGGGCAAGTCGGGCGCACCCTCGTCGTAGACGCTGTTGGGGCCGCCGGAGAGGATGATGCCCGCGGGCTCCGCCGCGACGATCCTCTCCAGGCCCGCGGTGTGCGGCAGGATGACGGAGTAGGCGTTGGCCTCCCGCAAGCGGCGGGCTATGAGCCTGGTGTACTGCGAGCCGTAATCGATGACGACGATGCTTGAGATGAGCTTCCTCCCGGGTGCGTGCGTGTTCCGTAGCGTTCAGGTAGGTGCGCAAGGCGGCCGCCTCAGCCGCCGGTGGGCGTGGCCTCCAGCAGCGTGTCCGCGGCCAGCGCCAGCGCCGGCCTATGCGTGACCGCCAGCACCAGCCGGCGGCGGGCCAGCCGCTCCAACAGGTTAACTATCTCACGTTCCGCGGTGTCGTCTAAGTTGGACGTGGGCTCGTCCAGCAGCACCGCCTGCGGGCTGCCCAGAAGCGCGCGGGCGATGGCCAGGCGCTGGCGCTGGCCGCCGGACAGCCCGCCGCCGTCCTCCTGCAGCTCCGTGTCCAGGCCCGCTGCCAGCTTCCGCACCACCGCGGCCAGCCCCACGGCCTCGAGGGCGTTCCAGAGCGCCTCCTCCGGCAACTCCCGGCCCATGGCCAGCACGTCGCGCACCTTGCCGGAGAGCACGCCGTGGTCCTGCGGCACGTACGCCAGCCGCGCGCGCAGATCCTCCTCCGGCACCTGGGCCAGCGGCTCGCCGTTCAGCAGGACCCGCCCCGCCGTCGGCCGGTCGAAGCCCAGCAGCAGGCGGAGCAGGGTGGTCTTGCCGCTACCGCTCGGCCCGCTGACGACCACCAGGCCCTGGCTGGGCAGGGTCAGGGACACGTCCTCCAGCACGGGCGCGTCCTTCCTGTACGAATAGGCCACCTCCCGCAGTTCCAGCAGGGGCGTCGCGGTTCCGCCGGAGGGCGTAACGGCCGCCATGGCACGCGCCTGCGGCGTCACCGTCACGAAGGTGATGGGGCTCGCCCGCTCGTGCGCCGGTGCGGCGGCCGCTTCCGCGGCAGGCGCGGCTGCGGTTCCCGGGTCACCGGCCGCACTCTCGGGCGTACGCGTCAGCTTGACCAGGCGTTCCTCCGCCGCCGCCGCCTGCCGCATGAGGGCGTAACCGTGCGGCAGCAGCTGCGTCGGCGTGGCCGCCAGCGCCACCAGGGTGATGAAGGCTATGACGTCGCCCACCGTCATGGCGCCGCGCTCCACGCCGGCCACCAGGAAGACCACGAGCACGCCTATGGCGGTGAACACCAGCACCTGCGTGAGCGGCACCTGCAGGCCGGCGATGAGGCTGCGCTGGCTCATGGCGCGCTCCACCGCCCGGTTGGCCGGCTGGAAGCGGCGCAGCATGAACGCCCTGGCTCCGAAGGCGCGCACCAGCTCCGTGTGCTTGAGGCCCTCCTGCAGGTGCCGGCCCACCTCTTCGCTCTGGGCCATGGAGCGGTCCGCCGCGCGCTGCAGGTAGCCGCCCACCCAGCGCAGCACCAGCACGGTCGGCAGCGCCAGGGCCACCAGCGACAGGGCCGCCAGCGGATCTGCCCGCACGAGCAGTACCAGGATCAGTAGGAGAGTCACGCTCTCGGCTATCAGGGTGCCGAGGCCGAAGCGGAAGTATGTCTCGACCTCCCGCAGATCGTTGATTATGCGGCTGGCCAGCCCACCGGACGTTCCCGGCAGCCTGCCCGGCGGCGCGTCGAGCAGTGCCGTGTAGAGCCGGGTGCGCCACCTGGCGCTCAGTTGCGCGGCGGCGTGCCCCATGAGCGCGTCCTGCGCCCAGAGGGCCAGGCTGCCGCCGATGGCCACGGCGGCAGCCACCGCCAGCACCCGCGGTAGGGCGGACGTGTCCTGCGCCTGCAGCACCTGGTCGAAGAGGGGGGTCACGAAGAGGGGCACGATGGCAACCCGCGCCACCCCGTTGAGGATGGCCGCCAGGCTCCCCAGCAGTGCGGCCCTGCTGCGCGGCAGTAACAGGTGCGTCACGGTTCTGCGGTCGCCGCCGTCCGGGGCGGTGTGGCGGTGCTGGCGCCATCCGGCCGGGCGTGCTGCGCCAGGCCGGTCTCCGTCAGCACCTGCCTCACCAGCGCCTGGGCCGCGCCTGGCTTGGGCATGGTCCGTTCCAACCGTTCGCGGGTGGCCGCCAGACGGGCCTCGTCCGCCAGCAGGGCCAGCGCCGTGTCGGCCACCAGCTGGGGGTCTATGCGGCCCCTCAGCTCGGTCATCAACTCCTCGCCGCTGATGCGGTTGGGCAGCGACACGGGCACCTTGAGGCCCTCCACGAACAGCTTCACGGCGTAGCGCTTGAGGTAGCGGCCGACGAGAGGCACCAGCCCCAGCCAGTGGCCCGCGCCCTCCAGGGGGATGAGCTCCGGCTGGTTCATGGGCAGCAGCACCAGGGCGGGCACTCCGGCCACCCCGAGCTCCAGGGTGTTGGTGCCGGGGATGGTGATGGCCAGGTCCGCCGCTCTCATATGGGCGTACCGGCTGTCCTCGTCCACCAGCTCCAGACGAGCGCCCGAGGGGGTGAGAACCACGTCGCCCTGCCGTTCGCCCGCCACACCGTGCAGCGTGTCGGCGTGCACGCCGGCCACGCCGTCGCGGATGGTCTGCTCCTTGAGGAGCCGACTGACGGGCCACACGAAGCGCGCGCCCGGCAGTGCAGCGGCCAGGCGGTCGGTCACGGCGATCATGAGCGGGATGAGGTGCAGCGCGAAGCCGTCGCGGCTGCCGCCGAAGAGCAGCACGTGCGGGCTCCCCGGCTCCGCCACGGGTGCGCTGGCCTTCACGGCGTCGGCCACCAGGTTGCCCACCACGGAGGTCCGCTGGGGCGGCGCCTTGCCCCGCAGCGCGCGCTTGCGCACTTCGTCGTCCGGTACCAGCAGGCCAGCCAGGCCGTCGTGCCAGTACGGCTCGAACGAGTAGCGGTAGGCCGGGTAGCCGAGTCGCTTGCCCAGAGCTACGGCCATGGCGCCGTTCCCGCCCAGGCCGATCACCACGCCGCTGGCCCCGGTTCCCTTCTCGCTCCTCTCCGCCAACTCGACCAGCGGCTCCGGCGCCGCGCCCAGCGCCGCCGCTCGCAGGTACTGGGCGGGCGTGCTGAGCGCGTCCGGCCCGAAGGTGGCGGCGATGGCCGGCTCGTTACCGCCGGCGAACTGGCAGGGTATGAGGCTGATGGAGACGTCGAGCTGCGGGTAGTTCTCGCGCAGCTCCTCCAGCACGGGCCTGACCCAGGTGTACAGCTCGCCGGGTCCGTTGCTCACCAGCACCACCTGCGCCACGTCAGCCCCTCGTCACGAAGTGCGAGATGCCGCGCTTGCTGCTGCGGATGAAGTCGAGGAGCAGGGCCACGTCAGGGTTGCCCTCGGCGACCTCGGCCAGTTCGTCCAGGCGACGCCTGCGCACCAGGCGCAGCGCCTGCTCCAGCGCGGCGTAGCGCGGGCCCGTTATCCCGTGGCGCTCGAGGCCCACCCGGTTGAGACGGTAGTGCACCGCAGGGTTGCCGCGCGCCATGGTGTAGGGCAGCAGGTCGCGGTTGGCGGCACTGCCGCCGCCGAACATGGCGTAGGCGCCCACGCGGCCGAACTGGTGCATCATGGCGCCCGAGCCCAGCACCGCGTAGTCGCCCACCTGGACGTGACCCCCGAGCTGCACGTTGGTGGTCAGCACGCAGCCCCGACCGATCTGGCCGTTATGCGACACGTGGGCGTAGCTCATGATCAGGGTGCCCTGGCCGATGCGCGTGGCGTTGCCCTCGCCCGTGGCGCGGTGCACGGTGGCGAACTCCCGCAGTTCCACGGAGTCCTCCAGTACGGCGAAACTGGGCTCTCCCTGGAAGCGGCTGTCCATGGGCTGGCCGCCCACCACGGCGTAGGGGCCCAGGCGGCAGTTGGCGCCCACGCGACTGCCCGTCAGCAGCACGGTGCCGGGCAGCAGCACGGTGCCCGCGCCCACCTGCACGTCGTCCTCCACCACCACGTTGGGACCAACGCGCACGCCTGGCGCCAGCTGCGCCCCCGGTGCTACGGAAGCGCCGGCAGCCACCTCGGGTGGATGGATGGCAGTCACCGTAGGGGCGGGCCTCAGCGGGCGTACATGAAGGAGAGGGTCGCTTCGGCCGCCACTTCCTCGCCGACGAGGGCGCGGGCCTCCACGCGGCAGATGCCGCGCCTGAAGAGCGTGATGGTGCCCGTCAGCCTGAGTTGATCGCCCGGCACGACGCGGCGCCGGAACTTGGCGCCGTCCACGGTGGTCAGGTAGCCCACCGCCCCGCCATCGGTCTGACCTTCGCGCACGGCCAGCCCGACGGCCGCCGCCTGCGCCAGGGCCTCGACGATGAGGACCCCCGGCATGACGGGCTCGTCGGGGAAGTGGCCCACGAAGAAGGGCTCGTTATGCGTGACGTTCTTGAGGCACTCGAACGAGTCGCCCGACTGCGACACGAAGCGGTCGACCAGCAGGAACGGGTAGCGGTGCGGAAGGATGGCTCGGATATCGACGGCCATGCGGTAAGTGTAACGCAAGGGGCGCGCCTTCCGGCCCCGGGCTACGTCAGTTGGCCAGCACCGGTTCGGTGGCGTGGATCTTCTTCAGCAGGGTGGTGGCCAGGCCCAAGGAGCGGATGTCATCGTCCAGGGTGCCGATGGGCGCGGCGTCGCGGCGGATGCGCGCCACGAAGTGCTCCAGCTCGCGCCGCAGGGGGTTCTCCTCGTGCACCACGTGCCGGTCCAGTTTCACGTGGCCCACGGTCGCGCCAGCCTTGGGCGCGCGGTAGATGAACACCTCGGTGTACGGCTCTTTGGCGAAGTCCACGCGGATGGTCTGGTTCTTCTCGGCCACCAGCAGGCTTCGCTCCGAGTCGGGCGACACCCGGCTGGCCAGGAAGCGCGCTATGCAGCCGTTGTCGAACACGATCTGCGCCGCGGCCACGTCCTCGTGCGGGCTGCCGTTCAGCGCGTGCCCGGCGGCGGTCACGTCAAGCGGCTTGCCGCCCACCAGGCCCAGCACGATGTCGATGTCGTGGATCATGAGGTCGAGCACTACCCCCACGTCGCGCACGCGTTCGGAGGGCACCAGCCGGCGCGCTTCGATGAGGTACGGCTCGTCCACGTGGCGGGAGAGCATCTGCACGGCCTCGTAGAAGCGGGTGATGTGCCCCACCTGCAGCACGCGGTCGCGCTGCCGCGAGAGGTCCGTCAGCGTCCGCGCCTGCGCCAGGTCCGTGGCCACGGGCTTCTCCACCAGCACGTGCACGTCGGCGTTGAGCAACGTGCGGGCCACGGAGAAGTGCAGGTAGGTGGGCACGGCCACGCTGGTGGCGTCCAGCTCCTCGTTGGCCAGCAGCTCCTCCACGGTCTCGTAGGTGCGGCAACCGTAGGTGGCGCGCATCTCCTCACGCCGCACCGGGTCGATGTCCACCACGGCCACCAGGTCCACACGCGGCATGGTGGCGTAGTTCATGGCGTGATAGCGGCCCATGACGCCCGCGCCTACGACGGCGACCTTCAGGGGCGAGAGGGTCATGCGGGCGCGGCCTCGTGGGAAAGGTGATGCATCAGTCGACGTACCGCCTCGTGGTGGAGAGCGTGGGAGCCGCGCGTGACGACGATACGCGCTGTGAGCGGCCGTGCGAGGAGAGCCAGGTCGCCCACCGCGTCCAGTGCCTTGTGGCGCACGGGCTCGTCCCGGTGACGTAAAGGACGCAGCGGCCCAACATCACCGAAGACGATAGCATGCTCTTCGCTCGCCCCCAACGCCAATCCGCGGCTTTTCAGCTCCTCCCAATCCGCCAGCATGCCGAACGTTCTGGCGTCCAGCAGCTCGCTCCACCTGTGGCCGGGCAGCTCCACCCGCTGGGCGCCTATGGCTGGGTGCGGGAAGTCGATGCTGCAGTCCAGCCAGGTCGGACCGGGCTCGAACCTGATGCAGGCGGCGCCCTGGCGCAGCTCCAGAGGCTCTTGCAGCGTGAGGGGCGGCGGCGGGGCGGGCGGCTCCCCCAACCGATCGATGGCTGGTAACCAGGGGGCCGCCGAGCCGTCCAGGATGGGCAACTCGTCGTTGTCCACCTCCACCAGTACACCGCTGTAGAAGCCTCTCACGGCCAGTGCGGCCAGCAGGTGCTCCACCAGGTGCACCCGCGCTCCGTTCGCGCCCAAACTGGTGGCGCGGGCAGCGCCCACCACGTTGCCGATGTGCGCCTCCACCGTGTGGCCACCGCGCCGGAAGCGGATGGGGCCATCCTCGCGGTGCAAGCTCACCGTGCTGGTGAGGCCGGAGTGGATGGCGGTGCCGCTGATCCTCACACGTTCTCCTCATCGCCCCGGCGCGGCTTGACCGCCTGCCACATCTGCTCGAGCTTGCCCAGCAGGTAGAGCTCGCGCACGAAGGCGCGGTGGGGTCTGGCGGGGAACCCGGCCCAGGTGGCGCCCGGCGGTACGTCCTTGGTGACGCCGGAGCGGCCCGCTATGCGGGCGCCGTCACCCACCTGCACGTGGTCGCTCACGGCCACGTAGCCGCCCAGTATGACGCCGCGGCCTATGCGGGCGCTGCCGGCCACGCCGGTCATGCCGGCGATGAGCGTGTCGGACCCGATGACCACGTTGTGCCCGATCTGGCAGTGGTTGTCGATCTTGGTGCGGTCTCCCACGCGGGTAGGCAGCAGCGTGCCCCGGTCGATGGCGGTGTTGGCGCCTACCTCCACGTCGTCGCCCAGGACCACCCCGCCCAGGTGGACGATCTTCTCCGCGCCTCGCGGGCCGGCGGCGTAGCCGAAGCCGTCCGCGCCGATGACGGCGCCCGCATGCAGCGTCACGCGCCGCCCCAGCCGGGTGCCGGGGTAGAGCGTCACGTTGGGGTGCAGCAGGCAGCCTTCGCCCAGCGTCACGCCCTCACCGATCACGCTGTTGGCGCCCACCACGCAGCCGGCGCCCAAGGAGGCGCCCGCGCCGACGACCACGCCCGGCGCCAGCACCGCGTCCGCCGCCACGGTGGCGGAAGGGTGCACCGTGGCCGGTGCGCCGTCGTGACCCCGGGGCAGCGGATGCCGCCCCAGGAGCGAGGAGAGGCGTGCCAGGGCCAGGCGCGTGTCCGCCACCCGCAGCACGGCGCCGGCGTAGGACTCTCCCAGGTCGTGGTCGTCGGCGGCCACCAGCAGGCCTGGAGGGGGCGCTGGCGCCCGCGTGTTGGCTGGCAGCACCACCACCGACGTGGGCGCCAGTTCCGCGTAGGCGGGGTCAGCCGGGTCCAGCAGGTTGGTGAGGTTGGCCGTGGCAGCGCCGGCGGCGGCAGGGGAGCCCGGGGAAGCGCTCGGAGTCGAGCCTTCCAGTGTGCCTCCGGTCACCGCCACGATGCGTTCCAACGACGTGCTCATGGTTCCCCCGTTCCCTGCGTGGTGCCGCCGCCTTCCGCCGGTCGTTCATCCGCCTCCACGTCCAGCGCGCCGGCCGTCCCGTCAGCGGGCGCCACCTGCAGCACCACGCTCTCGTGACCCAGCACCACGAAGGGGAACGGCTCACGGTGCAGGCGATGGAGTTCGCCCTCCTCCGTGATGGCTTCCACCACCAGTTCGCTGGACTGTACACGGTGGCGCAACGCGTCGAGCAGCTCGCCGAAGGTACGGGGCGGGTCGATGACCTTCTCGTCCAGCTCGGTTTCGCCCGTGTCGCGCGGCACGCTGCCGCCGCGGATGAGCAGCGTGAGTTCGCCCGTGACGTCCTCCGGCAACGCGACCGTGACGGTGCGCACCACGGCCCGCTCGCGGTGGGGTTGCAAACGCAGGTGCACGTGGGCGGAGTCGCCCGGCGTCACGGTCCGGCTCTCCAGCACGGCCTCCCGCAGGGTGGCCACCTGCTGGCGGCCCTCCAGCCGCATGGTGATGCTCACCTGGGTCACGTCCGCTGCCCTGAACTCGTTGGCGGCGAGCACCGCCAGCGGCCCGGCCGCCATGAGTGCGGCGCCGTAGGCCAGGTCCGCGGTGTGGTTCACCTGCTCGATGACGTTCACCCGCCGGCCATCGGCCAGGGTGACCTCCCAGGCCAGGTCCGCGTAACCCGGCGTGGTGGCGCCCAGCGCGCGGTCCAGCAGCTGCAGCGTGGCGGTGGCTACCAGCACGGGGTAGAGCCGCTCGTCGGCCGCCACCTCGAAGGTATGCACCGGGTCGCCCGGCACCCCCTGCAGGCTGAGCGAGACCTGCACGGTGCTGGGCTCCGCGCCCACCACGCCGCTGATGGCCGTCGGCCTGTCCTGCTCTATCACCCCGAGTACGCGGGAGCCCACGTTGGCCAGCTTGAACGGCACCTGCAGGCTGGGGAGGATGCTCGTGACGTAGGCGGGCACGAAGGGCAAGGTCGCCTCGCCCAGGCCCAGCAGCGGGTGACCGAACGCCAGGATGCGGCCGTCCTCCACCGTGGTGACGGTGCCCACGGCCGACATCTGCACGTCGCCGCTGATGAGGGACACGGCGATGGCGCTACCGGGCACCAGTTCGTGGGCCTGGTCGAGCGCGTCCGGCGCCGTGCCGCCTGACTGCACGGGTAGCAGACTCAGACGCGAGTCCTGGAACAGGGGCTCGAGCAGGCGGGCCGTGCGCTCGCTGGCGCCCGCCAGGAGGATGGGGGTGGCCACGGGTACGGCAGCACCGTAACCGGGTACGTGCCCCACGAAGGTGGTGGCGCCGTCCGCCGTGCGCATGTCGGCGATGGGCGTTACCAGCGCCACGCTGTGATCCGACTGCGCGAAGACGTAACCGATGGCGCCTAGCAGCGCGTCGCCCCTCTCGGTGTGGATGTAGATGGGGCTGCCGCTCATGCCGGCGGCCACGCCGCCGCTGGCTTCTATCAGCTCGCCGCTGGTACGCACGAGCACCAGCGGGAAGCCGTTGCCCGCGCCGTGCTGCACGCCCAGCACCTCTACCTCGAAGCGCTCCAGGCGGTTGCCGGCCGCGGCCGTGAGGCCGTAGCCCCGGTCGCCTATCACCACGTCGTCGACGGCCAGTTCCAGCACGGCGGCGCGCTGCGCCCCCGCGGCGCCTGCCACCATTAGAGCCAGCAGCAGCGCCAACAGCGCTGCCGCCCGCGGTGCCGAAGGGAGTGGGGAGACGACCCGGAAGGTCGTCATGCTCAGCGCCTCAGGAAGTTGTCTGAGATCAACGCGTCCTGCAGGACGTGGATCATGTCCAGCGCCTGGCCGGTGCCCAAGGCAACGGCTTCGGTGGCCGATTCGGCCACCATCACGGGGATGCCGGTGGTCTGCCGCAGGAGCTCGTCGAAGTTGCGCAGTAGCGAACCGGAGCCGGTCATTATGATGCCGCGGTCGATGACGTCCGACACCAGCTCGGGCGGCGCCTGCTCGAGCACGCGCCTAACGCCGTCCGCGATCTTCTGGATGGGCTCCTTCAGCGCGTCCACCACGTCCTGGGTGGTGACCGTGATGGTCTTGGGCAGGCCGTTGATGAGGTCGCGGCCGCGCACCTCCATGCTCTCGTTGTCCTCGGGTCCCCGCAGCATGGCGGCGCCCACCTTGACCTTTATGTCCTCGGCGGTGCGGTCGCCTATCAGGAGGTTCTCCTTGTGGCGGATGTGGCGGATGATGGACTCGTCGAACTCGTTGCCGGCTATGCGCATGCTCTCGGAGACGACGATGCCGCCCAGCGAGATGATGGCCACGTCCGTGGTGCCACCGCCCACGTCCACGATCATGGAGCCGGTGGGCTCCGCGATGTTGACGCCGGCGCCGATGGCGGCCGCCAGGGGCTCCTCGATGAGGAACGCCTTGCGTGCGCCCACCTCGCGGGTGGCCTGCAGCACCGCGCGGCGCTCCACCTCGGTGACGCCCGAGGGCACGCACACCATGATCTGCGGTTTGAAGAGGCGTGAGGGGCCCGAGAGGACCTTCTTCACGAACGCCTGCAGCATCTTCTCGGTGAGGTCGTAATCTGCGATGACGCCGTCACGCATGGGCCTGACCGCCACGATGTTGCCGGGGGTGCGACCCAGCATGCGGTACGCTTCCTCGCCGACCGCCTTGACCTCGCCCGTGTCGCGCACCATGGCGATCACGGAGGGCTCCCTCAGGAGGATGCCTTTACCTTTCACGTAGATGAGGACCGTAGCAGTGCCTAAGTCGACCCCCATCTCTTGACCCAGTCTGAAGAACATGCTCAACTCCCGCCCGTTGGGGCTCAACGCTCCCTGAGCGTCCGTCTAGCCGCGCCGCCGGACCAATACGAACGGACCGAACCGGGCGCCCACACCGCTAACGAACCGCGGAGGGCGACCTTGGCGGACCGCGAGGACGCGTGCAGAGAACTCTCGCGGTGAGGCAGTATAACCGGCCGTCGGCCCGGGCCCCCAAGGGGGCAGCTACCGGCGGAGCCAGGCGTGGAAGAGGGGGCTCGGACCCCCGCCTTCATCGGTTCGCGCCTCACAGGTACCAGGGTTCAAGAGAGCCCCCCAGCAGCGCCCGCCTGGCCAGCACCGCCGCGCTGGGCGGCCCTTCGCTGACCGGCAGACCCGGAAAACGCGTCTCCACCTCCGAACGGGGAAGCTTGACGGGGTCGCCCACGGGCTCGAACGTCGGTTCGGGGCCATCCAGCCTGCGCCCAACCTGGGCGTACACGTTGCCCTTGCGCGCGTCCAGCAGCGCCACCCCCCGCGCGCCCGGCTCGATCTCCGGGTCAAGCAGCGCCAGCAGGCTGCTGGACCCGCCCACGGGCACGCCCCAGGCGCGCCCGAGCGCCCGGGCGGAGGAGACGCCTATGCGCACGCCGGTGTAGGAGCCGGGCCCCACTCCCACACCTATGCCGACTACGTCCTCACGCGCCGCGCCGGACCGGCGGAGCAGGGCGTCCAACTCGGCCAGCAGCCTCGCGGAGTGCTCGCGGCCCACCTGTTCCACGAACCGCGCCACCTCGGCGCCCCCAACGTGGCCGCCGCGCTCCACGGGCGCCTCGACCAGCGAGAGCGCCAGGTGGTCCGTGGCCGTGTCCAGGCCGAGGAGCAGCTTGCCGCCACCGCTCAGGGCGCCGCTCACGAAGCCGCTCCCTCGACCCAGCGCGCCCGGCGCTCCACCTCGTGCTCGCCCACCGCCCGCAGCTCGAACTCCAGCACCAGCGCCTCCGGGTAGAGCTCGCGCAGGGGCAGGCCCCACTCCACGACCACCAGGCGAGCGCGCTCCAGGTAGTCGTCCAGGCCGATGCCCGTGAGCGCCTTGGCGTCCGGCAGCCTGTAGGCGTCTATGTGCACCAGAGGGCCTTCGGGGGTGGGGTACTCGTGCACCAGTGTGTAGGTGGGGCTGGTCACGGCCGCGCTGCTGCCGAGTTCGCGCCCTAGCAGGCCGGTGAAGGTGGTCTTGCCGGAGCCCAACGGCCCCACCAGCAGCAGCAGCGATCCGGCGGGAGCCCGCCGCAGCGCTTCACGCGCCAGTTCCGCGCTCTCCTCCAGGTTGGAGAGGAGCCGCCATCCACCGGGCTTCATGCCTGGTCGTCGAAGTCGTGGAGCCTGCGCCTGAGCCTGTTCGTGAGGATGGAGAGCTCGGAGGTGTCGGCGATCTCCAGGACAATGCTGTCGCCATTGGCCAGCCAGCCGATCATCACCACGCCCTCGTTCAACTCCACCGTCACCAGGCGCGCAGATTCGTAGGAGCGACCCACGATGGCGACCGCGGCCGCGCGCAGGGCGGGCACGCTATCAACCACGTTGGCCAGGCGGCCGGCCACCAGCTCACCGCTGGCGTCCAGCATGGCCGCTGCCGTGACGTCCTCCTCAGCCAGGAAGGCCTCGATCTGTGCCTGCGGCGAACTGCTGAGGTTGCCCGCCGGCTCCACCAGTCCCTGCGGGCCGGTGCCGTCCTCGCCGCCGGTGCGGAAGAGACCCAG